>SVLL01000007.1 GCA_015067935.1 Oscillospiraceae bacterium | reverse complement strand
TGACATCATGAAGGAACTGGTTTCCGATGCCGGCTTCATTGCGCTGATCCCTGAGTCCTATATGGCTACCTTCGAGCTGATTCAGAAGGTACTGAACGATGCAGCAGCTCTGGCTGATCCTGAGCACTGCGTCAACAAGGATCTGATCGATGTTTCCAGCTCCTATCTGAGCACTCTGCTGAATGCTCTGGCAGCTGCCGGTGACACCGAGCTGACCTACTACACCGTAGCTCCCTCCGAGCTGGTTTGGGTCGCTTCTGTTGAGCAGCCCGGTCCCAGTAAGCGTACTGTTTCTATGACCGTCAACTTCGGCGGTGTGGAGAAGACCGAATCCAAGATCGTGGAATTCGGCGATACGCTCTCCTATGCTGAGCTGGTTAAGTGGGCTGACGATATGGCCAAGTCTTTGGGCCTGTCCGATGAGATCGCTCTGTTCTATATTGGTTCTTACAGCTTCGACGGTGATGTTATCGTCGGTAACGACCTGCAGCTGAATGCAGGCTGGGAACTGAAGAGCTACGAGGTTAAGGTAGACAGTGAGGTCATCGGTGAGGTTACCTACACTGACCGCGACATCGTTCTGGCTCCCAGCACTACCCCCGGCTTCCAGAACAGATACTACATCAATGGAACGCTTTACAGCGCAGGTACACATACTCTGACGCTGGCACAGTTCAAGGCTTTGGCTGAGGGCAATCTGCTCATCACCAAGGAGACCGTCAACCTGACCGAGGCCAACCTCATCAAGCTGGTGGACAGCATGAACGGTGCGGTTGTTCTGACCAGAGATGCCGATGGCAACTACACCATCGTGCTGCCCGTCAATCCCACCAGCGTACAGCAGGATTTGACCAGCTTCGTCATTGGCCTGTTTATGACCGAGTACAAGTACATCGGTCTGGACGGCAAGGAATTCTACAGCGGCCAGTTCCATATTCAGGCTCTGCTGGATGCTTTCCTGAACAGCGGCTTCGGCACCGAATCCATTCTGAAGCTGATCGACGCCAACGGCAACATCACCAATAAGCTGAAGCTGCCCGCAGGCACCACTGTTCTTAACAGTGTCGTCCCCAGCTCCGCCAACAATCTGGGCGGTGTTGTGCTGGAAACCACGATGGACCTTGGCGCAAATGCCGATGAGACCATCAACACCAAGTTCTATATCACTCTGAACGGTACTGTTTCTCAGCTGCAGACTGTCAGAAAGGGCCTGGCACTGGCCAAGCGCGCCGGTGTGTCCTTCATCTGCGATAACGGTGCAGCAAACCTGACTGTCAACCTTCCCGATCAGGTGTACGGCGCATATCTGGCAGCACTGTCCGTGGTCGGCCAGGTGGATCTGTCCAGTGTCAACGATGTTGATGCAAAGATCGCCATCGGCTACATTATGGATATGCTCGCTCCCATTGTGGGCGACGATGTCACCGTCGACACCCTGACCAATACGATGAATATGCTGGGCCGCGAAGGTGACCTGAGCGCATATGCGTCCTACTGGGAAGCTCTGAAGAAGTACGGTAACCCCGAGCAAGCTGTCTACACCCATGATACCTGCACGCTGCCTATCGAGAACATTTCGATCAATAAGATCGTGAATGTAATGCAGGGTTATGTTGGTAAGTTGCCCCTGCCTGAGGGTATGAGCGTGGATCTGACCAAGCTGATTTACGAGTACAACAACCCCGGCACCGAAGACGATGCCACCTCCGGTCTGGATGTAAAGACCTCCCTGACTCTGTCTAACCTGAATACTGACTATGCTGCTCTGTTCCTGGACATCAAGGCAGCAGGCATTCTCAACAAGTTCGGTATGTGGACTGCTAACGAACTGCTGGCCGGTTCCGACGATTTCGCAGGTACCTCTGTGGTCATTTTGGTAGACGATGTCAAGGGCGACCTGTATTTCAATACCACTACCATTCTTGACCTGAACGGCAAGAAGCTCACCGGCAATATCTACGCCGGCGCAAATGCAAACCTGATCATCATCGACTCCGCTTACAAGGCAACCGTACCCGGCACCGTTACCGGTAATGTTTCCGGCAATGTGACCATTCTGGAAGGCAAGTACGAAACCGATGTTTCTGCACTGCTGGACGACGGTTACAAGCAGAATGCTGATGGCCGAGTATCCAACAAGCTGTACACTGTTGTTACCGACGACAACAACAATGTAACCATCACCATCAACACCACTCCTGCTGAGCTGAAGGAATTGATCAGCAAGCGCGGCGTGGCTGAGCTGGCCATTGAAATGGTTGCCGGCTTGGTGCTGAACAACTATATGAATGCTTCCCTGAGCATTGATGGCGGCAAGATCTATTCTATCAATATCAATGACATTGTTGGCCTGTATGCAAAGGGCAACAAGCTCAACAGTGCAATCGATACGGCTCTTTCCTGGATCTCCGCATCTGATCTGGCTGATCTGCTTACCACTGTGATCGCTGATCTGACCGATTTTGCTGCTCTGGAATCCGGCCTGAAGGGCGACGGCAAGATCCTGTCCTACACCACCAGCGTTGCTCCCTGGAAGATCGAGTTTGTCCGTATTGCCGATGGCGACTATCTGTCCATGAATGTGGGTGCTTCCGATGTTACCGAGGACGGCACGGTCAATATCGTTATCACCGGTGACCTGCAGGATAACCTGGCCGGCGCGGCCGGTACCCTGAAGGATACCGTAGAGATCGATGTTAAGCTGGATCTGGATGACATTTACAGAAACGCACACAATGTTATCAACTTCTCCGGCTCCTTTAACGGTGTCGTTGAGCTGGACTTCACCAGAAATCCCCACTACATCATTATGATGGCTGTGGTTCTGGCCGATAATGCCGACAGCACGCTGAAGGCACAGCTGGTCAACGCCATTGAAGCCTTCTACGCAGACACCACTTCTCAGGCTGAACTGGAAAAGGTCTTCAAGACCCTGACCATCAAGCAGATCTGCGACAGCCTGCGTAAGAACGCCCGCAGCGAGACCTTCACTTCTCAGGTCAATGGCCTGGCCCTGAAGGCATCCACCAAGAAGGCAATTCTCTCCGTTATCAACGACTCTGAGATGGGCTACCGTCGGGTTATCGATGCTATCGGTATTGGCCTGCGTGAGCTGTACGAGAGAGGCCTGCTGCAGAAGATCACTAAGATTCAGGGCACCTTGGGCGGCCTGGAGCAGAACGATGCAGACGGTAGATACTTCGGTGCTACCCTCGACCATCGCTTTGTTGGAGATAAGACCTTCCGCGGCTATACTCTGGCTGTGGATCTGGACATCAGTGAGATCACCTTCAAGCTGCGCCTGTTCCACACGCACGACTATCAGGAGGTCGTGGCCGACAAGTTCCTGAAGGAGGAAGCCACTTGCACCAGTCAGGCAGTTTACTGGAAGAGCTGTGCTGTTTGTGGCTTGGTACACGCCACCGAAACCTTTACCTACGGCGACCTGAAGCCTCACACTCTGGTCTATGTTGCACCCAAGCCCGCTACCACCACTGAGGCTGGTAACATTGAGTACTGGTATTGCTCCGTCTGTGGTAAGTGCTTCAGCGATGCAGAAGGCAAGAACGAGATTCTCAACACCGTAATCGCAGCCCTGCCCACCATTGGCGCACCCAGCGTGACCGTTGGCGGCTTGGTATTCGGTTATGTGGTCGATTCCGAGGGTGGCATCCTGATTTTGGATGCTGTTACCGGCGGTATCACCATTGACCAGTTCCGCGATCTGGTCAAGATTCCCATGACCAACGACCTCGACGGTGTTCCCGAAGTCACTGTCGACGGTGCTTACGGCGATCTGCTGTGCACCACTGCCAAGATCACTCTGACTGCAGAAAATGCTGATGGTGTCAAGGCATCCGTTTCCTACGATATCGTCATCATTGGTGACACCAACTGCAACGGCCGCGTTGATTGCGGTGACGCTGTTAAGATTGAGAGACATTATCAGGAACTGCAGAGCCTGACCGGCCTGGCCCTGATTGCCGCCGATTGCAACAGAAACGGCAGATTGGAGTCCGGTGACGCTGTTAAGATCATGGTCAAGTTCCAGATCGGCGAGAATTATGTCACTGCCTTGAAAAAATGAGAATTGAGGGATATTCAGAATGAAGAAAGTTTTATGCATTGTTGCAGTGCTTCTTGCACTGTCCCTGGTGCTGATTCCTGCGCCGACCGCTTCTGCGGCCGGCCAGGCTCCGGGCGAGCAGGTGACCTTCACCTATAGCCATGAAAATGTCTATGGCTTGAGTGGTACCTTCACCTACGAGGACCCCTCCAATATTATCGAGGATTTGTCCTATGATGTGCAGACCACCTTTACAAACGGTAGCCTGCAGAACGATCGCCCCTTCTATTACAGCAACAAGCCCGAATCCATCACCATCACTGTGTCCTTCAAGATCAGTGCACAGGCTCCTCATGAGTCCTACTGCAAGTTCGTATTTGATTACGATCTTGCGGACCAGTATGGCGATACTGAGCGCAAGATTGATGAGCAGAAGATCGTGGTTTACATCCCCGGCCTGCCCACCACTCCCAGCACGCAGCCTACTACTGCTCCCAGCCAGCCCGGCACGCAGCCTAGCACTGCTCCCAGCCAGCCTGGCACGCAGCCTAGCACTGCCCCCAGCCAGCCCGGCACTCAGCCGACTCAGCCCGGCACCCAGCCTACGCAGCCTACGACCCGGCCCAGCCAGCCCGGCACCCAGCCGACTCAGCCTGGCACCCAGCCCACTCAGTCTACTCAGCCGAGCCAACCCGGTACTAAGCCCACTCAGCCCGGCACTAAGCCCACTCAGCCTCTGAAGCCCGGTGAACTGGATTTCTCCGAGCTGAGAAAGCAGATCGCTTTGGCGTATACCTATAATGAGATGGATTACACTGCCGCAAGCTGGGCAAACCTGATGGATGCTCTGGCAAAGGCAGAAGCTGCGCTGAACGCTAAGACCCAGGACGAGATCGATGCCGCTGCTGCCGCTCTGGCAGAAGCCATCAAGAATCTGGTTGCTCTGGACTACAAGCCTCTGACTGATGCGATTTCCGCAACGGAAAGCTTCCTGAAGGGCGATGCTCTGGGTGGCAAGCTGGCAATCCTGCTGGATCGTCTGAACGAGGCTAAGGCCCTGTTGGGCAACGCAAGAGATCAGGAGTCTATCAATGCTGCTGCTGCCGCTCTGGCTGCTGCACTGGCGGATCTTGAGCAGGCCCTGAAGGATCTGGTCGGTAAGACCGAGATCGTTGAGGTTGAGCCCTCCGGAGATTACTGTAACATCTCCATGCACTATGTGTGGCCCATCCTGTTCTTCATCAGCTTGGCACTGAACCTCGTTTTTGCCGGCGTTGCAGTGTATCTGTTCCGTCGCAAGAAGAAGGAAAGTGACGATACTCCGCTGGTGGACTATGATATCGGCGAAGACGCCTGACAACTGAATTAAATGCCATTGTGATACCTAATACGGTACAGTTCTCGAATTGTACCGTATTAGGTAAATGGTGTTTTTATGGGGTTTTTTAAAATTCCGTTAAGAAAGTGCTAAAATTTTAATTTTTTGCAATTTCCGCAAAATTTGTTGAAATTGCAAAGAACTAAAACCTATAGATTATCTGTGATGGGGTGACCGTTGTGACCGAGAATAATTGGAAACGAGTTGAATATGAAACATGGGATGAAGCCTTTCGGGGCTTGGTGCCTGCTGTCCGTCAGCAGTCCGTTCGCGTGGCATCCTATGCGCAGGCACTGTTCCTGCAGGCTTGTGAGAGCTCTTTTGCCAGAAATACACCGGCAGGTAAGGAGCAAATCCGCAGCCAATACGGTGATGTAGCCTATAAATGCGGTCTTTACCATCAGCTTGGCAAGGCACTTGTTCCGCCGGAATATCAGCTGTGGCAGAGCGATTTTACTGATGAAGAGGCTGCAGTGTACCGCAAGTACACAGTGGATGGCCGGGCTTTGGTTGCAAGATTACAGACCGGCAGCCAAAAACAGAAGGAAAAACGCAGAGCCGGTACGGAGGAAGAACTCCCCACTCTCAACACACCGTGGACGATGATCCGTGAAAGCTGCGAGCAGCATATGGAACGGTATGACGGCTCCGGTTACCCGGCTGGTCGCGTGGGAGCAGATATCAGCCCCATCGCCCAAATCGTGGGTCTTGCAAAGGAACTGGACAAGCTTGCCTCTGAAACCAAAGGAGAAAACCCCTTTGACGATGCCTATGCACTGCTGCTCTCCCAAAAGGAAACCCTTTGGTCTGCAGAGCTTCTCCGCGTGCTGAAGAATGCCGAGGATAAGTGCCGGGAGGTGTATAACAAATACATCCACTACACGATGACCCTTCCCAAGACGATTCCCCTGGTGGAGCGGCGTGAAGACCGCCCCATGGGTCTGATTTACAGACCGATGGTATCCGATCGTGAGGGAACGGTGGCTGTCTACGAGGCAACGCCCTGGTTCGGAGCCATTGCCAATCGCCCCGGCGAAACGGAATCTGCCCACGAGGTCCACACTATGCTGGTCCGCACCGGGCTGATCGGCGATATGAGCTTCTATTTCCTCTACGAGGCAGCAGATACCTTGCTGCGTCTGGAAAATTGCAAGCTGGAAACCAAGGGAATCCTCCTGCAGATGCTGCCCGGTTTTTATTCGCTGCCGTCCCAACTGCAACGCTTCCAAGAGCTTTTCACGGATCAGGACATTGACCGCAGCAAGCTGATGATTACGGTACCTGAACAGCTCTATCTGTCCGCAACCAAAACCCGGAAGGAGCTGATGGCCCGGTATCTGCGAAACGGCGTTGCGCTGGTGCTGGATGATTACCATCCGGATCAGATCGACTACAAGGAGCTGAAGGAATTGGGCTTCCGTCATCTGCGCTTGGCTCCTGAGCTGTATGTTCAGCGGGAAACTGCGGATATGATGCAGATACTGCGAGAGAACGGCTTCACCCTGCTGGGTAAGGGTGCGGACAGTGAGGATCAGCTGATTTGGCAGCTGGCAAGCGGCGTCACTGCCACCTGCGGTACGGTGACCGGTGTTCCCGTGATGGAGGATGAGATGATCCGCAGCCGCCTGGCCGCTGAGAGATAAGCCATGGCAAACGAGAAGAAACCTCCAGTGGAGGTCAACTACGACGATGTGCAGGTGCCTAAAAAGCAACGCACACCTTTCAAGCGAACGCGAGCCGGCATTGAACTGACCCGGGATGAGGTCAAGGAAATCAAGGAAGGCCGCAAGAAGCTGCGCAGGGATCTGAAGGAAGCCGGCATCAAGGACAAAAAGGAATTTGAGCTGACGGCCACAAGCATGATGCTCTATTTCGACAAACCCAAATTTCTGGCAATCATCCCTTGGCTGTTTGGCGGCAGGGGATTGTGGCTGCTGCTTGGTGCGTTGGGCCTTCTGCTGCTGACGCTGCTGGCCATGTCCATGGTCACAGAGCTGCGCGGTCACTTCACCATCAACTTAAGCGACGGCATGTTTAAGGAAGGCTTTTCCCTGAGTGAAACGGTGAGCTTCGAAAGCCCCACAATGCGGCTTTTCGCTGAGCCGGCAGAAGATATCATTCCGGTGTCGATCACGGATATTCGGGAAGATGTACCGATGACGGATGGTCGTGCAACCGCTGAACACCAGTATTTTGCCTACACCTTCTACATCCGCAACGAGGGCGAAAGTACTGTGGATTACACTTGGCAGCTGCGCTTTAATTCGGAGACACAAAACCTCTCCGATGCAATGTGGGCAATGGTCTTCGAAGACGATGAAATGCGTTTCTATGCAGAAGTGCGCGAGGATGGAACTCAGGAAGCTCTGCCGTACTTTGATGATGACTCCCGGGGCTACACCCAATGCCCTCTGTTAGATTGGGCAAAATTTCCGGAGGATCAATATCAACTCATCCGGGAAACGGAAACCAAATCCTTCTACCGTCTGGTACCCTTTGCCTTTGAAAGCGAGGAGATAATCACCTCCGGCATACAAAAGGAAGTGGCCCCTATGGATGTCCACAAGTATACGGTGGTCATCTGGCTGGAGGGAGACGATCCGGATTGCACCAACGACAAGATTGGCGGTTACGCCGGCGTGGAAATGCATTTCAAGCTGGAAGGTGAGGAAGGCGACGGCAATTCCTTCGACAACCAGTGGAATGATTTCTGGAACTAATACTTATATGCAACCTCTGCTCCTGTCTGCACTCCGGCAGGGAATGAGGATACATAGCCCCGGCGGGGGCTGAAACACGCAAAAAAAATTTTATTGAAAGGAAGTAATGGTTATGAACAAGAAGAACACGCGTCAGAAGAATATGAAGAGTAAGCTGATCGCTGCTGTTGCTATGTTGCTGGTTTCCTGCATTATGATGGTCTCCAGTACCTATGCTTGGTTCACCCTGTCTACGGCTCCCGAAGTTCAGGGCATTACAACTACCGTCGGTGCGAACGGCAATCTTGAAATCGCACTTCTGCCTTCTTCCGGTAATGTGAATGATATCACTTCCGGTATCGGCGATGCAAACCTGTCCTGGGTTTCCAAGAATGGTACTTGGGGCAACCTGCTGGATCTGAGTGATCCCAGCTACGGCCTGGGTGAAATCACCCTGCTGCCCTCCCGTCTGAACATCTCTGCTTCTGACGATGTCACCAAGCTGCCCACTCTGAGCGGCAACGCTCTGAAGGTTCCCGTTTACGGTGCTGATGGCCGTATCGAGACCCTGAGCGGCAACGGTGTCGGCTTCGGCGCAAAGGACCCCGATGCCAATGTTGACGGCTTCATCCTCAACACCGGCAGCGATGAAGATCTGTGGGGCATCCGTGCTGTGGGTACCTCCAGCACACAGAGCGAAACCGCTCTGAACTTCCAGAACGCTTTGTCTGCTGTCAGCAACAACAGAGGCGCTGCCAACAGCCAGATCAATACCGCTCTGGCTACTTACGGCTCCACTCTGGCTACTATCGCTCTGAAGTACGCTAACGGCGATGTTGACGGCTTCGAGGCTTACATGAGCGATATCAACGCTATGCTGGCTGAGCTGGAAGGCGCATCCGACAAGATCGAGGTTGCTCTGTACAACGCTCTGCTGGCTCTGTCCATCTCCAACATCCCTGTGGATGATGGTGCTGACGGCATTCTGGGCAACGAGGATGACACCAAGATCAGCTCTGTCACTGTTGACCTGAACGGTGTCCCCACCAAGATGTACGATGCTGTCAAGTTCAATCTGGAAAACGGCATCTCCCTGACCACCACTTGGGGCTGGCTGGGCTCCTACGCTTCCGTTTTGGAGGCTGCATTCCCCGCTCTGTACTCTGCTTACAGCGGCTGGAATGACATCAACACCAATGTGACCGCTGCCCGTAACGCTTTCAATGCCATCAATGCTGATGACGGCGTGAATGTCAGCGAGATCAGAACGGTTGTCGGTTACCTGATGAACCCCGACTATGTTACCATCAACGGCATCGCTATCGACGATGTTAAGAATAACATGGGTCTGCTGTTCGCAGGCGGTGCTTCCGGCATCAACCTGCAGCTGAACACCGGTTCCGGTATCTTTGCATACTATGGCCAGCTGACCGGTAATGTTTCCGGTTCCGTCACTCTGCCCAATCCCACCATAGTGCAGGGCCAGAATCTGGGCGGTGCAACCATCATGCTGATGACCACCACCGAGCCCGCTGCCGGTCCTCTGCTGACTCAGGTCCGTTCTGCAATCGCTCTGTTCGGTGTTACCACTGACGGCGCTCAGGACACTGCCAGCGTTATCGATGTTACCTACGCTTACGCTCTGGACTTCGTCTTCCGCACCAACGCTGCTAACTCCAGCCTGCTGCTGCAGTCCGACGCTGCTCAGAGAATCTATGGCGACAGCCAGAACGCTGCCACCATGGGCGCAGGCAGCACCATGACCTTCGGCGGTACCACCAATGGCCTGCAGACTCTGGTCGATATGATGAGCGGCATCCGTGTCGTCTTCACCGAGACCAGCAATGTGGGCGGCGATGTCTACGGCATTGCTAAGGTTGCCATCAGCCAGCTGCCCATGAGCTTCGCTGCTAAGACTGTTACCGCCGGTGTTGACGGTGAGGGCAACCCCACCTACACGGAAGGCGCTGACACCACTCTGGATCTGGCTCTGACTGTCGTTCCCGCAGGTGCTAACAACGCTATGCTGTGGAGCTTCGGTGCTGAAGCCATTGCCAACAATGTTGCCAATGCTACCATTGAGACCATTGTTGACACCATGACCAGCACCACTTATCTGCGTGTTAAGGTTCTGCCCGTCATTCCTGACGGCGCTGATGGCTTCAAGGTTGACGAGAACGCTGAGCCTGAGTACTACCACATTGCTGACCAGGTCGTTGAGCTGACCGGCGAGCTGTGCCTGTTCAACTACACTGTAAGCGATACCGGCGTGCTGTCCTTCGGCGAGGCCATGGAAGTTCAGAACCTGACCACTCTGGGCCAGAACATCGCTACCAAGATCACCGCTCTGGTGTATCTGGATGGCGACTACATTGACAACTCCGATGTTGTCAACAGCGAGAACGGCATCTCCAACACCGGCCGCCTGAACCTGCAGTTCGCAAGCTCCGCTAACCTGGTGCCCATGAACAACAGTGCTCTGAAGGACGGCTTCGGCGTTGACGCCAACATCCCCACCGGCGAAGGCTGGACCTTCGAGGGTGCTGCGATGACCGCTGCCAACACCGACTATGTCTTCACTGTCGCTGCTCCCACCGGCGTTACCTACACTGTTACTTACAGTGTTGACGGCGTTGACAAGGGCGAGCTGACCGCACAGGGCGTGGGCAGCTATAAGATCGATGCTGCCAATGTAACCGGTAACATTGAAATCTTTGTTGTCGAATCTGCTGTCACTCCCTGATTGATACGCTAGTCTTATAAGCACAAATCTCGTTCCCTGCCCCGGGGCCCCGGGGCAGGGGATACCCCAAAAGTGTTTTTGCCCACTCCATACGGAGTGCATGGAGTGGGCAGGAGCCGTTGGATTCTTTAGGAGAATAAGACCTTGAAGAACAAAAGCAATAAAAGAAAACAACCCAATGGCATTATCCTGTACTTTTATGTTTTGCTGATTCTTGCGGTGCTGTTTACCTCAGCTACCTATACCTGGTTCACCCTCAGCAAAACCCCCTGGGTCAGCGATATGTCCATCTATATCAATTCTCCCATCGGGCTTGAACTGGCTATGAATCCCACGGGCGACGAATGGACGCAACAGCTGGATATTTCCAGACTGCTGAATAATGTGAGGTCCCTGCGTCCGGTGACCTGGTCGGAGGATAATCAGCGATTTTACGGTGCTGTTTACAGTTTGGATGGCCGCTTGACCGGTGATTGGCAGCCACTGTCCGATCAGCAGCACGGCTCGCCGAATAATTACGATATGCACTATATTGCTGCCACCATCTATGCCCGATGCGGACAGAAGATGGAGGTAAGCCTGTCGCCTGCTGTGGATGTTGCGGAAGGCGTCAAAGGCTCCGGTACCTTCGTGATCGGCAAACCCATCTGGGATGGGGAACAGCTCCAACATCAAAACGGCGGCAAGGGTACGGAGCTTGCTGTGCGTGTTGGCTTCCGGATTCAGAAAACAGAGCTGGACGGAACGCCTAAAGAAGATACTCCCGTATTTTACATTTACGAACCCAACAGCGATACCCATAAGGACGGCTCTGCGGGCTACATTGAAACCCCTAGCATTGACGGCGATGACAGCCTGATCGATGCCGGACGCCTGATCCAACAGACCACCAGTACATGGAAGGAGTCGGATCCGGTAGAACAAAATGTATTGATCCGCTCGGCAGGTGAGTTCGTTACCGATACCACACTGTTTGAGCTGGAACCCACAGAGCTTGCAAAAATTACGGTCTACATTTGGCTGGAAGGTCAGGATGTGGATTGCACCAACGAGATTGGCCACGAGGCACAGCTGCTGATGAGTCTGCAGTTTGCCGGTGATACAAGCGGTCAGTCCGGTATGGATCCCATTGAATGATTTAGATATTTACTATCTTTTATATATCGCGCATACAAATGAAGGGAGATTCACGAAATGAAAGAAAAGAAAACAATTCCCCCTAGCGAAGCTGTGGTGCAGGAAGAGGAGATCCAAGTCACCAAGCCGGAAACGAAAGGCAAGAAGGTTGCCAGCACAATCATCAATGTGATTTTGGTGGCAGCGATTGTTTTGGCGGCAGTGTCCACCTATATGGCCTTCGTTTCTTCTTCCGGTCAGGGTACACCCAATATTTTTGGATTGCAGATGTACTCTATTCAGACCGATTCTATGTACGACACCTTGCTCCCCGGCGATCTGATTTTCTCCACCAAGGTGGATCCTGCCACTTTGGAAGTGGGCGACATTATCACCTACTGGACGGTAATTGACGGTCAGCGCGCCCTGAACACCCACCGTGTCCACGCGATTTTCGATATGGGTGACGGCAAGCCGCTGTTCGCTACCAAGGGTGATAACAACACCTCTGCTGACCCCCTGAATGTGCAAAGCGGCAACATTGTGGGCAAGTATATTGGCAGAGTGCCCGGTGTGGGTAAGTTTATCGACTACCTGCAGACCTCCGAAGGCTTTTTGATCGTGGTGGTCATCCCTGTGTTTATCTTCTTCCTGTTCTATCTGGTGCAGTTCTTCCGTGTGCTGTTTGAGTACCAGAATGTGAAAAATCGCATTAAGTACGAGCAGGAGCGTGGCCGCACCGAGGATATTTTGGCTGAACAGCAGCGCAAGGATCAGGAGCAGAAGGAGCTGGAGCGTGCCGCAATGGAGGCAGAGCTTCGTGAAAAACTGAAAGCAGAGCTGCTGGCAAGTATGGCAGCGGAAGCAAAGAAGGAAGAATCCGCGCCCGAACAGCCGGCGGAAGATACGCCCACTGAGGAATAATTTCCTTCACTCCGGTGCAAGTACCGGAAAAAAGCAACCTGTTAGGAGACAGATATGGACGGCTTTTTTGTGTATTTTTATGAGGATATCGGTCAGGTGTTCCGGAAATTCATCGATGTTTTTGCATCTCTCTTTGAATTTCTGTGGTCGCTGATCAATTTCCCCGGTCGTATGGACATCATCGACCGGAATCACGAGAATTTTAATACGCTGGACTGGATTTTGCTGCTGCTGGCCAATTTGCTGCTGATTGCGGCGGTGGTTGTGCTGTGCATTCTCTTTGCAAAGCTGCTGCGTAAGATCTTCCGCCAGTATATCCCTGCAAAAAAATATGATGAATTGGCCAAACAGGTTCGCTCTTTGCAACGGGACTTGATTCGTGCCAACTATGAGAAGGATAAGCTGCTTGCTATGCGTGTGGCGGAGCTGGGCGGTCAGATGCCCGGTGAAGAGCCAATCGATGACAAGGATAGCGATCAGGAGAATCAGGACGGTCAGGAGGATTTTATCCCCTTGACAAACCGCAACTCCATCACCTCTCCCTGTGTCAACCCGGAGGACAGCCGTTTCTTCCGCCTTACCGCTGTGGATAATTTCTACAAGAGCGAGTATGTACCGCCCATCTACAACGAGACCTTTACTTTGGAGGACTTCTGTGTCCGTTTCCGGGATTATTCTGCATCTCAGCTGGGTCTGTACTATGATCTGGATATGATCCGTTACTTCATTGCCTCTTTGGGCACGGCCCGGATCATCATCCTGCAGGGTATTTCCGGTACCGGTAAAACCTCACTGCCTTACGCTTTCGGTCAGTTTGTGAACAACCCCACCACGGTGGTGTCCGTTCAGCCGGCTTGGCGTGAAAGAACGGAGCTTTACGGCTATTTCAACGAATTTTCCATGAAATAAACGGAAACAGACTTCCTGCGTGCCATTTATGAGGCCAATTACTACAAGGATCCGCATATGCTGATTCTGGACGAAATGAACATCGCTCGTGTGGAATACTACTTTGCGGAAATGCTCTCTATTTTGGAAATGCCCCGCAGAGAAGAGCGCGTGATGGACATCGTGGCGGCCACTTGGGAAAATGACCCCTGCTTGATTCAGGACGGCAAGGTGCAGATTGATGACAATGTCTGGTTTGTCGGCACTATCAATAACGACGACTCCACCTTCGCCGTGGCGGATAAGGTCTATGACCGTGCGATCCCCATCGACTTGGACAGTCGCGCAGAGCCCTTCGAGTGTGAACCCGTAGAGCCGATGAGCATTACGGCAGACCGACTGCACGCGCTGTTTGATGAAGCCAAGGAGCTGTTCCCCATTTCTCAGGAGGCTCTGGATAAGCTGGAAGAGCTGAATTCTTACCTGATCAAGAATTTCCGTCTTGCTTTCGGTAACCGTATTATGCGCCAGATTCAAGACTATGTGCCTTGCTTTATCGCCTGCGGCGGCACTGAGCAGCAGGCAATTGACTTTATCATTGCCAAGAAGGTTTTGCGTAAGTTCGAATCCTTGAACCTGGTGTTTATGAAGGATGAGCTTACCAAGTTTAACAACTATCTTGACAAGCACTTTGGCAAGGACAAGATGAAGATCTGTAAGGAATATGTGGATCTTCTGAAGAAGAATAACTAATTATTTAAGAAAGGGGTGGTTTCAGTGGCAGAAAAGAAGAGTACAACCAAAAAGGGCAAGCCTGCGCTGATCGACCCTATTTACCAAAGATTTACCAAAAGTGTACTGCGTGCGCTGGGCAGCTCAGAGTTTTATAAGTTCTTTATGGACTCTGTGGCAAATGCCAATAATCAATTCCAGTTCTCCAACCGGAAGCTGGAAAAGACGGTGGATCTGAACTGGGTCAATGAGATCGAGCGGGCACTGCCTGCAATGCAGAACATCATTGCAAACCCCAGAAACATCATTCAGGAAGAGGAACTGATCGTCAATGCCGCCCACGCAAAGCGGGCGACCAACGATGTGGTCCGACACCTGACCCAGCACGCGGCCTTTGTGGAAGATTACCAAGAGGATTCCGGCGATGTACGCCCCTCCCGGCTGATGCAGAAATACCGGGAAGACACGGATGTGCTGTACGAAAACCGACTGGCGTTTACTGCCATCGAAATGACCTACCATTTCGTCAAGATTCGTCATGATGCGCTGTTTGAGGCGATGAGCGATGAATACGGCGCAAAGCTGCGGGTCAATTCTGATATGCAGAATCCCTTGGAAATGGTCCATCTGGAAATGTACCTGCATATTAAGGAAACCGAGAGCATGCTGGATTCCGACGAGCGTCACGCAGATGTTTTCAATCGCATTTCCCGTATCTATCGGCTGCTGAGCAGCTTTATGAATACGCCTTTTTGCCAGCAGATGGCGAAAGCCCCCCGTGTCAAGGGCGTGATTACCAAGACCAATGTGCTGAAGCGCAACCCCGACTATCGTGCTGTGGAACGGCTCTTTGAGTTCATCCGTCACTACACGGATATTGGCTATTCTATCCGCATCATTGAGCAAAGTCCCCAGATCAATGAGGTCTTTGAGCGGGATATTTACCACAACATTCTGTTCAATTATATCATTCTCAAGGGTTATCTGGAAAACGAAGAGGATCGGGTCGTGGCTGCAAAGCCTGTGCAGAAGCAGCGCACTATGAAGCCCAAGTTCATCCGCGAAATCATTGAGGAGCTGACCGAAGACTACGATCTGCCCGATGTGGAGATCCGCAAGGTGCTGATCGAAGAGCTGACCAAGGAACAGCTGATGCTGGAAGAGGCGGAAGAACGCCGCCGTCTGGTAGAGGAACAGGCTAAGCGCAAGAAAGAAGAGGAAGAGCGCATCCGCAAAGAGAAAGCTGCCGAGAAGGAACGCATCCGTCAGGAAAAGGCTGCCGAGCGGGAACGCATCCGTCAGGAAAAGGAAGCCGAGCGGCAGAGATTGCTCTACGAAAAGCAGCTTCAGGAAAACGAAGACAGCCGCCGTGGCGGTATCTTCCGCCGGGAGCTGGAGAGCTTTTTGGAGCGAAAGGCCGAACTTCTGCAGGAGCGGGGAGAGAACCTTGCCCGCTATCAGGCAGACAGGGAGGATTTTGCGGATGCCGCACGCTTGGTCGAGGAAGCCGAACAGCGCAGATTGGAAATGCTGGAGCGTCAGAGAAGACGCGAGGAGCAGGAAAAGGAACGCCTTCGTCAGGAACAGTTGCTGCGTCAGGAGCAGGAGCGATTGGCAGAACAGCAGCGACAAGAGGAGTTGCGTAAGCAAGAGGAAGAAGCCCTCAAGCTGCAGATTCAGGCCGATATGGAGGTCTTGTACCTACACAATCGCTTCCTGATGGCATTCAAGAATTCTCTTGAGGACAGAAAACAGCTCCGTAAAGACTACCTGCAGGAGCAGGAAGAGCTTCGCATTCAGCGAGAAAAAGAGAGGCAGGAACGCCTCGCAAGGAAAAAACGGAAAACACCCGTATAAATTTTGACCCGCGTAGAGGATAGTGTCTATGAATAAGATCAAGACAAAGTTGATAGCGTCGCTGCTGTCTGTATTGCTGGCAGCTGCAATGATTGTCGTATCCTCTTACGCCTGGTTGACGATCTCTTCAGAGCCGGAGGTTGGTGGTCTGAAGATTCAAATCGGCAGCAGCAATTCCATTATGCTGGCTGCGGATACGGTTGTGGAAAACGGTGACGGTTCTGTAAGCCATTATCCCGGCGAATTCTCTTCCGTTCTGGATTTTGCCGATTACGCCACTTATGATTATCTGGGTTCTTTAGGTTCACTGACCCCGGTATCCACCTATGACGGACTTCACTGGGTACAGGCAGATTTCTATACGGATGATGACCCGGAGGTTCAGCAAGGGCTGGCACTTCCCGGTCAGATGAAGCCCTATTCCCAATTGCCCGTAGATAAGAGCCTGCAGTATGCAAATCTGACGGAAGCCCAGAAGGGGAACAGCACCAAGGGCTGCTATGTGTATCTGGATTTCTGGGTGGTTTCGCCTGCACGGAATTGCGAGCTGCGCATTTCCACCAGCAATGACTCAGATACGGGCAGCTTCGTCATCGGACAGATGGTGCCGGTGGCCAATGGGGATGGTAGCGGCTATGTGCTGGCAGATGGCAATTATACCGCTGCGGCCTCTGTTCGTTTGGGATTCCTGACCAATCAGGAAACTGCGGATTATAAGGATGTGCAGCACTATTTGGGAAGTCCCGATTACGCGGAGGCGTATACCCATCTTTTGGGCCGCTTTCAGGAGCCCGGGGAGACGCCGGGTCAGTATTCCGCGATCACCAACCGCTTTACTATTTACGAACCCAATGGAAATCTGCATAGTAATGGCAGCAGCCATTATCAGATTACACAACCGCTGCAGGTTCAGGGAAACAACATTGCACCGGCAGATATTTCCGACCGGCTGACCGTTCAGTTGGAAA
This sequence comes from Oscillospiraceae bacterium, assembly GCA_015067935.1. Classification (GTDB taxonomy): domain Bacteria; phylum Bacillota; class Clostridia; order Oscillospirales; family Oscillospiraceae; genus Faecousia. The sequence continues at coordinate 30,891 of SVLL01000007.1, read as the reverse complement.
ACCGGTGGAAAATGGATGCCACTAATGAGCAGACAATGCTCGCCCGTGAGTTTTTCGTAGCGACCTACGGTGTTCAGGATAAATACAACTCCGTGGAGGCAGTGGCAGATTACTTCTATAACCGGCATCTGCAGGGTGTGTATGCACCCTATGTGGAAAAAGGCTATTTCGTCAACAGCACCAAGGCACTCTATGATGAGGCAGATGCGAACGGCTTTGTGGCGGAGGATAGCGTGGCGTTGCATATCGCAGACCGGGCAACCGATGAAATTGTAATTACCAAGCTGCAGAAGAATATCCCTCAGCGCATTCGTATGTTCGTTTGGCTGGAGGGACAGGATGCAGACTGTGTAAATTTTGGAAGCATTTCCAGCTTCCTGATCAATCTGGAATTTGCGGGAAATGAAATGTAAGTATGGAGTATCACGAAAAAAAGAAAACAAAACACGGCTTTGACCGCCGGAAATTTTGGCGAGGCTTTTCGACGGTCTGTTTGGCACTGGCGATGATCCTTTGTGTGTTCGTCGTCAGTCAGGTCCTCAGCCAAGGCTATGTATCCATTGGTGGCTACAGTGTGTTCCGGGTGGTCACACCCAGTATGGAGCCGACCCTGCCTGTGGGAGCATTGCTGCTTTCTCAGGAAGTTCCAATCTCGGAGGTTCAGGTGGACGACATCGTGGTTTTCCGCTCCAAGCAATCGGATATGTTGGGCGCGGTCATTACCCACCGGGTTATCAATATTTTGGAAAATGCCAACGGTGAGATATTCCTCGAAACCAAGGGCGACAATAACAACTACCCCGATGCCAGCTATGTAGAGCAGAAAAACATCATCGGTAGGGTAGTTATTCACACGGGGGACGGCAATGTTTTCTCCGAGGTGATCGGGGGGCTTACCAGTCCCATGGGGTTCTTCGCTTTTATCGTCTTTCCCTGCCTGATTGTGGGCGTGGTGATTATGCGCGGCACCATCAAGAACATCCGTTCAGAGATGGAAGTGCTGACACAGGAGCTGGAAGAAGCAGAGGGCGGAGCCAATAAAGAAAAAGATGCAAAAACAGCAACCCTTGAAAAAGAGATGGGGGAGCAGGCGTATCAACAGCTATGCGAGCGTTTGCGCAGCGAGCTGCTGGAGGAGTTGAAACAAAGTGCTGATCAGGGGGAAACAACTGAATAATCAGCCGGATCAGACCAAGGATCAGCGTCTTAAAAACGCGAAAAAGGATATGCTGGTCAAGGGCGGTTTGGTGGTTTTCACAACCGCGGTGACGATCGTTTTGATCTTCGCTATGACGGCCGCTTGGTTTACCAATGTTGCTTCTACCGGTAACTTGAATTTTCAGGTGGAGTCATGGGGCTTTGACGGCGATGTTGAGGTGGAGCAGGGCGTCATCAATGCTTCTCCCGGTGCGTCCGGTTATCTTTCTATGAAGATTGCCAGCGCGGGGGAGAAGGACAGTCGGCTTTCGGTGAACATTTCCAAAGAGTTTATGTCCGATCCCCAGCTGCAGCAGCGCGTCTTCTTTTACGCAGAAAAGTCCGCGATCGTCAATGGCGAGCAGGTGGACCGAATTTACTTAAACAACGGCAACGGTTATACCTATTATTTGCCGGCAATGAATCAGCTGATTTTGTCGGAGAGTATCTTCACCGATGTGCGGCTGAAGTGGGAATGGGTATATGATGTGGTGGGTTACTATTTCCGGGGTACGCAAAACGGCAATGAATTTGAGATTTCCGAGTACCTCAGACCTGCCGAATATAATTTTGACAATGCACAATTTGATGAGGACGGCAACCTTTTAAAGGTTGACGCATCCACAGATGTTTTGCAGTATATTGCCCAACTGACTGCAACGGATGGCTATCCGGGTGCTTATACCGTGGGAACAGACAGCACATCGGGGAATAAGGTCCTGATGCAAAACGGTTTAAAAGTAACACCTACGCTGGGGTGTTATCCCATTGATCCGGCTAACAATATTTGGCTGTATTTGTGTACCCGGCAGGAGATTTTAAATCACACCGCATGGGATACCCAGTACGGTATGTCCGGCTTAAATGCGCAGCAGCTTTTTCAGGTGCGTCTGACGGTGATCGGTGAGCAAACAGAACCCCAGATTATGGAGGTCGCGGATTCCAACGGACTGAAAGATGCCCTGCTTTCCGGCGAAAAGCAGACCATCAAGCTGCAGCAGAGCGTGGCGTTGAATGAGACCATCACCCTGCCTGCAGGTACGCAGGCGGTGCTGGACCTGAACGGCCACGAGTTAAGCAGTAATCAAGCCACGATTTTCTCTGTGACGGAAAATGCAAGCCTGACGATGCTGAACGGTACCGTTTCCGGTGATAGTGCCAACACAGTGGCAGTTCGTTCCGTCGGCGGTCAGGTAACCCTGAGCAAGGTCAAGACGGAGAATGTGAAGAACGCAGTATACGCAGAGGACTATAAGACCACGGACTCCGTGGGCGCAAACAGTTTCATCCGTATTCTGGATTGTGAGCTTTCTTCTGAGAGTGCCACAATTATGCTGCACGGTGACGGCTCTGCGTCTGAAGAACGCGCAGCATTGGTTGTCCAGAACAGTACGATTCACAGCAACTATATGGGCATTGCGGGCAATGGTACGGTGTTGGATCCGGGCCGTTACGGTACGGATATTCAGATCGTCGGCAGTGATGTCTACGGCCTCTACGCAGGCGTTTACCATCCCCAGCCGCTGAGTACCATGACCGTCACCAACAGCAAGGTGTCCGGCTGGACCGGTCTTGCCATCAAGGGTGGCGATGTGTATGTGAACGACAGCATCATCACCGGCTTGGCAACTGATGCGGAGGCAGTGATTCCCACTGAGGATAAGCTGTACGGCAGCGGTTTTGTGGATACCGGTGACGGCATCTATCTGGAAACCTCTTACGGCTACCCCATTAACCTTACGGTTTCCGGAAACAGTCAGATTACCTGCACGGCACAGACAGCATACGCGGTGCGCGTATATCCGGAGAGTGCTACAACAAAGGTGTATCTGAACGGCGGCTTCTACAGCACAGATGTATCGGCCTTGCTACAGTCAGGCTATGTATGCGAGCCCACTGCGGATGGGCAATTTGCCGTAAAAACCCAGAAATAATCATCAGGCAAAGGAGGAAGAACCATGGGTAAGGCCTGGACAAAATACCGGACTTTTCTCATTTCTGTATGCCTTTGCGTGTGCATCCTGCTCAGCATCGGCGTGGCCTATGGCCGGTATCAGTGGGAATTTCCCCGCCGCTCCTATGTGTTTTCCCCTGAATTGCCGGATAACATTTATATGTGTGGCAGCGTGCCCGGTGAATGGCTGGACCATGGCAATTTGCCGGAGCTGAGCGAGAAATGGATTCCCACCAACAACGGTGTGAAGCTGGACTTCGGTGTTACCAACGGAGATTCCGAACACATTTCCCAGCAGGAGCAATCCTATGTGATTCGTCTTGCTGCCAGCCTGAGCATAGAAGACCCTGCAAAACTGTCGGTTATTCTCTACTGGTGGGACTCCGCAGGGGAGCTGCATTGGGCAGACGGTGTTCCAACTCCCATTCAGGAGGGCAGTATGCTTCACGCGTCGCACGGTGACGGCTGGGTCTATCAGTTCCGTACCGAGAGGGGAGAGATTGGTTTCTCCCTGCCCGGCGGACAGCTTGCCTATGCCAACCACACCATTGCGGTGTCCGGTGAGGTGGAAGCCACCTTGCTGGATGTGCAGGTTTTGGGGCAAGCCCCTGAAGATTAAAAAAGAGGAGGAGAACAATGATGCTGCATAATCAAGCCCTCGGCAAATTCAGTGCAGTTATCTGTGTTCTGCTTCTGACTTTGGCCATGGCTGTGGGAATCACCTATGCCAGATACAACAATGCAACCTCTTGGACCGGTTATTACGATCCGGGAGTGCAGAAACTCTCCAGCGATATTCTGAAACCGGAAGGGCAGACGGTGGTCCTGCAGCCGTGGGAAGCGGTTGTTGGTGCCACCCATACCGAAGAAATTCGGCTGATGACAAATCAAGATGCCGCCTATGTAACGCTTCAATGCAGCGTGGAAAGCCCGTACCTTACAGCATCCTTAGATCAAAGCGGCTTATACGCATCTGAAACGGGAGAAACCGTCAAGCTGCAGCTGACCGTAACCGAGGAGGCAGAAAAACTTACCGTACTGACCAACACAAAGGTGTCCGTAACAATGAAAAGCTATGACCAGACAGTCACCCTGCGTGCCAATTATTTAGTTACGCTGCTGCCTGCCGGAATGACTCTTCCAAACCCGGAAGACAGTGACTTGCAGGCCAATTTGACTGTTACTCCGGATCAGGCGGAACGGAACTTTGCTTGGCAGGAACAGTTGGTTTTTACACTAAATGCAGCAAACAATGCAGATTCTGCTGAACTGATGTTCAATGGCGATGTGTTCCCTAAGGGGACGCGTTATTGCGTGGACCGGGATTGGTATGTTCTCGGCGATGCGATGACCATTAAGGTCCCGATCACCGCCGGCATTCCCGAGTCCATCAGCTTGGATCTTTCGCAAACCGACACAGTACCTCAGCAAATCGTTCATATCACGGCCGTGGCCTATCTGGGCAATCAGATCACCGACCAGATAGATTTTGCCGCAAGGGCCACAAGAGTTCCTCTGACTATCGGGGAAATGACAACTGAACCGGTGATTACACAAAGCGGCAGTATCACCGTTCCCGTGACCGGGGACGAGGAGGACTTGGTCCTGCTGGTGCAGCAGCTGAAAAGAACCGAGTCCGGCAGTGTGTATGCCCAATCGGACGCACTAAGCGTCAAACTAAAGCCGGACGGAAATAACAATGGCAATTATCAGCTGGAGATTTCCAATAAAACGGGAAAGGCTCCTGCTGGAACATATCGCATTACATTGATCCGAATGTGCGGCGAGCAGATCGTCAGCACTTGCCAGATGGTATTTTTCGTACACTATTAAGAAGTACCATCACCAAATACACCAGGAGGTGCAGTTTTATGACTGAAACACAAAAGAGAATCAAGGCGTACCAAAAGGCACTGCCACATATGCGTGAGCGAGTCATCGCAGTGGTTGTGCTGTTGGCAATGTCCCTGGCTATGGTGGTTTCGTCCAGCTTTGCGTGGATGACGCTGGCCATCAATCCGGAGGTCAGCGGTCTGGCAACAACGATCGCTGCTAACGGCAACCTGGAAATCGCGCTTTCCGGTATTGAAGGACGGGAGCCGCAGGGCACCCAATTGGGGGATGGTATCGGTGATGTGACCGAAACCAACCTGCGCTGGGGTAACCTGGTGAACCTGTCTCATGAAAGCTACGGTCTGGATTTCCTGACACTGCGCCCTGCTTCCCTGAATACGGAAGCGTTGGATATTTCTCCTATGATCGCCGTTAACTACGGTGAGGACGGCCGTGTGCAGGGCTATCTGAAGGACTTTGCCTTCAGTAACTACAATGCCGGTGCAGGCGTGTTCGATGTCTTCGAAACCACCCGCTACGGTGTGCGTGCTATCTCCTCCGTTACTTACAGTAATGCCCACGCAGAGAGCTTCTACAACAAGCAGCTGGATAAGATCACAGAATCCCTGCAAAATGCAAAGCAGCAGTTCTCCGGCATTTATGGCAACAATAGCTATATGAACACAGTTACCGCACTGGTGGGTATCCATGTCAGTGCGATGATGGGCAGTGATATTTCCTGCCTGAGCCATATGCCCAACCTGAACAAGATCATGACGGAAATGAAGGCTGTCCGTGATAAGACCGGGCAGGCCATCGTGGATATTGCCAACCTGTATCTTTATGACGAGCTGTCCGATGCCGGTCAGGTGGGCTCTTACGAGTCTCTGGCCTATAAGCTGGAAGATATTATGGCCAATAACTACAGCAATGACTTTGTCAGAAAATACAGCTCCCAGATCAAGGGCCTGACCAACTTTGTTACTATGTCCAAGCGGGTAGATAACGCGGCAACACAAATGGAACTGGCAGCAAGTACGGCTGACGGCGATGTTCTGTGGCAGCGTGACCTGAAGAAGGCAGTCAACTATATGTGTAATGTTGACAAGGCGACCTTGAAAACCTCTGAGGGTGAATATACCTGCGCGCAGCTGGCAGGCAGCAAGTCTACAGCGGCAAAGATCGTGCTCTCCGGCGAAACGCCCATAGCGATCATCAAGGAAGGCGCATTGCGGGATGCCGACCAGCTTTTGGGCACCGAAATGTATGTTGAGCGAGTGAAGGTCAATGTTACCCTGCCCGATGACTTTGGCTACGGTTTAGGCGGCAGAACCATGGGCATCAACTGTAATGTGCAGACCAACGCAGCTTCTCCTTATGATATTCCCAATGCTTACAGTGATGCATATACCTTCTCCTCCGGCGCAACTGCCGGTGACCGCGGTACTCCTGTTGCAGCCGATACCTATGCAATGGCTATCGACTTCTGGGTACGCACCAACGAAGCAAACTCCCTTCTGATGCTGGAGGGCGAGGTGCTGTACGACGAGGAAATCATTCCGGTGACCGGATACGATTCCTACGGTCAGCAAGTAAATCTCTATGAATATGTAAAAATCGTTACTGTGGACGGTCAGTCCACCGAAATGACTGTGCAGGTCTATTGGGGTGTTCCCAAGGATGCGCAGGATCAGACAAATGTGTGGGTCAATGCAGATACCCATGAGGTCGAGAATGTGGGCAATGCACAGCCTACCGAAATGGTGACCGTCAAGAAGACCCCCATCGGCTACGAGGGTGTGAACCGTGTTTGGAACGAGCTGGATGATCCCAACAGCGACTACTCTCAGATGATCCAGGGCGGCATCAGCACTACCCAGGGCTCCGGCAGCTGCTACATCTTCTACCCTGAGACCCCCGAGGATCAGGAGCAGTGTAAGAATCTGCTGGCAGCTATGCATGTGGCATTTATTGACGAGCAGGGCAACTTGCTTGGCTATGCAGATATGGATGTGGACAGTATGGTCGAGGATGCAGGCCGTGTGATCCTGCCCCTGAAGATGCGTCTGCAGAAGGATTCCATTGTGATCGGTAAGGATCAGGAGGGCAATGATATCACTGAGTCCTACTACATCACGCCTATGGTCCAGAATGAGGCCATGCGAATCACCGCTATTATCTATCTGGATGGTACAAACCTGTCCAACAGCGATGTTCTTTCCGCAGGCTCCATCAACGGTCAGCTGAATATCCAGTTCGGCCTGAACAAGATGGAAAACAGCCCCCTGAAGGATGGCGATCTGCTGGCTGAGCACTACTCCATCACCGCAAACCTGATCAACAAGAAAACCGGCACACCTGCAAAACTGGATGACTCTATGGAATTCTTCGATGAGAACAACTGCGAGTGGGATATCGAGCTGGCCATTGCCGGTACTGAGCCTTCCTCCGTTCGCGGCCAGTTTGTGTCTTACATCAACGCAAGTCAGGGCAATCGGCAGCCGCGGTTTACCATGACCTTTGACCCGGTGACCCGCCTCTGGAAGGCAAGGGTGCCCTTCAGCGGTCCGGGCGATTTCCGCCTGCGAAGCATTGAGATCGATGGCGTGGATATTCTGCTGCCCGGTGATCAGATGCTGACTATCAAGATACCCGGTAAGAGCATCAGTAGTGTGCTGTGTACAAACTGGGGCGGTGACGGCACCACGCAGTCTATTATGACAGCGGATCCCACCTATAAGCAAGAGGTCAGACTGGTGCTGAACTCCAGCGAGGGCACCATTTCCAAGGTGCAGGGCATCTTCCTGGGTGATAACGGCAAGAATGTTACCGTTGATTTCACCACCGACGGCGGTGTGAACTACACCGGTACCGCCAACTTCACCGTGGGCGGCAATTACGAAATGACTTATGTCATCGTCGATGGTGTCTATACCCCCCTGAATGAGAGTCTGTACAAAAAGCTCTCCCTGAAGCTGAATCTGCAGACCACCGTTGTTCTGGGTCAGCCTGTGGATCAGGGCTACTACGACCTGCAGGAGGAGATGCAGCAGGCTATCGATGCTGCCGGAACCTCTGAGGAGAAGGAAGCAGTTAAGGCTGATTACGAGCAGCGGACGGAAGAATATCTGAACCTGCTGCACTACGGCAATGGCATTGCCGGTGACCCCAATGAGACAGGTTTGGGTTTGGTTCGTGATGCGGACGGCAATATGAGCCTGATCACCGATGCTTCCGAGCCTCTGTTCATTGAGGTGCGCTGTATCATCACCGATGACCAGGGCAACATCCTGAGCAATCTGAAGGATGTAGAGCTGATTTACAGTGCCGGCGGTATTTCCAACCAGTTGGATACCGATGTGCTGGATGCGGATAAGAATGCCGGTTACTACTACGGCAAGTTCACCCTTGAGAGCAACGGCGTGTTCTCCTTCTCCAGTGTTACCTTTAAGGAGGCAGGACAGAACAGAGAGTACACCATCTACTCTGCAGTCAGCGCACCCAACATCACGGCAATTCAGCCCGCACCTATGGAATATGTGCCGCAGGCTGCATATGCACCGCTGGTTTATGATCTGAACCTGAATCCTGAGGAGCGGGTGGTGTATGTCAAGCTGAAGAATGCCGCAGCAGCATCTATGGATATCACCCTGATCAATGGCAACGGTGATACCGCAGCACCTCTGGCTGTAACAGCAGGGGAAACAGATGCAAACAACATTACCACCTTTGCCGTGCAGCTGCCCAGCGACGGCTACTGGAAGATCACAAGCCTGAAGCTGAAGAATGTGTTCTATGACGGCACATTCTACACCGGACAGGTTGATGATCCCACCACCTGGCTCGACCTGAGCCAGACGGTTCTGGATGACGATATCGGTACCTGCTTCATTACCGATGCCACCATTAAGGTGTCCGGTAATGCGCCTGCTCAAAGCTATGGCGGTACATTTATGTCGTCCCATACCGTTTCCGGTATGTATGTGGAAGTGCTGGGCAACCGCTATGGTGAGCAGCTGCCTCTGGAGCAGATTCTGCGTGAGGCCGGCATTACTGCGGATGTTGTATTCAGCTTCAAGTACGAGCTGGATCTGGACAGCGTGCCTTATGATTACACTTTGAAGTCCGGCGGCACAATGCCCACCTACACCTTCGAGAGTGTGTACGATGAGGCTGCCCACAAGGCAGGCATCGCATCTATGAATTTCCAGATGCCCGGCACCTATAACCCCACCTGGACGGTGACCATCGATGCGGAGAATAATGCATACGATTACACCTACAGCTACCGTATGGGCACAACCAAGCCCGGCACCTTCAACTATCTCAATATGATTCCGCTGGAAAGCGTTGTTGTTGTCAACTGGACGCAGCTGCCGAATGTTACGATCCATTCGATCGCACCTCAGGGCAGCCACCCGTCTGTTTACTACAGCTTTAGCCTGCTGGGTAACTCCTGGAAGTCTACAACTGTGACTTCCACACTTGCTGCGGACAAATTGAGCTGTACCGTTTATGCCAATATGAGTCCCTCCGGCTGGAAGGGTACTTCTATGACCCAGTATCCCTATGTGCAGCTGAAGCTGGACAATATGGGTGCGGCATCCGGAGCGACAATGACCTTTAAGAAGGGCAACGCTGCAGCAACGCTGTATGATACCACCAGCCGTGGCGGCGGCGGCTCTGACTTCATTTGGAGTTCCGGCAACAACATCGCATCCCGGTATGTGGGTAATTATGACTACGGCAGCTACACATCTGTGACACCTGCCGGTACAATTACCGGTAATGTGCTGAAGATGACCTATGGTGATCTGACCTTTACCTTCACAATGAAGAACACCATCACCATTAACAATCTGGCAGCATCCGCTTAATAAACTGTTTCATGAATGGGGCGGATGTCACATCCGCCCCAACCGAAAAACATAACCTCAGGAGGACCGAATATGGGTCACAGTAATCGCAAATTGAATATCTCCAAACTGATGACCGCAGTATTGGCACTGCTGTTGGTGCTGTCCTCCGCATTGTGCGTTGCAGCGGCAGATTTTTCCGGCAATTGTAACGACGGAATCTCGTGGACGCTGCAGGGCGGTCATCTGAAAATTTCCGGCACCGGTCCGATGCCCAATTACTCGGAAAACCGTCTGCCTCCTTGGTATGGCTATGCAGAAAACATCCTGTCTATTGAGATCGGCAACGGCATCACCCATGTGGGCGATTTCGCCTTTATGAAGCTGGAAAATGCAACTGCCGCAACGGTTGCAGACTCTGTGCAGACCATCGGCAGCTTTGCCTTCTATGACTGCAGCGCAATGCAGCGTATCCACCTGAGCAACAACCTGCGGGAAATCGGCCGCAGTGCATTTGAGCGTTGCCGCAGCCTGAAGGCGGTTACCTTGCCGGGCAGTCTGCAAACGATTCGCAATATGGCGTTTTACCGCTGTGAAAGTCTGTTGAGCGTGGTGATTCCGGCCTCCGTCAGCGTGCTGGAGCAGAAGGCCTTTGCCTATTGCAAGAGTCTGCGTACGGCAACGATCCTCGCCAACATCGGCGAGTTGCCTTACTGGACCTTCTACGGTTGCTACGAGCTGCAGAGCGTTTCTCTGTCTGCCAGTATTAAAGAGGTTGGCGTCTCCGCCTTTGAAAACTGCGATAGCCTGACAAAGGCCAACTACGGCGGCAGCGGTGCGGAAGCGGATTCTGTTATGCAGCAGATCCAGACCTCTGTTCCGAGCTTGGATCACTTCCTGCCCGAGCAGAACATTATTGATCAGAACCACACTTCTACAACCACTTCCACCACTACCACAGAAAACGGCACTTCTGTTACCACACAGGAGACTTTCTTCGGCGGTCAGAATGCGGTGATTGAGACTGAAAAGGTCACCCAAAACAACGGCATCACCATCACAATGGATGCTCTTCTGGGTAATCAGGAGGGCTGGAAGGATGTGGATGAGCAGGTGACCGGTGCGCTGATCGGCAGCCCTAATTTGCAAAATGTACAGGTGAATGTGTATTTGGATTCTCAGAGCAGCGTGTCCGGTGAGGATCTGGCCCGTTTTGAGAAAAAGGATATTAACATTGTCCTGCATACCGCACAGGGCGCAACCTGGCACATTAACGGTGAGAATCTGTCCGCAGGCAAGCTTCAGGAATCCTACAATCTGTCCTATACTCTGCGTCCGTTGACCGAGCTGTCCGAGAGCCAAAAAAAGGCGATCGGTACCGGAACGGCTTACGGCTTGACCTTCCACGGAAATATTGATTTCAAAGTAAAGCTGGCCTTGCCGCTGGAGCAGCCCCGGAGCGTGGCATCCATCTTCACAGAAGAGGAGGGAAGCTACAAGCTTTCTCACAAGGTGGTTATTGATAACAAGCGGAATGCCCAGTTTTATCTGGAACAGGTCAATCCGGAGGTGGAGTACCTGATCGGCATCAATGTTCCCACAGCACTGGACGATATGAGCAATGTAATCGTGCCGAATCCCCAACCCGGTGTGTATGTGCCCATGGACTTCGTGGAGAATGTGCCCCATCTGGTGTCGCCCCCCATTTCATCCTTGGGCGTGAGCTTCAATCAGCTGACATGGATTCTTGTTGGCGGTATGGTCGCGCTGATCGTGGTGGTGGGTGTTGTGGTGAAGCTGATGTGGAACCGCAAGCTGAAAAACGGCTATATCCCGCCCGATTATGACGACGAGGACGAAGAATAAGAAGAAAAATGCGAGGATCCTGCAGCTGTGGGATCCTCGTTCTGTTTCGAAGGAAAATATATGCACTTTTTTGCAAAAAAGGCTTGACAAAACTGCGCCTGTGCATTATAATGCCTCTTGTGCTTGGACGATTAGCTCAGCTGGCTAGAGCATCCGCTTGACGTGCGGAAGGTCATAGGTTCGAGTCCTATATCGTCCACCAAATAAAAACACCACCCATTCGGGTGGTGTTTTTATTTGGTATGGTATTCCAGATATAGGACTCGAAAGGGCGGCGAGGGCAAAGCCATCGTAAAAAAGTGTCCGGTGGACACTTTTTAGCCCGTGGAAGAGTCCATAGAAGAAAGACGGCATCCGGTAGGGATGGTGGCTTTCTTCTATTTCAAGTGCGAGTATCCATATATGATGCAATCCTTAGTGGGCGGGAACCCCATTGTGAGCAGCGCGAGAATGAGGACACCACCCATTCGGGTGGTGTTTTTATTTGATATGGTATTCCAGATATAGGACTCGAAAGGGCGGCGAGGGTTTTTCTGCCCTGAACGCGGATAAAACCGCCAGCCCGGCTGGGCTGGCGGTTTGCTGTTACTTCATCATTTCGGCAAACTTCTTGTAGACATCCTCATCAAAGGGACCGTCAAGGCCGGCCTTGCTGATGTTGCCAAGGAAGCCGTCGTCCAGTACGACATTCTCGATCAGGCTGCAGTATACATCCACGCCCTTCTGATAATCTTCCTCTGCTACTGTGAAGATGTTCATTGCGGCGATGGCAGACACGCCGTAGCTGATGTAATACACCGGCTGCTCCACAACCACCATACGCCAGTAGCTCTGCACATCGGTGGCAATGCCATTCAGGAAGGCGATGCCGCCGTAGCTCTTACAAACATCTTCCATCAGGGCGTCCAAATCGTCGCAGGTCAGGCTGGCGATATCGGGGTGGGTGTAAACCCGCTCCTCAAATTCATCGATAATCACGCACAGCAGAATGGTCACAAGGTCGTTGTAGGTCTTGTAGCTGACTGTGGCCTCGTAGAACTTAGGGGTCATCTTCTCTTCCATAAAGCTCATGAACAGCCACTCGTTGCCCTGAGATTGGGTCTCAGCCAGATCCAAAGGCAGGTCGGCCAGTTCGGTGTGATTGGCACCATAGTAGTGACCAACCTCATGGATGATGGTCATAGGGTTGCTGTAGCCGGGGCCAAAGAAGCAGAGGTGACGGTCCTCACCGATAGCAGTGGTAAAGGCACCTTCCTGCGCATTTTCGTCATCGGTAATAATGATATTGCCGTCGAACATATCCAGCATATCCAGCCGGGCCTGCTGGGGCAGGGTCTTGAAATAATCCTCTATTTCGTCGGTATAGCTGTTTTTGTAGGACTCAAACAGGAATCCCTCAAGCTTCATCTGAGATGTGGGACCCAATTTGCCATAGGTTTCGGTGAATTTGTTCATTGCATTGGTCGCAGCCTCGGGCAGGTAAGTAGAGGTCAGGGTGCGCATCGTATTGATCTCGTCAGATCCATAGTCCCGACCGTACACCAGCTCATAGGCATAAGTGTAATAGTTTTCGTAGCCGTAGATTTGGGCAATGCGGTTGTTGTTCTGTACCATTTCGATGTAGAGGGGCACCATTTTGGTGTACATATCGGGATCGTCCTGCAGATCCTGATAGGCAACCTCAATCTCGGAATTGCGCTGCTGCAGTGCCACCACCTCGGGGGTGTAGGCAAGGAGCATAGCAATGTCCTGCTCGCTCCAATCCGCAAAGAAACGCTCCTTGGCAGGGAATTCGGCATCATACAGTGCCTTGGCCATTTCCATATAGGCATCATAGGCTTCTGTGAGGGTGTCGGTACATTCCAGATAAAGGTCGCTGGCCTCGGTGTCGTTCAGGTTGCAGTAGTACAGCACGGTTGCGATGGACTGCTGGGCATACATATATTCATACTGATCGTCCACCTGATCGGAAAGAGCCATTACGGCATCACCGTCCTGACCGCCCAAGGCGGCATCTTTGCAGGATTTCAGCAGGTCATAGAATTTGGTTACATCCTCATCGGTCATTTCATAGACCAACTCGGCAGGCTTCAGCTCGATTTTGGTTTTGTCCACAACGGAAGGCGTGGAGGGCGTGGAAGGGGAAGAGGGGGAAGACGGGGTGCTGGACGAAGGGCCGTCAGGGGAAGCAGGGAGCAGGTTGCAGGCAGAGAGCAGCATAGAGAAGACCAGCAAAATGGCAATGGCCATACTCAAAAATTTGCTGCGTTTAATCTGTAACATAAAGATCATCCTTTCTGTTTTTGTGGATGTGTCTATTATACAGTAATGAGGTGACAAATGCAATACAGCGACGGACAGAAAAAGAGGGGAGTTTTGGTTTTTTAAGTTTATTCGATTTGTGTTGATGTTGAGCATGGGGGCATTTTCGATCCCGACATTGCATGCAGTCGGACGGATCGTGATCCTCAAGGCAGCAAAGCATATAATCACATTCGTTACAACAACATTCTATTCCGGGGCGTTCTCCGTTTCCGGGACAATTCCTGCCCATGTTTCCGGGAATCAAAATAGTTCCAGTGATGTCGATAATCATAATTCACTCCGCATATTATTTTATGACTGACATTTGGTGAGTGTCAGCATTTGAGTAATTATAGCATATACTTACTTCGTTGACAAGCACAAAATGTCACTGAGGGGTATGCGTTATGTTTATTAACAAAACCGAAGACGGTCGCAACAATCGTTGCGGAATTGTAATTGAGCGGCGTAGGAAAGCCTTAGGTAAATCCCAAAGGCAACTTGCTGATATGCTCCAGATCGCTGGGCTGGACATTGACAAAAATGCAATTCAACGCATTGAGTCGGGAAAGCGTTTTGTCACGGATGTGGAAATCGTATATCTGGCCAAGGTGCTCAGTTTGTCCTATGAGGAATTACTTGGCAGCTGGAATAATAATCCTAAAGACTAAAACAGACCACCTCCGGGTGGCCTGTTTTTTGAGGACCGTCGGGGACGCCGGTTCCTACACGGAAAGGGCAGCGATGCACGGCAAAAATGTTTGAAATAGCAAGAAAAACATTGAAATTCCCCTTGACTTTTCCTTCTTTCAATGCTAAAATAGACCAGCCGCATTGAATGGGCTTAAGTTGATATACAAATATCACGCCTTAAGAGCGAGACTACACAATATAAAGTAGGTGAAAAGAATGAAAGCAGTTATCGTGACCGGTGGTAAGCAGTATACCGTGGCTGAGGGCGATGTCATCTTCGTTGAGAAGCTGAACGCCGAGGCTGAGTCCACCGTCAACTTCGAGCAGGTTCTGGCTGTCCTGGATGGCGAGAACACCAAGATCGGCACTCCCGTGGTGGAGGGCGCAAAGGTCGAGGCTAAGGTCGTCAAGAATGGCAAGGGCAAGAAGATCACCGTCTTCAAGTACAAGGCCAAGAAGAACGAGAAGAAGAAGATTGGTCACCGTCAGCCTTACACCAAGGTTGAGATCACCAAGATCGCTCTGTAATTAGCTATGACAAAATGTGAATTTTTCACGGAAGGCGAAAGAATCACCGGATTCTCCGTCTCCGGACACAGCGGTTATGCAGAAAGCGGAAAGGACATTGTCTGTGCCGCAATCTCCGCTGTTGTGACCATGGCAGAGGCCACCATCAATGATGTGTGTGGCGCAAAGGCCAAGGTCCGGGTCAAGGAAGAGGATGCTCGCATCACTTTGACCCTCCCCGCATCCTGCGACGAAGAGGAAACCGTTCAGGCAGTTCTTGCCGGTATGATGGTTACTCTGTGCAATATGCGGGATGACTATCCTGATTATATCGAAGTTATGGAGGTGTAACACCATGCTGAAAATTGGTATTCAGTTCTTCGCACACCACAAGGGCGGCGGTTCCACCAAGAACGGCCGTGACTCCGAGGCTAAGCGCCTGGGCGTCAAGCGTGCAGACGGTCAGTTTGTTCTGGCCGGTAACATCCTGGTTCGTCAGAGAGGTACTCACATCCATCCCGGCATCAATGTTGGTATCGGTAAGGATGACACTCTGTTCGCTCTGGTTGACGGCGTCGTCAAGTTCGAGCGCAAGGGCAAGGATCGTCGGCAGTGCTCCGTGTACGCCGAGCAGTAATAGCGTATGAGAAGCGAAGGGCTGTTGCAAACTATCTGCGACAGCCCTTTTTCTTGAGAAGAAAGTTCCGAAGATAGGAGGAACGAATTATGGAAATGTTTGTAGATAAAGTGCGCATTACCGTCTGTGGCGGTAAGGGCGGTGACGGCGCAGTGGCTTTCCACAGAGAAAAGTATGTGGCAGCCGGCGGTCCCGACGGTGGTGACGGCGGTCACGGCGGCAGCGTGGTGTTGCGTGTCAATGATAATTTGTCAACCCTGCTGGATTTCCGCTATAAGCGCAAATATGTAGCCCAGGGCGGTGTAAACGGTCTGACCCGGAAATGCAATGGCAAGCGGGGAGAGAATTTGATCATCCAGGTGCCCCGGGGTACGGTTGTCCGGGATGCGGAAAGCAACGCTATCATTGTGGATATGTCCTCCGGTGAGGATTTTGTCCTTGCCAAGGGCGGCCGCGGCGGCTGGGGCAATGCCCATTATGCCACCCCCAACCGTCAGGTGCCCCGGTTTGCAAAGGCCGGTCTGAAGGGGCAGGAGCGGGATGTGATTCTGGAGCTGAAGCTATTGGCAGATGTAGGTCTGGTGGGATTCCCCAATGTGGGCAAGTCCACCCTTCTGTCTGTTACCTCCAATGCCCGTCCCAAGATTGCCAACTATCATTTTACCACCTTGTATCCCAATCTGGGCGTTATCTATGTGGATGAGGGCGTGTCCTTTGTAATGGCTGATATTCCCGGCATCATTGAGGGCGCGGCAGAGGGTGCAGGTCTCGGGCACGATTTCCTGCGGCACATTGACCGCTGCCGCCTGCTTGTCCATGTGGTGGATGTTTCCGGCAGCGAGGGCCGTGACCCGGTGGAGGATTTTAATGCCATCTGCGACGAGCTGGTGAACTACAGCGTGGATCTGAGCAATCGGCCTATGATCGTGGCGGCCAACAAGTGCGATCTGCTGCCCCCGGACAGTGACAATCTGCAGCGGCTGCGTGCGGTTGTGGAGGCTGCCGGCTGTGATATGTATGAGATTTCTGCAGGTACGACCCAGGGAACACGGGAGCTGATGCGGGTGGTAGCCGGTCGGCTGCAGACGCTGCCCCCGGTGATCGTATACGAGCCGGACTATGTGGAGCCTGAAAGCGAAATCTCCGATCCCAATGCGCTGGAGATCGAGCACTACGGCAGCACTTGGCTGGTGACCGGAACTTGGCTGGAGAGATTGGTGGAGAATATCAATTTCGACGATTACGAGGCCCGGAATTACTTCGATCAGCAGCTGCGTAAGTGCGGTTTGTTTGCCCGTTTGGAGGAAATGGGCATCCAAGATGGGGATACTGTGGATATTTATGATATTGAATTTGAATATCAGAAATAAAGTATTTGCCATTTTCAACTTTTTTTGATATAATGATGGGGTCACTAAAAAGTGACCCCATTCTTACTTTTCAGGGGGTATGGCAATGATTCAGCATTTAAATCAGTTTGGCTTTTATAAATACGGACTGAGAAAGCAGGAAGGAATCAGTGAGGAGCTTTCGGTAAATGTACTGCAGTCCCAACAGATTTCCGTTAACTGGGAAATGCAGACAGTATTTCAGGCTCTTTCGGAAACTTGGATTTTGCCCGGAAGCGGCATGACCGTTCTGTCTGTTTCGCAGGATGGGGAAAGCTATGAATCCTTTTATTTGGATCAGCCTGTATGCATCCATCAGGATATCTTCTTTTATCTGGCACCCCTGCGTCGGGAGAATACCGGAGCGCAGCTGCGTGCGGAAAAGCTGCCGGAAACTGTGGATGCCCAGTCCCGCCTTGGCTGCGACCATATTCAGAGCAATATGCGCGTGTCCGGCATCTATACCTTCTTCTATCATGAAAAGGAAAAAGGGTTTTTCTTTGCCGGTGAATCTCATCCCGTGCTGGAGCTGACCTATGTGGATCAGGGTGTGATGCACTCGGTGACCGACGGTCAGGAGCTGATCCTGGAGCAGGGCGATGTGGTGCTGTACGGCCCGAATCAGTGGCATATGCAATATGCGGATATGGATGTAGCCCCCCGGTATGTTACCCTTTCCTTCGAAATTCAGGATGGTGATCTGAGTGCGCTGCTGAACCGAAAGCTCCGTCCCACTCAGGCGGCTGTGACCCTGATTCAGCAGATGATTCGGGAACAGGACCGGATGGATGCCTATTCTATTGATATGATCGCCTCTCAGCTGACCCAGCTGCTGCTGTTGCTGTTGCGGCATCAGGAGCCTGCCCAGAAGCTGATGGCATCCAATTCCCTGAACTCGGAAAATGAGATCATCTGCCGGGCACAGCAGTATATCAGCAGCCATATTCGGGAAAAACTGTCTGTGCCTCTGGTGGCGCGGATGGTGGATGTGAGCCCCAGCTATATGACCGCGCTTTTTCATAAGAATCTGCAGATTTCTCCCGGCGAGTATATCCGCCGCATCAAAATTCAGGAGAGCAAGCAGATGATCAGGGAGGGCAATATGAATTTTACGGAGATTGCAGCAGTTCTGCATTACTCCACAGTACATCATTTCTCCCGGCAGTTTAAGGATAAGGTGGGCTTTACGCCTACGGAGTACGCAAAATCGGTACGATAACGGAAACGAGGAGACCCTATGGATTTTAAAGTTTTGGCCGTCGGTGATGTGGTGGGCGGACCGGGTATGGACCGGGTGCGTCGATCGCTTCGTTACCTGAAACGGAAATGCAATGCGGATTTTGTGATCGTCAATGGTGAAAACGCCAGCGTTGTGGGGATTACGCCCGATCAGGCGGAGGATATTCTGGATGCCGGCGCAGATGTTATCACTATGGGCAACCATACTTGGGGTAAACGGGAAATTACGGACTATATGGATGAATGCCCCCGGATTCTGCGTCCTGCCAATTATGCCCCCCAAGTGCCCGGAAGAGGCTATGGCATCTATGAAACCAAGATCGGTCCTGTGGCGGTGATTGATCTGGTGGGGCGGTGCAATATGGACTACGGTCCCAACAACCCCTTTTTGCTGATGGACTCTCTTTTGAAGCAGATAGATGCCAAAATCATTCTTGTGGAGTTCCACGCAGAGGCCACATCCGAAAAGCTGGCTATGGGCTATATGCTGGATGGGCAGGTCAGTGCCGTTTGGGGTACCCATACCCATGTGCCTACAGCCGATACCCAAATCTTGCCGGAAGGCACCGGGTATGTGACCGATTTGGGTATGACCGGACCCAGCCGTTCCGTTTTGGGTATCCGGACAGAATTGTCTATTGGGAAATTCCGGGGAGATCTCCCCAACCGCTATCAGTGGGCAAACGGCCCAACGAAAATGGAGGCAGTGCTGTTTACTATTGACAGCGCAACCGGAAAATGCAAAAAGGTAGAAAGGGTGGATTTGTACGATGAAAATACTTCACAGTGCTGATTGGCATTTGGATGCACCGATCAGCGGAAAAAGCGACGAGCAGGCCCGTTTTCTGCGTCAGGAGCTGGGAAAAATCCCGGAAAAGGTTGCCACACTGGCAAAAAAAGAGAACTGTGACCTTCTGCTGCTGGCAGGCGACCTCTTTGACGGGGCATATACCAAGGATAGCTTCCGCAAGGTGTACGAGGCTCTGGAAAGCGTAAGAATCCCGGTGTTTATTACCCCAGGCAATCACGATTTCTGTCAGCCCAATTCACCCTATAAGGCGGAGATGTGGCCGGAAAATGTGTATATTTTCGACTATCCGCAGATGGAAACCGTGGAAGTCCCCGGCTTGGATTGTACTGTGTACGGCGCAGGCTTTACAGCGATGGATTGTCCCGGCTTGCTGGAAGGCTTTCGGGCAAACGGCAAGGGAAAATGGCAGATCGGCGTACTTCACGCAGATGCTACCAATCCTTCGTCCGATTATTGTCCTGTGACACCCCAGCAGGTGCGGCTGTCAGGCTTGCACTATCTGGCGTTGGGACATATTCATAAAAATGACAGCTTCCGTGCAGGAGATACTCTTTGCGCGTGGCCGGGCTGCCCAATGGGTCACGGTTATGATGAAACCGGTATCAAGGGTGTATTGCTGGTGGAGCTGGGTGAAGAAACCTCCCTGCGTTTCCTGCCGCTGGATGGTCCGAAGTTCTTTGATGAAGAGGTGGATGTGGGTGCTGACCCCAAGCAGACTCTGGCAGGTAAATTGCCCGGTGTGGCAACGGAGGATTTCTACCGGATCACCTTCATCGGTTATTCCCAAGATTTGGATCCGGATGCACTGAAACGGGAGTTTTCCCATGTTAAGAATCTGGAGCTGCGGGATAAGACGATCCCGGAGAAGGACCTTTGGAGTGCCGTAGGGGAGGATAGTCTGGAGGGTACTTATTTCAGCATTCTCCATGCCGGCTTGGATACGGAAAGCGAAGCTTTGCAGCGGAGAATCAAACTGGCGGCACAGATTTCCCGCCAGATTCTGGACGGTCAGGAGGTGGTTCTGCCGTGAAGATCTATTCTATGACAGCCACTTTCGGCAAACTGGAAAACCAGACCATGAAGCTGCGGCCCGGTCTGAATATCATCGAAGCTCCCAACGAATGGGGCAAGAGTACTTGGTGCGCGTTTTTGATCTCAATGCTCTACGGCATCGATACCAGAGAGCGGAATTCGCCCACATATTTGGCATACAAGGAGCATTATGCTCCGTGGTCCGGCGCACCGATGGAGGGCCGGATGGAAATCTGCTGGAAGGGCCGGGATATTACCATTGAGCGGCGCACCAGAGGACGCCTGATTTTCGGTGAGTTTCGGGCCTATGAGACCCATACCGGCTTGGAAGTGCCGGAGCTGAATGCCGCCAACTGCGGTATGGAGCTGCTGGGAGTTGAACGGAGCGTTTTTGTCCGGGCGGGCTTTTTAAAGCTGACGGATATGCCCGTGACTCAAGATGATGCCCTGCGCCGCAGGCTTAACAATCTGGTCACCACCGGTGATGAGAGCGGCGGTGGGGATAAGCTGGCAGAAAAGCTGAGAGAGCTGAAAAACAAGGTGAAGAGCAATCGTGCAAACGGTTTGATCCCTCAGGCTGAGGCGGAGCAGGCAAAATTGGAAGCGCAGCTGGACAATCTGGCAGATCTGAAAAAGAAGGAAAGCGGCATCAAAGCCCGCCAGCAGGAGCTGGAAAACTGGATCGCACAGTTGGAAAATCATAAAACTGCATTGCAATACAGCCAAGCCTTGGAAAAGAATCAGCGTATTCGGGTGTGTGAGCAGGAGAGTATCCGCTTGCAGGCCGAGTTGAATGCACTGGAAGCGGAGTGCAAGACTCTGCCCACCGAAGGGGAGGCGGAAAAGGCGAAAGCTGAGCTGCAAAAGCTTCACGGTGAGAGTATGTCCTTGCAGATGGAGCAGCAGATGCTGCCACCCATTCCCGAAAAGCCTGCTTGCCGGAAGTGTTTTGCTGATTTGACCGGTGCCCAGGCTGTTGAGCAGGCGAAGGCGGATACGGCATTGGCCCAGGCGCAGAATCCGAAGAGTCCTCTGACGGGTATCGGTATTGTGGCCCTTGTGGCGGCTGTGGCGGCCCTTGTTGCCGGCATTTTCCTGCCGGTGCTGTTTGCGGTGGGCGGTGTGTTCTTGGCTGCAGGTGTGATCCTGCTGGCTGTGGGCGCACAGAAAAAGAAAAAAGCGGCAGAAGCCTTGCAGACACTGACCGCAAAGTACGAAACCGAAGTGGTTGCGCTGTGGGTTTCCATGGCAGAGGACTATGCACGGGATTTGGTAGCTTATGAGCAGGCATTGGCAGAATATCAGGCAGTGGTAGCTGAACTGCGGGAGAGAACCCAGCAGCTGGTGACCAAGCTGCAGACCCTGACAAACGGGGAAAGTGTCAGCGTATGTATGGACAGATGGGAAACTATCCTCAATAAGTGGAAGGAGTACTATAGTTTACTGCGGGACTTCCGTCGGGCGCAGGATCAGCTGGAAACTCTGCAGGCGATTTCCAAGGATTTGCCCGCTCCCTCCGCACCGGATTCTTTGACGCAGACAATGGAAGAAACAGAAAGTCAGCTGGCCAATGCATTGTCTGAACACAATCAGAATCAGCGACGCTTGGGACAGTGTCAGGGTCAGGCGGAGAGCATCGGTCAGGAGAGTATCCTGCGTCAGCAGCTGAAGCAGGTGCGCAGCCGCTTGGAAAAACTGGAGCATACCTACGCGGCACTGGATTTGGCGCAGCAAGCTCTGAGCAGTGCGAGAAATGAACTGCAGCGGCGGTTTGCGCCCCGCATTGCCAAGCGCGCCGAGGAGCTTTTCAGCAAGCTTACGGGCGGTCGCTATGATAAGGTGATGCTGACGGATGACCTGAGCATTCGCGTTGGTGCCCCGGACGAGACGACACCCCGAGGCAGTATATGGCGCAGCGACGGAACGGTGGATCAGCTGTATCTGGCATTGCGTCTGGCTGTGGCAGAGGAGCTGACCCCGGATGCACCCTTGGTGCTGGATGATGCTATGGTCCGCTTTGACGATGTGAGATTGAAAACAGCCTTGGATATTCTTTCAGAAACTGCAGAGAATAAGCAGGTCATTCTCTTTACCTGCCAGACGCGGGAGAAGAAACTGCAAGGAGAAGCGTAATGGGAGATTGTAAAGGCGGCTGCGGCGGTTGCTGCGGCAACTGTGGCGGTTGTGGAAGCACCTTGGTGCTGAATGCCGAGGAAATTGCAATGCTGCGGCTTTTGGGACAGATTCCCTTTCTGCCGGTGGCACGAAGTGCATCTTCAATGGACCCGGTGTATCTGGAGGAAGGGGAGCTGAGCCCGGAAAAGAGCAGCTTAGCTTTGCGTTGCCTTGAAAAGCGCGGACTGATCTCCATTGATTTTGACCAGCCTCTGAAGGGTGGCTACAGCAAAGCTTACGATGCTTATCCCATCAAGGGAAGCGTGGCTTTGACCATTCTGGGGCAGCAGGCTGTGGACCTTTTGGAAATCCAAGGCGTCGAATAACCAAAAATCGCAGCACCGGTTGGTGCTGCGATTTTGCGTCCTATCCGTAATAATCAAACTGGCAGAAGGGGCATTTGGGATAATCAAAATCGTGCCGCTTGCCGCATTTGGGACATTGCTTTTGGGGCAAGCCTTCTTCAATGTTATCTGCCAAAAAGAACTCCAGCTTTCTGCAACCGGGACAGCTGTAAATGTCCACTTCCATGGCTCCTGCCAGCAGATTGGGTAGGTCGCCCAAAATCCAGCCGGTCTGACCAAACTGCAATTTTTCAGTGCGAATATGATTCATTGCCTGATTACAACGAAGGCAAATGATGTTTCTTCTCATAGCAGCTTCTCCTTTGCCAGTGTGGGATGATACTTGTTTAGGCAAAAAGCATATTACACAATGCTTGCGGATCTCCGGAAACACCGTCAAAATGATAGTCATAAAAACCATCATCAAACATACCGTGTTTGTTTTCCAACATTTTTTCTATCGGGGCAGGGAGATTGCCATGCATCCGGGTGCGAAAACGAGCCTTAATTGTGTTCAAGTCTGCTTTTACCAGTATGCGGATAGCACCCTCCGGAAGAAAACGCAGATGTTCTTTTTCGGAAATAACATAGATAATGCTACTTCCACGAACAGCATCTTTTAGCTTTGCAGAAAACAAGGCTGCAGCCTCCGATTCGGATTTTGCCATTCTCAAATAGTCTTTGCCGGTAATGACTTCTGCTCCGAGTTCCTCTCTTATTGCGTTAGCAAGTGTCGATTTGCCGCTGCAATTCTCTCCAATAATTCCAATAACCATACGAGTGCCTTTCGTTATACATCCAAATAACCGCAGAGGACTTTCAGGGTGTTCATCACGCCGTCAATGTGGCTGCGCTCGTAGCCGTGGCTTGCGTACACACCTGCACCAATCAGCCCGTGGCGGATGTCCACACCACTGCGCAGCGTCGCTTCCACATCGGAGCCGTAGTAGGGATACACATCGACCGCATAGTCGGCACCGGTTTTCTTGGCGGCATCGATCAGCTTGCCCACGACTTCGTAGGAGTAGGGACCGCCGGAGTCCTTGGCGCAGATGGAAACCTGCTTTTCGGTACAGTTCAGACCGTCACCTACACAGCCCATATCCACCGAGATGGCCTCGGTTACGCCTGCAGGCACAGAACCGGAACCGCCGTGACCCACTTCTTCATACACGGTGATGTGGGCATAGGTTTTGCGTTCCGGGATGATGCCGCTGTCGCTTAAATACTTGGCAAAGCCCAGCAGAATGCCCACACTCAGCTTGTCATCCAGAAAACGGCTCTTGAGATAGCCGCTGGCAGTACGACGGGTACGGGGTTCAAAGCACACAATGTCGCCCACCTCAATGCCCAGCTTTTTGGCATCGTCGGCAGAGTTCACATCCTCGTCCAGCACGATTTCAACGGTATCAAAGGACCGCTTGGCATTGGAATACTCTCCGTTGACATGCACAGACGCGTTGCACAGCTGGCAGGTACCGTCGATGACCTTGCCAGAGCGGGTGTACACCCAGACATTCTCCGCTTCACCGTTGTTGGCATTCATACCGCCCAGAGGGGTCAGGTGCAGGCGGCCGTTACCCTTGATCTGTGCAACCATTGCGCCCAAGGTATCAGCATGGGCTTCCAGAAGCAGGGCGTCATCGGCCTTTTGGCCGCCCAAGTCCACCAAAACACCGCCCTTGGTGGTGATGCTTGCGGAAAAACCAAGGGCTTCAAATTTTTCCTTTACCCAAGCGGCAGCGCGGTTTGTGTAGCCGGTGGGGGAGTCGATTGCCAGCAGTGTTTCTGTCATTTCCCATGCAAATTCTGCATAATTTTGTCCGATCATATTTTAACCTCCGAAGATGATATATTTCCATACAGCAGGAACTTCCCGCAAAAAGTAATTGATGCAAATGGTCGGCCAGCCGGTGCGTGCCGGGATGGTAGCCGCCTCAATGCCACAGGCGGTGGCGGTGAGTTTCGCCCGAAACAGATGGTATTCGCTGGACAGCAGCCCAACAGTATCCGGGCGTGCCACGTTTATTTCTTCAATAACCGCAAGGGAGAATTGGAGATTCTCCCAAGTGGAGGTGGCTTTGTCCTCCAGAAGAAGCCGTTCAGGGGCAATGCCCCGTTTTGTCAGCTCGTTGAACATACATTGCGCCTCACTGATGCCTTCGTCCGCACCCTGACCGCCGGAAAGAACAGCAGTCACATGGGGGTGCGCGGTCAAATAGTCATAGGCAGCATCCAACCGATCACCCAGCGATAGGGAAGGAGCAGTGCCGTTGACCTTGGCACCCAGCACGATCAAGTAATCAAAATTTTGATTTCCGTCACCACTGCTGGCATCCAGAATGACGATCTCCGTAATCATAAAGGCAGCCACACCGATGCACAGCAAAACAGTAAAGCTGATTTTCAGCCATTTGGCGGCTGAAGCATTGCGCCGGTGCATAAGCGCAAGCAGATAGTAGCAGGAAATTACGGCGGCAATGCCACAGCTGAGCAGACCTAAAAAATCGTGTCCGTGCACGGTTGTAAAGAGAAACACACCCAATAAAACAAAGGCAAGGGGAAGCAGCCATTTGCAAAATCTTTTCATATCGGAACACCTCACAAAGGGATATCCGGATTATAGCATATTCCGCCGCATAAAACAAGACCGCCCGGGTGGGCGGTCTTGGATTTTATTAAACTTCCTTGCTCTTGGTGGCGATTTCCATCAGACACTTGGCAATGAACTCGTCGGGAGTCATTGCGCCCAGATCCTCGCCCTTACGGGTACGGACGGACACAGTGCCATTTTCCATATCCCGGTCGCCGATGACCAGCATATAGGGAATCTTCTGCATCTGTGCTTCCCGGATCTTGTAGCCCAGCTTTTCGCTGCGGCAGTCTGCCTCTGCGTGGATGTTCACGCTCTCCAGCTTATTAACCAGCTCCTTGGCATACTCGTGGGCGCGGTCGGTGATGGGCAGAACCTTGACCTGTGTGGGCATCATCCACAGAGGCAGTGCGCCGGCATAACGCTCGATGAGGTAAGCCAGCGTCCGCTCGTAGCAGCCCAAGCTGGTACGGTGGATGATATAGGGGGTCTTTTTCTGACCGTCAGCATCGGTATATTCCATACCGAACTTCTGAGCCAGCAGCATATCGATCTGGATGGTGACAATGGTGTCTTCCTTACCGAAGACATTCTTGTACTGAATATCCAGCTTGGGACCGTAGAAGGCGGCCTCGTCGATGCCGATCTCGTAGTCAACGCCCAGATTGTCCAGAATTTCGCCCATAACGCGCTGTGCTTCTTCCCACTGCTCAGCGGTGCCTTCATACTTGATGCCGGCACGGGCGGGATCCCACTGGGAGAAACGGAAGGAGCAGTTCTCCAACATACCCACAGTTTCCAGACAGTACTTTGCCAGCTCCAGACAGCCGCGGAATTCCTCTTCCAGCTGATCGGGGCGCAGCACAAGGTGACCCTCGGAAATAGTGAACTGACGGACACGGATCAGACCGTGCATCTCGCCGGATTCCTCGTTACGGAAGAGAGTAGAGGTCTCGCCCAAACGCATAGGCAGATCCCGGTAAGATCTTGCCCGGTTCAGGTAAACCTGGTACTGGAAGGGGCAGGTCATGGGACGCAGGGCGAAGCATTCCTTGCTTTCGTCGGTGGGGTCGCCCAGAACAAACATACCGTCCAGATAGTGATCCCAGTGACCGGAGATCTTATAAAGATCGGACTTTGCCATCAGGGGGGTCTTAGTCAGCAGGTAGCCACGCTTCTGCTCTTCGTCCTCAACCCAACGCTGCAGAGTCTGGATGACACGAGCACCCTTGGGCAGCAGAATGGGAAGGCCCTGACCGATTTCCTCAACGGTGGTGAAGAATTCCAACTCGCGGCCCAGCTTGTTGTGGTCGCGCTTCAGAGCTTCAGCCTGCTTTTCCAGATACAGGTCCAGCTCCTCCTTGGAGGGAAAGCCGATGCCGTAGATACGCTGCAGCATCTTGCGGTTGCTGTCGCCGCGCCAGTAAGCACCGCAGGACTTGGTGAGCTTGAAGCCGTTGTGCTTGACGCGGCCGGTGTGGTCCAGATGAGGACCGGCGCACAGATCGGTGAAATCGCCCTGAGTGTAGAAAGAAATAACCGCATCCTCGGGCAGATCGTTAATCAGCTCTACCTTGTAAGGCTCATTTTTAGCCTCCATTGCGGCAATGGCTTCTGCCCGGGGCAGTTCGGTGCGCTCCAGACGGATGCGCTCCTTGCAGATCTTCTTCATCTCCGATTCGATCCTTTCCAGATGCTCGGGGGTGAAAGAGAAGGGGGCATCGAAGTCATAATACCAGCCCTCGTCGATAGCAGGGCCGATAGCCAGCTGCACTTCAGGCCACAGACGCTTGACGGCTTGGGCCATAATGTGAGAGCTGGTGTGCCAGTAGGTCTTCCGATACTCCGGGTTTTCAAAGGTGTACAGATTTTCGTTTTCCATTGGGGTTTTCCTCCTTTTTGATATGGGGAAAAGGTATAAAAAATGCCCATCCCCTGATAATCAGGGGTGGGATACAAAGTATTCCACGGTTCCACCCTGGTTGCGAGCAAGCTCGCCACTCATTGGCACGGTAACGGGCGCACCCGGCAGGCTATTTCCAACCTGCAGCTCAGAAGTGGTATCGCATCCGAAAGACAACAGAATCCTTGCACCAAGTGGATTCCTCTCTGGGAAGCTTAAAAGATGCGCGTGTCTTCATCACAGCCTTTATGGAGAAAATGTAGCACAAAAAAGCGGTTTTGTCAATCCCCGGGGGAGGAAGAAGGAGAAAATAATCGCTGTTTTGGTTTCCATAACAGAGCGGTAACCCTTTATAACAAATAGCTGTGGAAAACGGCACGCAATTGTGAAAATCTGTGCGCTTTGCACCATATCTTGTGGCAAAGAGCCGCATAAGCCGACAAGATTTGTGCCTTTAGTTTACATAACATTAAAGCTGTTTTTATGAGAAAAGTTGGAGAATGATGTAATTCGAACGAAAAAACTTGACTTTTTAAGAAAAAATGTTATAATAACCAAGGTTCGCGCGCATAAAATGCGTTGGAACTATTTTTAATGCCCATCGGACATTTATGTCTAATACTAACTGATTCCTCACGAAAGGAGGTTCCTGCTATGCTGGAAAACCATTTTTTGTTTACCAAGAAAATGAAGAAGACCGTCCGCTTTCTCACTTTGCTTTTGCCCGTCATCTGCATTATGCTGTTGCTCAGCCAAACGGTATTCGCCAAGAATACATATCTGATTAACGATCAGGGTAAGGTCACGCTGCATACGACCTATGCAACGGATCCTGCTCAGGTTTTGGTTGAAGTTGGCGTGGAACTGGGCGAGGATGATATTTTTACAACCCAGCCCGGTCTGGCTGTTTCCGAGATCACCGTTCAGCGCAAGCAGCTGATTACCATCTTCTATGGCGGAAATACCATGGAGGTCACCAGCTACGGTGAAACAGTGGAAGCACTTCTGGAGCGGTTGTCCCTGCTGCTGACAGCGGAGGAAGCCGTTTCGGTCAGCTTGGATACCCAGACCTATGACGGGATGAATATCATCATCTCCCATGCAATGGAGTTCGAAGAAAGCTATGTGACCACCGTGCCTTTTGAAACCACTTATTGCTATGATCCCACTGTTGCAGAGGGAGAGGAGCGGGTTTTGACTGCCGGTGTGAACGGTCATGTGCTGTATACCGCCAAGGTAACCTATCTGGGCGGTAAGGAGATCGACCGCACCGTAGTCAGCAAAACGGTTTTGGTCGAGCCTGTGAATGCGGTGATCGCTGTTGGTACCGGTGAAGATATGAAGCAGCATCCCAACTACCTGCCGGATAATCTTGTCCGTCCCCAGTTTGTGGGCAAGCCCATCATCGGTGACGGATACATCATCACCCCTGAGGGAGAGCGGCTGACCTATACCCATGTGGACACCTTTAAGGCAACCGCATACAATAATTTGGACCCCGGCTGCACAGAGTATAACTACATCGGCACGCTGTGCCGTGTGGGTGCCATCGCAGTTGACCCCACAATCATTCCCTACGGTACCCGGATGTTCATTGTGACCAAGGATGGCAAGTATGTCTACGGTATCGCCACCGCAGAGGATTGCGGCAGTGCCATTAAGGGAAAACGCCTGGATCTGTACTTTGAAACCCAGGATGAATGTTTCCGTTTCGGTATTCGGGACTGTAAAGTGTATTTCCTCGGATAATAGTTGCAAAGGCGCCTTTCTTTTGGTATAATGCCGAAAGAAAGGCGGTCTTTTTATGATAAATGTATGTGATATTCAAGTGATGAAGCCCCTGCTTGCGGAGCATGGCTTCCACTTTTCCAAAGCCAAGGGGCAGAATTTCCTGATTGCTTCATGGGTGCCGGAGCAGATCGCGCTGGATTCCGGAGTGGACGAAAACACCGGCGTGCTGGAAATCGGGCCCGGCATCGGTCCGCTGACCCAACAGCTGTGTCTGCGGGCAGGCAGAGTCTGCGCTGTGGAGCTGGACACCCGGCTGAAGCCGATTCTGGCGCAAACGGTGGGGGAATTTGAAAATCTTGAAATACTGTGGGACGATGTGCTGAAGCAGGATATTCCGGCACTGGTAAAAGAAAAATTTGCGGGTCTGCGGCCTGCGGCCTGCGCCAATCTGCCCTACTATATCACTTCGCCCATTTTGTCTGCCCTGCTGGAGGCGGAGTGCTTCGACCAAGTGACGGTTATGGTGCAAAAAGAGGTTGCCCAGCGGATTGCCGCCCGACCCGGCACAGCGGACTACAGTGCTTTCACGGTATTTTGCCAGTACTATGCTGAGCCGGAGTGTTTGTTTGATGTGCCGGCCCATTGCTTCCTGCCCCAGCCCAAGGTGACCAGCGCAGTCATCACCCTTCGGGTGCGGAAGGACAGGCCGTGGAATGTGGAGAATCAGGATATCTTTTTCCGCACCGTCCGTGCCAGCTTTGCCATGCGCCGCAAAAAGCTGAGCAACGGTCTTGCCTCCGGTTTTCCGCAATTGGGCAAGGAGGGGGCGGCAGAGGTGATCGCTGCTTGCGGATTTGATGAGAATATCCGTGGCGAAACGCTGGGGATCCCCGAATTTGCCAAGCTTTCCAATGGAATCGCCCGCAGGTTGAAATAAAAGCAGCAAAATAACGGTCAGTATAATAATGCCCCGGTCTGTGCTGTACGCACAAACCGGGGCACTTTGATGCAAGCGTATTTTGCTGTTGCACATCAGCATCACATAACATGGAAATGTGATATGTAATACCGATTAGTGGTTCTCGATCCACTCGTTGACCTTGGTCTTTGCCAGACGGGTGATCTCCTCGTGGCTGTAGGGGGATTGCTCGCCACCGTTCACATACACGAAATACAGACCCTCGGGAGTCTGGTACAGAGATTCCTCGTAGCCAGCAGGATCGCCATAGTAGCCCACAGTAACCTTCTTGATCAGGGTTGCGGTCTCGGTGTCGTATTCCTTCTTGCAGATGATCTTCTTCATTGAGTAGTCCTCCTTTCTGTGAGGCATTGTGCCTATTATATAACATCTTGCACAAAAATCAAGAGGAATTTTTGGTCGAAAAGGCAAAAGATGGGTTTTTCCAGTAAAATAATGCAGAATTTACAATTTGTTGAACTTTACGGGAAAGTGTGATATCATAGCCAAGAGGTGGTTTTATGCAGGATATTCCTATATTTACAACCGAATACGGCGTTGCCAGCTTGTCACTACGGGAAATCCCGTATCGGCAGGAGGCGTATATTTGCATCCAATCCAGTTGCCAGCCAAAGGAACTGCTGGCCGAGTGCATCGGCTTTTGCCGGGCCTGCGGTGCGGAGAAAATCTATGCCCGGAATCACGAATACCTGACCCGATATCCTGTGCATACGGCCATCGTGAAAATGCGTGGAATTGCGGAGGTTGACGAAAGCAAGGTAGAGAATCTCTGGCCGGTGACGGAAGAAACCATTCCCCAATGGCGACAGTTTTTAAATGACCGTCTGCGGACTGTGACAATGCCGGCAC
>SVLL01000006.1 GCA_015067935.1 Oscillospiraceae bacterium | reverse complement strand
AACGATCCCAAGGCAAGAGCCATTGCCATCAATGTGGAAAACTATGTTCTGGACAAAACCGAAAAAACGCTGATTCCCGGCCGCTGGTATACCTTTGAGCTGATTCTGAACGGCTCTGACTGGACTTTGTTCGTTGACGGAACAAAGGTCGATGCAGGCACAGTATCGAAGGCCATTACCTGCCTGAACATGGGTATCCCCAATGCGGGCGGCAATCCCACCGCTGAGCAGACTGCCGGTGCCAATGTTGCCTTCAACATCGACAATATGGCTGTCTATACCTATCAGGCAGCAACGGAGCTAAAGAGCGAAAAGAGTGCCTATGAAGTGCTGGCAGGAAAATCTGTCCCTACCTTCTGGACCGTCGCTCCCGATAAGGCATACCTGCCCTATGTGGTTTACGAATCTGCCAACACCTCCGTTGCCACAGTAGATGCAAACGGTGTTGTGACCGGTGTTGCTGCCGGCAGCACAACCATTACCGCAACACCTGCGCCCTCCACCGGTCTGGCTCCTGCTACTGTCACTGTGACCGTTAAGGATGCCGGCAGTGCCGTGGCGGTAACGGGCGTTTCCATCAACGAATCCAATGTGAAGGTCAATGTGGGAGAAAACAAGACCCTCACTGCTACAGTTACCCCTGCAAACGCCACCATCAAGGGCGTAAAATGGACCTCCTCCAATCCTGCTGTTGCAGCAATTGATCCTGCAACCGGTGTTCTCACCGGTTTGAAGGCCGGCACCGTCAAAATCACGGTGGCAACCGATGACGGCGGCAAGATTGCAACTGTGGATGTGACCGTGGTTGCGGTTACTGCAACCGGTATTACCGTCAACGCCGGCGCAGAGACCGCCCAAGTGGTTGCCGGAAAATCCCTGCCGCTGACCGCAGTGGTTACCCCTGCCGGTGCCATCAACAAGACGGTCAAGTGGAGCTCCGACAATGAAGCTGTCGCAACTGTGGATGCCGTTACCGGTGCCGTGGTTGGCGTAGCTGTCGGCAAGGCAACCATTACCGCTACCGTGGAAGGCACCCAGATTAAGGATACCATCGTTATTCTGGTAACTGCTCCCCGGACCGAAAAGTGCGATGTAGCTATTTATGAAAACAAAATGGATGCCATCAATGATGATGGCAGCGGCAGCTCCAAGTATCCTCTGGGCTGGACCCGTGAGAATACCACTGCCCAGTCCAGTGCTATTGTCAGTGCCGATGGCCGTACCTACTGGCAGATGAAGATCGGCGAGAGCGGTGTAGCATCCTCTGCCTATGCGCTCTACACCTTCAAGGATGCTGTTGGTGCAGAGCTGCCCTTGGCCATAGCTCCTGTTTCTCTCAAGTACAGCTTCAAGGTGGACAATGAGGGCGAAGGCTGGACTACCTATCTGCCTGCTTTTGCTACCGCAAAGCGTGGCCGGATCTTTACCTTCACTGTTGCAAGCAATGTGCTGACGGCCGGCAGCTATAAGATGGATGTGGAAAATGGCAAGTGGTACGATGTGGAACTGCTGCTCAACGGCACCGAGTGGACCGTTTATATCAATGGCGGCGAATTCGGTTCCGGCACACTGAAGGAAGCCGTTACCTCCGTTCCTTATATGAATGCAGGTATCTATGCTAAGTCCAGCGCTGGCAACAATGCAGCAAATATGAACCTCAGCATCGACAACCTGTCCATCCATTCTCACGAAAACTGTACTTACAACAAGTACAAGGATGTCACTTTTGAGAAGACCTTCTACCGCTTCACTACCGCCGCAACGGTGAGCCCTGCGCTGCAGAATCTGCCTGCAAACACCTCCGTCACCTATGTTTCCGGTGATGAGTCTGTTGCTACGGTGGATGCCGCCGGCAAGATCACCCTGACGGGCAAGCTGGGCACCGCAGTTATTACTGCCTTTGCAGACGGCTGCTTGCTGCCTATCGCAACCGCTACGGTAAGATGCGATGAAAGATTTACTTACAAGGAAGACTTCGAAAACGGTCTGAATGACTGGAAGGTCCAGATCTCCTGCGGCAACAAAGCCTACCAGTGGATCGAAACCCTTGAAAAGTCCTTTGGAAATGTGATGAATAATCACACTTTGGCGGTTCACGCCATTTCCCAGTCCGGCAACTCCATGCGTGCAACCAAAACCTTTGCGAACAAGGTGGAGTTGACCAAGGCTTCCATCAGCTATGACTTTATGCTGGAAGGCGACAAGGGCGTGTGCTATCTGCCCGGTTTCGCCAACGGCACCTCCAAGCTGGTGGGTCAGGTTATGGTTTCCTACGGCGGCCTGAGCAGAATGACCGTTGACAACTGGAAGAGCATCGGCTACTGGATCAACCCCGATGAGTGGTATCACCTGGAGCAGGTGGTGGATACGGAAGCCGCCGTGTACGATCTGTACATCAACGGCGAGCTGATTCTGGCACAGGAGCCTATTGTGGATAACTGCGTGCCCTTCAACCGGGTGTATGTGGGTATGTACAAGATCTGCACCAATGTCCAGTACATCGACAATCTGGTTGTCACCGAAGGCATTGATCCCATTACTGCCGTCGAGTTTGAAAAGAACAGCTACGAAGTGGCAGTCGGTCCCACCGCTACCCAGCTGGGTGTGAAGCTGAGCTATACCGGCAATGCTTTCCGGAGTGTCAAGTTCGTTTCCAGCGATCCTTCCGTTGCCACTGTGGATGCCTACGGCAATGTGACCGGTCACAAGAACGGTACCGTTACTATTACCGCAATTCCTTACGGCAATACCGGTCTGAGCACAAAGACCACTGTGAAGGTTACCGAAAAGCCCGTTACTGCCATTGGCGCAGACAACATCAGCCTGCACATTGGCGGTCATAAGTACATCAATCCTTCCGTTACCCCTGCTGATGCAGGCTTCCGGGATATGTTGTACACTTCCAGCAATCCTGCAGTCGCCACTGTGGATATGTGGGGCGAAGTGGTTGCGCTGAGCAAGGGTACTGCCAAGATTACCATTACTTCCGAAAAGTATCCCAGCGTCAAGAAGACCATTACCGTTACGGTTAACGAGGCAGCATACCAGAGCACCATCTATGTATCTGTCAACGGCGGCGGTGACGGCAGTTCCAAGAATAGCCCCCTGACACTGCAGCAGGCTATGGCGAAGGTTGCCGGCATGGATAAGAGCAAGGGCAGCGTGGTCATCGAGATGGCCGGCGGCTACTATAAGCAGACGGAAGCTCTGAACTTTACCTCTGCACACGGCGGCAACAATGATAACTTTGTAATCTTCCGCGGCGCAAAGGGTGCCGAGGTCACTGTCGGCGGTG
Organism: Oscillospiraceae bacterium; assembly: GCA_015067935.1. Classification (GTDB taxonomy): domain Bacteria; phylum Bacillota; class Clostridia; order Oscillospirales; family Oscillospiraceae; genus Faecousia. The sequence continues at coordinate 47,560 of SVLL01000006.1, read as the reverse complement.
CCGAGATTCTGGATGATGAAATTGTTTCCGGTTTCCAGAAGGTCAGCGGCAAGAACTACTATGTGATGCAGCTGAACAAGGATATCAACACCCGTCATCTGATTGTCAACGGCATCCGCGCTGTGCGTGCTAGAAGCGAGGGCGGCCTGACCGACCCCGAGCTGATCAGCAACGACGGTCTGTCCTACCAGGGCTTCAGCTGCACCGATGAGCTCCTGCTGGAGATTCCCGAGGACGATCACGCTGATCTGGAGTTCTCCTACTGCGTGGAATGGGCAAACCACCGAGGCGGAGCTGAGAGCATCTATATGGGTCAGGACGGCCGGGTGCAGATCATTATGGAACAGCCCAATTTCCAGACCCTGGTGGCCCACTCCAACCTGAGTGTTGCGGAGCTGGTAAGACCCACCCGTCCCTACAGCATGTTCTATGAAAATGCACTGGTCCTTCTGGACGAGCCGGGCGAATGGTACTTCGACAACGAAGATATGAAGCTGTACTATATGCCCTATGCTTGGGAGAACATCAATGACCTGACCGTTTCCTATCCCGTCATCGACGATTGGACCAAGGACGGTCAGCAGGAAAGCGATTCCGGTCTGGTGAACATTCTGGGCAATGACGGCCTGGTGCAGAATATCAAGTTCGAGAACATCATCTTCGCGGACACCACCTATGGCCGTACCAACACCAATGTGGGTATGTCTGTTTCTCAGGGTATGCACATCCGTGATTTCAACTCCACCTCTGCGGATACGATGCCTGATGCAGCCATTACCCTGGCAAAGGCCAACTCCATCTACTTCACGGATTGTACCTTCACCCGTCTGGGTATCACCGGCATCAATATGTACCTGGGAACCCAGAATGTGCAGATCAACGGCTGTGTCTTTGCAGATATCTCCGGCAACGGTATGTATATCGGTGAAACCAACTGGAGAAACAAGGAGGTTTACAGCCCCTCCGATCCTCTGCAGATCGTGAAGAACAATGATGTCTATAACTGCTATATGCACGATATGGGCACCGAGTATCAGTCTGCATCCGCCATTGCAGTTGGCTATGCAGCCTATGTGAATCTGGAAAACAACGAAATTTTCAATGTTTCCTACAGCCCCATCCACATCGGTCTGGGCTGGACAGCTGAAATTCAGAATGTGCTGCACCACATTACCGTCAAGGATAATTTCATCCATGACTTTAACCACGGCGGCGTGTGGGACAGCGGCGGCATCTATGTCAACGGCACCTCTGCCGGCAATCTGGATCCCTTTGCCGGCACCGGCACCAACCTGATTTCCGGCAACTACCTGCGGAATATGGGCGTTGGTACTGCTGCGCTGTACAATGACGGCGGCTCCGATAACTACATCTGGGAATACAATGTGGTGGACCTGAGCGAGTCTCCCCTGTGGCATAATGCATTTACCCCCAACGGTGCCCAGTGGCTGACCGTGTCGGATGGCAACCAGCCCTGTCTGGTGCGCAACAACTACACCTCCATTTCCAAGACCCGCGGCAACTTCCCCCGCGCCAGCGGCCGCCCCTACCGTATTGCAGAGCCTTATAATGAGGAATCCTTGAATGACAATAATTTGGGCTTGGTATTCCAGAACAATACAGTTGTGGAAGACCTGAACTGGAATAAGGAAGCCAAGCAACTGATGGCAAAGGCCGGCTTGTCCGGTGAGTATATCGCCCTGCGTGGCAATTACCCTGAACGGCTCTTCACCGATCTGCCGGCAAAGGGCGAAAAGCTGGTTATGGCGGAGAATTCCACCTTCAATATCAACCTGCGCGCCACCGACGGCAAGGACGGCCTGATCGACCTGAGCAAGGCGACCATTGCCTATATGTCCGCCGACGAGTCCATCGTGACTGTATCCGACACCGGTGTGATCACTTCCGTGGGTAAGGGCGATACCGTTGTCCGTGTGTATGTGATGATGAGCGGCCTTGTGCAGATCATCGAGCGGGAAGTGTCTGTTGGTACCAATATCAAGGATATCTACATTTCCCTGATGGACAGCAAGGACACCCTGACCATTGCCACCAACGGCGATCCCGTTTCTTTGACTCCCTATGCGGTCACCGAGCGGGATGTACAGGTGGTTCCGGATTCTGTGCAGCTCAAGGTTGCAAACAGCATCATCGCAAAGCTGAATGAAAACAATGAGATCGTTCCTCAGGCAATCGGTGAAACCACTCTGGAGGTTACTGTGACCGCAATGGGCAAGACCTTCAGCAAGACCTTTATCATCAAGGTCATTGAGCCTGTGGAGTTTGAACTGGACGATCTGGAAGAGATCTTCCTGCGTTCCAGTATCAGCGGTTGGAAGAACAACAAGGCCAAGATCACCATTGTCCAGGATAAACAGCTTGACTTTGTGGCTCTGGGTACCGGTTACAATACCTTTACGCCGCATACCTACCTGAATGAGCTGTTCTGCTTCGAGTTTGCACTCCACGCAGAGTCTCTGTGGCCCAGCTTTGCACTCCGGGCCCAGGATGGCTGGTCCTATGTTTCTTCCGGTACGACCGGCTATCTGATCAGCTTTACCAGAACCGGTATTCAGCTCCAGCGGTTCAACGGCAGCGACCGTACTGTGCTGTATGGCAATGTGGAAGGCTTTGATGCCGTGTACGGTGGTGACATCCAGTTCTTCCTCGAAAACGATAAGCTATACAAGGTGCAGTTGGGTGCATTGACCAACGGTACCAATGTTCATTTGTTCCTGTCTGTGGACGGCGAAATTGTTTTCAATTGTGTGGATAAGGGTGTAGGCGCGATTACCGCACCCGGTCACTTCGGTATTATCTGCAAGGAAGGCGATACCTTCCATATTGAAAAGGCTCAGGATCTGTCGCAGTACACAGTGCCTGATGTGAGCACCGGCGCAGGTGCCGGCACTGGCGGCAACAACCCCGGCGGTGACAATCCCGGCGGCGACGATCCCGGCCATGGTACCGGCGGCACCATTCCCACCACGCTGCCCACCATTCCCGTGTTCTCCAAGAGACCTTTGCCCACCATCAAGGGTCAGAACACCGGCGGTGACGGCACAAACGGTTGGATTCTCCCGGTAGCAATTGCAGCGACCTGCGTTGTGGTAGCCGGTGTTGCCGTTGGCGGCGTAGTCCTCAAGAAAAAGAAAAAAGCATCCGCTGAAACGGACGCTGACGATGAGTAATTAACAAGGAGGGGGATCCGCCGGATCCCCCTCTCAATCTCCACAGGAGGAAAAAATAATGATCTTTTTACTTGCTGACCTGCACGGAAATCCGAACTTTCCCGGCTGGCAGACCTTTCAAAACCGTTGCACGGAGGAAGATGCAGTGATCCTTCTGGGAGACATCCGCCTGAATGAGCCGGAAATCCCCAATAATGAAGCATACACGGCTGCGATTCTCTCTTCTGCCAAGCCCGTTTGGATCGTGGATGGCAATCACGAGAATTTTGCGTTTCTGAACAGCTGCCCGGAAGAGGATTGGAACGGGGGAAGGGTTCGCCGTTTAGCTCCCAATGTTCTGTACCTGCAGCGGGGCTATGTCTACACTGTCGCAGGAAGGAAAATATTTGTCTTTGGAGGAACGGAGCCGCTGATCACGGAAAAAGAACTGGAACGCGGTTTTGTGAATCTGCTGCAGCACAATTTTCAGGTAGATTATATCCTGACCCACGATTATTACACACGCCGCAATCCGGAAGGCGGCAAGCCCTTTGAAAAGATGATGGATTTTATCGATGAGAAAGTACAATTTCGTCAGTGGTATTGCGGTCACCACCATCTTAATCAGGCACTGGATGAGAAACACACGGTGGTTTACGACCTCCTGACACCAATTTGATTTTGCTTTTTTCGGAAGTTGTGATATAATGACGAAAATGAGAAAACAAGAGGTGAGCACCATGAAATCCAATACAAAAGGGTATGCCAATGCGTTGATTCGTAAAATCACATGGGTCTATGGCATTTTCTTGGTGTTTTTTGGTTTGCTGGCCTCTTATATGGCTTACGATAAGGAATCCGCAGCATTGGACCTTGAGCTGACGCAGGCAATGAACGAACTGAGCTTTGCCTATGAGAACAGCACTGAGGATTTCTGGCGATTCTATGTTCCCATTGTGGAAGCCAACAGTAAGACCTACGATGCGTTCAAGGATTATTTTCAGTCAGATACTTGGAGAGATTTGACACAAACACAAAAAGTTGAGCTGACAGAAGCCTTGCGGGAACTGATGTCCTATAACCACGGTGTCAGCTGGATAGGCTTGTATACCGGCAAACGGGATACAAACTATATGCAATTCAGCGACGGAAACCTGATGGTGATGCCTGAGGATTTTCCGTTTGTCGAGGATATGGAGAATAAGGCAGCCTTTATGGAGGTTTACGGCAGCAAAGAGCTTCCCTACAAGGGACAAATGGTCCGCACATTTGCCCTGTGCGGCAATGCCTCCATCAAAACAGAGGAGGGAATGATCCTTTTTGGCTATGTGACGGATACGGCCTATTCCGCCTTTGAGAATACGACGGGATTGGAGGATGTGCGATTTTATGTGGTCAATGACCACGGCATCGTGTTCGATTCTTCCGGCGTCTATGATGAAACCGTGATGGCCCTTGCCAATAGTGATGAAGAAACGGTAAGGATAGACGGTGTGCGTTCGCGGATTCACCGGTTGGACAGCACCGGCAGCAGTTACCGCGTTTTCTGTACGATTCCCCAGCTGCAGGAGCAGCTGGCAAGTCACACCTATTCGCCCTATATTTTGGCGGTTGTTGTGTTGTTCTGGCTGTGTTCGCTGGTGGTTTATCGCTGGACGGGACGCAGTATTCTGAGAAAAATCCGTGCTATTCAGGTGGGCTTGCACACAATTGGTGACAGCAACCTCGAATACCGGATTCCCGTCTCCGAAACACCGAAGGATGAATTCGAGGACATCGGGCGGTCCATCAATGAGATGACTGCCCAGCTGCAGGAAAACATCAACAAAACCTACGAGCTGCGTTTGCGCCAGAGGGAAGCGGAGCTTTCAGAGCTGCAGGCAAAGTTCGATCCCCATTTCCTCTACAACACGCTGGAGGTGATCCGGGGCAAAGTGTACGAAAACGGCGACATCGAAACCTCCGAGGTCATCACCAAAATGGCTCAGTTGTTCCGAACACTGCTCAGTGCAGACAGTTTTGTGTCGATTCGGGACGAAATTGACTATTGCAATTCTTACCTGTCTTTGATGGAATACCGCTATGAGGACCAGATCGATGTTATCTACGATGTGGAGTCGGAAGTAATGCAGTACGGCATTATCCGCAATCTTTTGCAGCCGCTGCTGGAGAATTTCTTCGTCCACGGCATCGATGAGAGCAAATATAAGCACACTTTGCGGATTCGCGGTAAGGTGTATGATGAGGATTACATCTGGTTCTATCTGCAAAATGATGGTTTGACGATTCCGGAGGAGAAACTGGAGCGTCTGCTGGAATCCTTGAAACAGCCTGGAGAAAGCACCGGGAGCTATGGCTTACGGAATGTGCAGCGGCGCACAAAGCTGTTCTACGGACCGGATTGCGGTCTTGCTCTGCGCAATAATCCCGAAGGCGGCGTGACAGTGGAGCTGAAGATTCGCAAACTGACCTGCGAAGAGCACATGCAAAGACTCAATAACGGATAATAAAAAGGAAGAAGCCGCTGGCTTCTTCCTTTTTTTATTCTTCGGAGATGATTTGCTTGAAGTTGGATGGGGACATACCGGTCCGCTTTTTAAAGCACTGGATAAAGTAGCTGGTGTTGCTGAAGCCGGACATCTTAGAAATCTGGGAGATCTTATGGTTGGTGTTTTTCAGCAGCGTCATAGCGTGATTGATGCGAATTTGATTAAGATAGTCATTGAAATACACACCGGTTTCTTTCTTGAAAAGGAAACCAAAATAGGATGCATTGACATTGTGCTGGCTGCAAAAATCCTTTATGGAAACATATTCCATGAAATTGTTAGCAATATACTGCATCGCAAGGGTGCAGATGGGGCTGAGCCGACACAGATGCTTCTTCATCATCATCAGATTCATCGTCAGAATGTCATCAAAGCAATCAAACAGAATTTCCTCGGTGGGGGTCGCCTCAAAATGGTGGGTACTGAGCATAATGCTCTGCTCCGCATTGGGATCTACCAACCCCAGCGTTACAAGCAGGCGCAGCAGCCGGGCAGAGAGCATATTCATATAGGAATTCAGAGATGACAAAGAAAAATCCTTTGTGGGCGCAAGAATCTCCCGGAAAAGGGGCGTAGGGTCAATGGGTTCGTCGGAATCCATGGAGTCCTTCAGGTGGTTGACAATCTGATTGAGTTGATAGTCGGTGATGTCCACATGGGAGGGGTCCTCTGCAATGTGGATATGCTGCCCGGCGGAAGCGGTGGACAGAAACATACAATCCATCGCACTGTGATAGCTGAGCACAACCTGGTCGCTGCCCACCACTACAGAGCCGATAGCAGCGGTCAGCTTTTCCTCGCGGCTTGTTTGATCAATAGCATTCTGCAGAGCTTCATGAATGACCTGCTGATCGACAGTGTGACCGCCCAGAATCAGCACATGCTGGCTGGTGTAGTCAATAAAATGATAAGCATCATATTTGGATTGCAACTGCCGCAGAAAAGCGGAGAGCAGGTCCTCGGCCACATTCTGACTTGCGGTTTTTACCAAGACCACACAGTAGTTACGGAAATAGATGTTGACTTGAATGTGCTTAGAGCGTTCTGCCAGATCCTCCTTGGAAATGTCACCGGTGATCCAGCGGTACAGCACATTGTCCATAAACAGCGATTGCATCACATGCTTGTGCATGGACAGATTATTCATACACTTGCGGATGGATTGATCCAGCTCCTCGTGGTTGAGCGGCTTAAGCAGGTAGTTTTCTACGCCGAGTTTGATAGCTTCCTGCGCAAAGGAAAACTCACGAAAGGAGGAGAGAATGATACACCGCACCTGAGGATAGCGGGTGCGAACCTCATGAAGCAAAGAAATGCCATCCAAATTCGGCATTTTTATGTCTGAAATCATCAGGTTTACGGAATTGGCCGATAAAACCTCCAAAGCCTCCAGTCCGTCGTGGGCGGTGAATATGTTTTCTACACCGTAGGAGGCCCAATCCACATTGTTTTGCAAGGTGTTGATGATCTCAACTTCATCGTCAACAAGAAGAATGTTATACATACCTGACCCCTTTTCCTAAAACTACGATTTTATTATAACTTTTGTCGATTTTTTGCGCAAGAGGACAAAAAAGAAAATCAAGAATTTTCAATATTAACAATAATTTTTGTTATTTACATAGAAAAATAGGAGATTTATTCTTAAAGAGGAGGGATATACCTTACGGAAAAGGAGACACACTATGAAAAAGGTTATTTTTGGTCAGCTTGGCCGTTTGAAGCCTGAAAAGATTCAGGAATATGAGGCACTCCACGGCAATCCTTGGCCGGAAGTGTTGCAGACCATCCGGGATTGCAATCTTCAGAATTATTCCATTTTCCGCCATGAGGATCTGGTGTTCGCTTACTTTGAGTATGTGGGGGAGGATTACGAGGCGGATATGAAAAAAATGGAGGCCGATCCCATCACGCAAGAGTGGTGGAAACACACAAAGCCTTGCTTCGTTAAGTACAGCATCCGTCCGGACAGCGAGTTTTATGCGGATATGAAGCAAATTTTTTATTTTGGGTAAATGAATATGCGTTACGAGATTATTGATTTTCACACCCATCCCTATATGGATGAATCGGAGAATATCTGCATCTACAAGGCAGGGAGTGGGATGACACTTCTTGATTCTGTACGATATCTGCAGGATATGGGAATATCCCGGATTTGTGGCTCGGTTATCGGCGCAAAAGGGGAGAAACTGTGGGAACGAGTCCGTCGTGATAATGATCGGGCGTTGGAAATCCGGGACACATTGGGAGATTTTTACATCCCCGGTTTCCATATCCATCCGGACTATGTGGAGGAGTCCTGCCGGGAAATTGAAAGAATGGCCGGTCACGGACTTCGTTTGATAGGGGAACTGGTGCCCGTGACCTACGGGTGGTCGGATTATTCCTGCGCTGCATTTGACGAGATTCTGGATACGGCGCAGCAATATGATATGGTGGTCAATTTCCACTCACTGGACGATGATCAAATGGATGCAATGGTGCAAAAGCATCCGGATTTGACATTGGTGGCGGCACATCCCAATACGCTGAAGTATTACCAACGGCATCTGGACAGAATGGAAATGAGCAAAAACTATTATTTGGACCTTTCCGGCACAGGATTGTTCCGGCACCGGATGCTTCGCCACGGTATAGATACCCGGGGAGCAGACCGATTCCTTTTCGGAACGGATTATCCTGTGTGCAATCCGGCAATGTACATTGGTGGTGTGGTTGGTGACAGTTTGCTTTCGGAAAGCGAAAAAGAACAAATTTTGTCAGGCAATGCCAAAAAATTGCTGAGGCTGTGACCTTTTGGAAAGATAGCGAAATAATCGTTGGCACGCTGATGCGCCCGGCTCTTGCGAGCCGGGCGCATTATTAACAGGACAGTATGTTTTCTTAGGTTTGCTATTTTGCAGAGCCTGAAAATCCTTGCGATCCGTGCAAGAAATGGAAATCGGCTGCAAAAAAATAGAGTGGAAGGACCGGGTGCCGGAGAGTATATTATAAAGTATAATAATCGGGTACCAAAGCTTGCGCGCGACTGCTAAACGCTAAAAAAGATTGCGAAGCGAAATATAGCATAAGGGTCATAAGTGTATTGTATCTGCACATCTGTTCAGAGGAATGACCGGCATACTATTTATGGGTGTATGCGGTTTTAACTATGTGAGTATTTTCGGTCTGAGCTTCGGAAAAGAAACAGTCTGTGCCTCCGGACAGTATTGTCGGGAACACGCGGCGATCAAAGCAAGAGATAAGAATTAGAAAAACCGCAGGACGAATTATGCTTCGCCCTGCGGGGTGTCTATTGGGGGTTTTGGCATATATCTTTCAAAAATCTTCAGCAGAAGAAAACAGTTGATATAGGCGCATACTGCAATACCAATCAAGGTCCAGAGAAGAAGGGTGTACCAGAAAAGCTGCGGGATAAACAGCAACAAAAGCCAAGGAAAAAGCGTTAAAATCATAATGGCTATGGACTGAATGGGAAACAGCAGAAACAGCAGAAAACTGTTTTTTACCATCGTGATGATCTTGTTATCAAACAAGGCAAGCTGGGGAAACAGATACGCCCCTTCAATGAGCACAAGCAGACCGACAAGGATCACCGGAATACATAGGAAAAGCTCCATCTCCGCACCATAGATCAGCAAAATGATGTCATAGCCAAGGGCAATGCCCAACAGCAAAAGGATCACCCAACAAATGGTACTTTTTGCGAAGGCTTTTCTAAAAGCGATAAAAAAGGGTTTAATGACGGAATCGGTTTCTTTCCGGCGGTAGGCAAAAGCAACACTGTACATTGCTGTTGTGGAGGCTCCGATGGTGATAACCGGAAGGCTGCACAGCACCCAGAGTATATTCAAAATCAGCAGATTGGTGACAAATGTCATTTTCTGCATAAAGGGGGAGTCCGGACGCCACAAATTGAACATAATCAATGAACCTCGAATCTGAAAAAGGGATCGCAAAGAGCCACTTCAACCATTATACACGAATTTCCGGAAAAAGGAAGAGAAAACATCAAAAAAGGAAAAAATAGCAGATTGCGCAGTGTTGTTGCGACGGGTGTGATTTCGAAGCTAAAAATCAGGCGGCGCTGCAAAAAATCAAACTAGTTGGCAAGAAAACAGAATTGAAGGCTAGAGCTTGTTGTGGTAGTATTAAACTGACGTCGAAGGCGCTTTTGCGGCCGAAATATGGTCGGCCCGTCTATCGCTTAACGGAAAATACAGTAGCAAGAGAGGGAACAAAATGGAATCTGTTTGGAACGGCTTTAAATGCCGGACATTTGAATTTGAGGGCAGGGAAGCACATGTGGTTTTTCCTGCAATTTCCAATGGTCGGCTGGCACTGAAAACGGAATACTGGAATGCGTTTCCTGCAGGGGAAATCGCCCTTTTGGAAAATGGCTTCCACCTTTGTTTTATCAAAAATGACAACCGCTGGGGCACAGATCCGGATTTAGACCGAAAGGCGCGGTTTGTGCGTTTCGTTGCTGCGCAGTACGGTCTGAATGAGCGTACCATCCCCGTGGGAATGAGCTGCGGCGGTTTGTTTGCCATTAAATTTGCGGCAAAGTACCCGGAGCTGGTTTCCTGCCTGTATCTGGATGCGCCCGTGCTGAATTATCTCAGCTGTCCATGTGGCTTTGGTACCGGTGAACCTCTGGCGAGAGGAGAGGCGGTCAAGGAGATTCTCAATGCGCTGGGGCTGGAGAGTGTTTCTCAACTCATTGGCTACCGTCAGATGCCCTTGGATAAAGTGCCAGAGCTGGTGAAGCACCGCATCCCGGTCCTGATGATCGCCGGCGGCAAGGACAATACTGTTCCCTACCATGAAAATGGTGCATTGCTGGAAAAGGCCTATATGGAAGCGGGAATCGAATGTCAGGTGCATATCAAGCCTGAGTGCGACCACCATCCCCACGGCCTAGAAACACCGGATGCAGTGGCAAAATTCGCGCTCTCACACGAATGAAATTTGGAGGAAAAATGTAATGATAAAATTTAACGTGTTTCCCAATGGTAAGAAACGCTGTGTCACATTCAGCTATGATGACGGCTGTGACAATGATGCCAGACTGGTGGCTTTACTGAATAAGTACGGGATGAAAGGCACATTCCACTTAAACGGTATCAATTACCGGGGATATTCCGACGAACAGCTGCAGGAAGTGGGAAAGATTTATGAAGGCCACGAGGTTTCCTGCCATACATACTCCCACTGCTATCCCACATTGATGCCCGTGCAGTCGGTGATCCGGGAAATTATGGACGATCGCTTTGTTCTTGAAAAGATTGCCGGATACCCGATGAAGGGTATGTCCTATCCTGCCGGTTCCTGCAGTGATGCAGTGGCACAGACCTTGCGCGATTGCGGTATGTATTACGGCCGCACCACCAAATCCACCCGGGATTTTTTGATGCCCCGCAATTTTATGCTCTGGCATCCCACCTGCCATCACAACGATGCACCGGAATTGGCAGAGAAATATATGGAGCGGATCGACAGCTTTGTCACATGGCCTCTGTTCTACATTTGGGGCCATAGCATCGAATTCCGGACGGAAGAACAGTGGCAGACCTTTGAGGGCGTGCTGAAGCGTCTTGCGGAAACGGATAAGATCTGGTACGCTACCAATGCCCAGATCGTTCGGTATGTTCAGGCGCAGCACAGCTTGGAAATCAGTGCGGATGAAACTGTTGCCTATAACCCTTCCGCTATTTCCGTGTGGGTGGAAAAGGATGGGAAAAATATCATTGAAATTCCTGCCGGCCAAACAGTAAAACTGTAAGCGAAAGAGGTGTTTTTATGGCACATTATGAAACCTTTGAGCTGAACGCAGCCGTGCCGTTGGAGAAATTTGAGTGGGACGACATTTGGTTCGACCACGCAACGGACACAGAAAGTAAAAGAGTGGTTGTTTTCGGGGATTCTATCTCTGTCAACTACCGCTTTGCTCTTGTGGAAGAGCTTCGGGGGAAGTTCTGTGTGGATAATTACGGAACCTCCAAGGCAGCGGATAACCCCTTCCTGAAGGAGAATATCCGATCGGTCCTTGCCCAGCAGAAGCACGATATTATCTATTTCTGCTCCGGACACGGAACCCACCAGACACCGGAAGAATATGAAAAGAATACGGAAAAGCTGGTACAGTGGCTTTTGTCGGATTATCCGGATAAGAAGCTGATGATTGCCGGCAGAATTTACAGCAGCTATCCGCCCAAGGAAGAGACCTGCAAGCAAAGAAATGATTCCCTGCGGGAAATTGCCCAAAAATATCAACTGCCCTTTGATGATTTGCACGCATTGACCTTTGAACGGCCGGAGCTTTTAAAGGAGGACAAGGTCCACCTGAATGAAGACGGCCAGAAGATCGTTGCAAAACACATTGCGCAGTTTATCTGCGAAAATATATAAGTATAAAGGAGAAGGTAATATGTCCAGCTATGTTACGAAAAAGACCCCCGGAGATACCGCTTGGTTTGTGCAGGACCGTTTCGGTATGTTCATCCACTTTGGCCTATACGCTATGCCTGCCCGCAATGAGTGGATTATGACCTGGGAGAAGATGACACAGGAGCATTATCAGAATTATTTTGACAATTTCAACCCCGATCTGTTTGATGCCCGCGAGTGGGCCCGTACTGCCAAGGCAGCCGGTATGAAGTATGCGGTTCTGACTGCCAAGCATCACGATGGCTTCTGCCTGTTTGATTCCAAGTATACGGATTTTAAGAGCACCAACACTCCTTTTGGCCGGGATCTGGTGAAGGAATATGCAGATGCCTTCCGGGCTGAGGGCTTGAAGGTGGGTCTTTACTATTCTCTGTTGGACTGGCATCATCCTGACTTTGTCATTGATGACCGTCACCCTCTGCGGGATCATCCCGATGCCGTGGAAATGAACAAGCAGCGTGATCAGAAGAAATATGCACAGTATATGCGCGATCAGGTGACAGAACTGCTGACCAACTATGGCGACATCAGCATTCTGTGGTTTGATTTTACTTACAATACCGTAGTTGATCCGGTGAAGTACCCCTATTTTGCCGGTAAGACCAAGGAAGACTGGGAGTCTGAAAAGCTCATCGAAGTGGCTCGCACCCTGCGCCCCGGCATCATCATTGACAACCGCTCCGGTATCGATCAGGATCTGTCTACTCCGGAGCAGAACCAGCCTGACCAGTGGCCCCGTCATAAGGAAACCGGTGAGCTGCTCACTTGGGAGGCCTGCCAGACATTCTCCGGTTCCTGGGGTTATTTCCGGGATGAAATGAGCTGGAAATCTCCCAAGATGCTGATTGAAATGCTCTGCAAGACCGTTTCTCTTGGCGGCAACCTGCTGATGAATGTGGGGCCCTGCGCCCGGGGCTATCTGGATAAGCGTGCAGTAAATGCGCTGGATGCCTACGCCGAGTGGATGAAGTACAACTCCCGTTCCATCTATGGCTGTACCATGGCAGAGCCGGAGTTCAAGGCCCCCAAGGGCACTGTGCTGACCCAGAGTGTGGACGGCAAGCGGCTGTATATTCACTTCTTCTCCTACCCCTTCTTCAACTTTATGATGGAGGATATGGCAGGCAAGGTGAAGTACGCCCAGTTCCTCCACGATGGCAGCGAAATTCTCTACAGCGAGGGCAAGCCCTCCGATATGATCGGTGAGCGTGCTGCGGATAACGAGAAGGCTATTTATTTCCGTGTGCCCACCGTCCAGCCGGATGTGCTGGTGCCGGTCATTGAGCTGATTTTGAAATAATTGTTGATATACATGGGGGAGTTCCTATGGCAAAAGCAGAATTGATTCAGCATAACGGGTCTCCGGCCATCTGCATCAATGGCGAGATCATTCCGCCGATGATGATGACCGTTGTGACCACCAACAAAAAAGAGTTGCTGCTGGATGAAGAGTATTTTCGTCAGCTGGGCAAGAGCGGTATCCGCATTTTCTTCCTGATTTGCGATACCGAGTGGGTGCGCCCCGGCGCATTCAACCAGTTCAAGCAGGAGGCGGAAATGCTCCTGCGTGCTGTACCGGATGCCTATATTATGGCGCGCATCGGTATGCATCCGCCTGTTTCCTGGTGCAAGGAAAACCCGGATGAACTGGTGCAGTACAGTGACGGAAATCCTCAAAAGGCAATGCTTTGGACGGAATCCTATGAGGCAGAGTATCCGTCTATGTATTCTCTCTGCTCTCAGAAATGGAGAGAGGATGCAGGCAAGGCTTTGCTGGATACCTGCGCTGAAATTGAAAAACTGCCATACGCAGACCGCATTGCCGGCTTCTTCTTTGCTGCCGGCGGCACCAGCGAATGGTACTACATAACCCCGACTGAGTATACAAGCAAGACCGACTACTTTGATACCGGCGGATTTGAACAGCAGCCCGACCCGGGTTTGGATGGCGTATACGCGGACCTGAGTCCTGCCTTCCGCCGTCATTTCAGCAAGTATCTGACGGAAAAGTACGGAACCGATGCGGCACTGCAAAAGGCGTGGAAGGATCCCACGGCAACGCTGGCAAACCCGAAGGTGCCGGATTGTGAGGGAAGATACTATGTCCACGGCGTGGACTACGACATTTCCCACCCCGGTTGGGTAGATCCCCAGTCCGGAGTGCCGGCAAAACCCGATCAGGGCAGCCATATCGGTCTGTTTCTGGATATTGCCAACCACCGGGATGTGTATGATTTTTATCGCGCATGGCATAAGGGTACAGCAGATTCCATCGTCTATTTTGGTGATCTGGTGAAGAAAAACTATCCCGGAAAGCTGACAGGTGCATTTTACGGTTCCTGCGGTGCTGTGCGGTATCATTCCATGGGTCAGATCGGCTCTGTTACCCATATTCTGAACTCCGGTGTCATTGATTTTCTGGCATCTCCCGGTGTGTATGAAAACCGTCAGCCCGGCGGCTTCACCGGTCAGCGTCAGTATTTTGACGCCTTCCGGCTGAAAAACCGGATGTTCATCGTGGAAGAGGATGCAAGAAGCCATCTGGACAACCGGTTCTATCAGAATTACTTTGAGCTTTACGATATTGAAGATACCTGCAATCTGCTGAAGCGGGAATTTGGCAGAAATATCTGTATGGACCTGCACGCTTGGTGGTTCGACCAGCTGCCCGGCGGCAAGCGGTACAAGGATCCTGCAATCTACGCACTCTTTGCAAAGCAGCAGGAAATCGCCCGGGAGGCGTACAGTCTGAATCGGCGGAAGAACAGCGAGATTGCCTTCATCTACGATGAGGACAGCTACCATGTGGCTACCCATGAGACAACCCATCAGCTGGTGGAGCTGTTCAATAACTATGAAATCGACAAGCTGGGCTTGCCCTGCGACAGGTATTTCAAGAGCGATTTTATGGATGGCAATATGCCGGATTACAAGCTCTATGTTTTCCTAAATGCCCTTTGCTTCAATGACAAGGAGCGTGCAGCGGTGCAGGCAAAGCTGAAGCGCAACAACGCCACAGCCCTTTATATGTACGCCTCCGGTATGGTGGATTTTGAGAGCGAAACACCCGTCAGCACAGACAATGTGAGCAAGACGGTGGGCATCAAAATGCAGCAGTTGGACGGGGTCTACCGTGGCAAGTTCAAGATCAACGGAAAAGCCCATAAACTAACGGAAAATCTGGATAAAGGCGAGCTTTACGGCGATTTTACCCGGAAAATGTGGGCAAATGCCAGCCAGTTTATGAACCGCATCAAGACCACGACCGCGGATCTGTTCCCGGTGGTGTATCCGGATGATCCGGATGCTCAGGTGCTGGCGTATTTCCTCGACAGCAAGCTGCCTGCTCTGGCTATCAAGGAGCTGGAAGGCTATACCGCAATCTACTGCGGCAGTAAGTATCTGTCCTGCGAGGTCATTAAGGAGTTTGCCCGGTATGCCGGATGCCACATCTATTCGGAAACCGATGATGTACTGTATGCCAACCGGAATTACATCACGATCCACGCAGCGTCCAGCGGTAGGAAAACCATCAAGCTCCCGGAAAAGCGGGATGTGGCGGATGCCTATGAAAAAGTAACAATTGCGTCCAATGCAGATTCCTTCTGTGTGGATATGCTCAGGGGCGAAACACGCATGTTCCGCCTGAAATAAGGGGAATAAAAATGAAACTGACTTGTGAACAAATTCAAGCCATTGCCAAGGGTGTTGCCCGCGTGGAAATGGTAGGAGACTCCGTTGGGCTTTTTCGTTTCACAAAAGAACAGGAGATTCTCTATTTGGAAAAATCCTGGCCCAGCTTTCATCAAAGAACTTTTGCCACGGCAGGCGTGAGTCTGGAATTTGATACGGATAGCGAAAAGCTTTTGCTTGGTGTGGAAGCGGAAACAGCCTGCGGTTATCGCTGGTATGTACACAGTATCTTTGCAAATGATGTGCGTGTCGGTGAACTCAGCGGCTTCGTTCCGGAAGGGGAGACTGTCCGCCAAACCGAAGCGTTCTCACTGGGAGAAGGAATGAAACGGGTCCGGATCGTCTTCCCGTGGAACAAATGCTCCCGGATTACCCGGTTGGAGCTGGATGACGGCTCGCTGGTAATCCCTGTTCCGAAAAAGCGAAAGATGCTGATTTTCGGCGATTCTATCACCCAGGGCTATACTTGCTGGCTACCGGAAAACAGCTATGCAAACCGTATTGCCCGTTATTTAGATGCGGATGCCATCAACAAGGGCATCGGCGGTGCACCCTACTGGCCGGAACTGGCGAAAACCTATGATGGTTTCCAGCCGGATCTGATTCTGGTGGCCTACGGTGCAAACGATTGGAATTCCTGTACGGAAGAGGAGTTTTTGCAGAATTCTACAGAATTCTGCAAAAACCTTCGCCAAAATTATCCAAAGGCAAAAATTCTGGCTTTGTCGCCCATTTGGTCAAAGACAAGAGAGGAAAAGCAGAGTCAGCGGTGGCCCTTCGGGAATCTGGTCGCTCAGCTGAAATCCCTTCCTGATGTGGTGGACGATCTTTGCGTGATTGAGGGCACGGACATTGTACCCTTTGACACCGCCTGCTTTGCTGAGGATGGGGTGCATCCCAATGATGTGGGATTTGCACACTATGCGCAAAATCTGCAAGAAGCAATGACATCCCTTTTGTAAGGAGAGAAATATGGAAGCACGGTTCACACAAAACGGTTGGTTGGATACTATCCAATGCGCGGGCTACACAATTCCTTTTACCGCAAATCAGGGCTTTTTTGCCCGCAAAGGGGAGAAGGAAACAAACATCCCCTGCACGCTTGAAGGCGGCGATTTGGTGGGCTGCTGGGAGGGTATTGCTGTTCGCGCAGCTTTTACACAAACGGGCGATGCGGTCCGTATGCATATCCGTCTGGAGAATACCACTTCGCAGGATTTGCACTGCTGCGTGGGTTTCCATATGGGCGTGGATACTTGTATGGAAACTTATCCCCAATGGCACAAGCCGTTCTTTCCCACGCTCCTTCGCTGTGAGCAAACCCATCTGTGGGGCTACTATATGAATACTGCCGGCAATGCGCTGGCGGTTGCTACCGATGCACCTGTGGCATCCTATGGCATCCGCTACAACCAACTGGCAGACGGTGATTACGGTCACCGGATCATCGGAACGGACATCTACTTCCTTCATACCGGCGATCAGCCGCCCAGACATCCCCAAAACCTGAAGTGTATTCCCGGTGGGGCAGTGTATGAGAATACCCTCTATCTGATTCCCGTGGATTGCCAAAGCCGAATCGCACCGACTCTTTCCCGCATTGCGGGGCTGCCGATGCTTCAGGCGGAGAAATACACTTGGGAACGGGGCGAAAAGCTGCAGTATTCCGCGCTGGGAGAAATCTCTGCAGCGCAGCTGGTTGCACCCGATGGCAGCATCTCCGACGGTAATATGACGCAGTACGGTACCTATACCCTGAGTGTAACCGCTGCCAACGGCAAGCAAGCGCAGGCGAGCTTTTATTGCCGTCCCAATTGGGATTTTTACTTAAACAATGCCGCCAAAGAAGCCATTGCCAAACCGCAAAAGGCAACTACCCATGTGGAAAGCTTTTACGGTCTGTTTTCGGCCTTTTTGGCAGTCAAGCACACGAAAGATGAAAATCTGTTAAAACAAGCAATGGCAAGTGCCGATGGGGTACTGCCCCTGATGTTTGATTTTGAGAAATATCAGCCCATTGTTATTCCCGAGCGCATCCAGAATACCGCCTTGCTGGTCAGCCTGCTGGTGGATATGTATGAGGCTACCGTAGATCGCAAGCACCTTGACGATGCTGCCGGCTTTGCCGATTGGCTGATTCGCACCAAACAGGGAAATGACGGCGTTTACCGCAAGGATGGCCGTATTCACTACACCTGTGTGATTTACATTGCAAAAGCGGTGCTGGAGCTGGCCTTGGCGGAGAAAGAGGTCGATCCGGCAGGCTATGCAAGACACTACCATTCGGCAAAACTGGCGGTGGACGAGTTGGTGGCATCCCTTGACAACATCGATACCGAGGGTGAATCCACGCTGGAGGACGGTATGATCTCCTGCAGCGCACTGCAAATCGGAATGTTTGCCCTGACCTTGCCGGAAACGGAAAGACAGCCTTACATTGCTGCAGCCAAAAAGATGATGGCGATTCACGCTTGCTTGGAACAGCAGATCATCCCGGATTGCCGGTGCAACGGTGCATCACTGCGCTACTGGGAATCCCAGTATGATCTGATGGTGATGGGGAATATGTTCAACAGCCCCCATGGCTGGTCCGCATGGACGGCTTATGCCCATTACTATCTCTACCTGCTGACAAAGGAAAAGCAGTATCTTGTGAGCCTGATGAATTGTCTTGGCAGCTGCGCACAGCTGATGACGCTGCAGGGCGAGCTGCGCTGGGGCTATTGCTCTCAGCCCTTCATGGAGGCAAGCACATTGGTTCCTGACCCGGAAAAGCCCCTGCATAACGGTGGCTATCGGGGAAAATATGAACAGCGTACATACGGAGAGTGCTATATCCCAATGATTTCCGATTGGTATCGTACGGATGTGCAAAAGCTGGTTGGCGGCTATGAATGGTGCCCGCTGTTTTTGGCAGAGGAAACCCTGTATGTGGATAATCAGGGCGGCTGCTGTGACAACGATGTTCACGAAATCTTTAAATGCATTGAAGAAACTGTACTGGGAAAAGCCTTCGTCCATAAAAATGCCGACGGCAGCTACCTTACCTACGGCTGCAGCGTGGTGGAGCAGGAGGGTACCTGTCGAATCCTGCCGGCAGAAGGCATTACGGAGATAATCAGCAACTTTTAGGAGTGTGGATTTATGAATTACGGCTATTTTGATATTGAGAATAAGGAATATGTGATCACCAGACCGGATACACCCACCCCGTGGATGAACTATCTGGGCAATGGCGGCTTCAGCGGTATGATCTCCAACAATGCCGGCGGTCTGCTTTTTGACGGTGATCCCGGCAACCGCAGACTCACCCGGTATAAGTATAACAGTCTTCCCGTGGACCGTCCCGGCCGGTATCTGTATATCCGGGATATGGAGTCCGGGGAATATTGGTCCGCCACTTGGCAGCCGGTGATGAAGCCCTACGAGTTTTACGAATGCCGTCACGGTTTGGGCTATACCACTATCAAGACCCAAACCAGCGGTATCGAAACGGAGATTACATACTACATCCCCGAAGGAAAAAAGTACGAGATTTGGAATGCCAAGATCGTCAATAACTCCGGCAGACCCAGAAAGCTGAAGCTGTTTTCCTATGTGGAATTTTCCTATTTCAACGCATCTGTGGATGTGACCGCAGAGTGGGCACGCTATGAGATGCTGGCAGAGTGCGTGGATGACATCATCATCTGCGATTCTGCGGTGGAGGTTTGCCCCACCGGCAAGATGTACGGCATTATGGGTACCAACCTGCCCGTGGATGGCTATGATTGCTATCGGGACCGTTTCATCGGAGCTTATCGCAGCGAAAGCAATCCCATTGCGGTGGAGCAGGGACAATCCCTGAATACCAATGTGGGTGCCGACCAGATTTGCGGCAGCCTGAGCAGCTCTATGGAGCTGGCGGCAGGGGAGCGGAAGGATTTCATCTTTACCGTGGGTATTGTGGATGACAAGAAAAAAGCTCCTGCTATGGTGGCGGAGGCAACCAACAAGCCCTTGGCAGATGTGGCACTGTGCGTGATCAAGGCATCTTGGGATGCCCACCTTGAAAACTGTCAGGTGAACACCCCGGACGGGGATATGAATAAGATGCTCAACATCTGGCACGCCTACCAGTGCAAGATGACCTTCGATTGGTCCCGGTTTATTTCCTTCTATGAGCGCGGAATTGTCCGTGGCTGGGGCTTCCGGGACAGCATGCAGGATGTGCTGGGCGTGATGCATGCATTGGCACCCCGGGCGAAGGAGCGGATCAAGACTCTGCTCAGCATCCAGCGCAGCAGCGGCAATGCCCGGAGCGTTTACTACCCTGCAACCAAGAAGAGCGAGGGCGGTGACCGGTCCGATGACCATATCTGGTCCATCTTCTCTGTCTGCACCTACATCCGTGAAACCGGTGATTACGACTTCCTTGAGGAAATGGTTCCTTGGGAGGACGGTGGCGAAGCCACTGTTCGGGAACATCTGATCCGAGGCTTGAATTTTACCCGGGAAAATGTGGGCGATCACGGTATCCCCAATTTCCTGAACAGCGACTGGAACGACAGTATCTGTGCCATCAATAAGGACAGAAAAGCGGAAAGTGGTTTTGTGTTCTTCCAAGCTGCCCACGCAGCTTATGAACTGAAGCTTCTGTTCAAGCATATTGGCGATGCCCGGAACCTTGCTTGGGCAGAGGATTATTACGAGTGGTGTCGGAATACCTACAATATTTTGTGGGACGGCAAATGGTTCCTGCGTGCTTATCTGAGTACCGGCGAAAAATTCGGTACGGATGAGGATGAGGAAAACAAGATATTCCTGAATCCCCAGTCTTGGGCAGTGCTTTCCAGACTACCCAGTGCGGAGCAGGCCAATTCCGCCTTTGATGAGGTGTACAAGCGGCTGTTCTGCGAGTTTGGTCTGATCTCTCACGCACCGGCATCGTCCAAGTATTTCCCGGAAAAGAAGAGCTTTATGGCCTTCCCCCGGGGCATCAAGGAAAACGGCGGTGTCTTCTGCCACGCCAATACCTGGGCAGTGATTGCGGAAACTCTGCTGGGCCGGAATAACGAAGCCTTTGAGATCTATCGGGCATCTCTGCCTTGCCGTCGGAATGACCGGGCAGAGCAGACCCTGATCGAGCCCTATGTTTACGGTTCTGCGCAGTTGGGTCCGGATCACGAACGGTTCGGTGCCGGCTCCAATTCTTGGCTGACGGGCACTGCTTCCTGGATGTATTTCACTGCAACACAGTATATTCTGGGCTTCCGTCCGGATTATGACGGACTTGTTATTGATCCCTGCATTCCGGATAGCTGGGACGGCTTCACAATGAAGCGGAATTACCGGGGAACAGAGTGTACATTGACAGTCGGCAAGCGGAATACGCCCAACGCAAAGGTAAAGGCTTTGCTGGTGGATGGTGCGCGCGTGGAGGGCAACTTCCTGCCCGCCAAGCTGCTGGAAGGCAAGCGGAATGTAAGCATTATTGCAGAATTTTGAGGTGAGAGCATGAAAACAATTCTGTTTCAGGGCGATTCCATTACAGATGCCGGGCGTTACAGAGCAAACCCGGACAGTATGGGCAACGGCTATGCAGGTATGGCAGCCGGATGGATTGAATATGAGAATCCGGGAAAGTACCACTGCCTGAATCGCGGCATCGGCGGTAATCGCATTGGGGATCTGTATGCCCGAATCCGGGAGGATCTGATTAACCTGAAGCCGGATATTGTCAGCATTCTCATCGGCGTAAATGATGTCTGGAGCGATGTTTCCGACGCTATGGGCAGTTCACCGGAAAAATTCCAACGGGTCTACAGCTGGATCATCCGGGAGATTCAGGAGGCATTGCCTGATACTAAGATTATGCTGCTGGGCCCCTATGTGGTGGAAGGCAAGGGTACCTGCAACACCGAGGAGTTTCCCCATCGGTGGGAGTTTATGCGCGATGGAGTTGCGGCGATGGATCGGGCGACGGCGAAAGTTGCAGAGGAGTTTTCTGTGGTGTATATTCCGCTGCAGACTGCCTTTGACGAAGCCCTGACCAAGGCACCGTCGGAATACTGGACACTTGAGGGTGTCCATCCCACACCGGCCGGTTATGAAATCATCAAACGACAGTGGCTTAAGGGCTTTGCTATGTTGGAGGTGTAACAATGAGAACAATTTCTGATTTGCAATACGGTCCTTATCCTCAGAATCTTTTGGATATTCATCTGCCGGATGGCGCATGCAAGGATTTTGTGGTGTGGTTTCACGGCGGCAGTCTGAAATTCGGCACCAGAAAGGATATTAAGATCCACGAAGACCTGACAGCACAGGGGATCGGCATTGCTTCCGTAGAGTACAGAATGTACCCGGATGCAAAATTTCCCGATTTTGTGGAAGATGCGGCATTGTCTGTGCGCTGGCTGCTGGAGAATCTGAAGCAGTACACAAGCTTTGAGCGGTTCTTCATTTCCGGTCAGTCTGCCGGTGCGTGGCTGACATTGATGCTGGCTTTTGATAAGCACTATCTGATGGACGCAGGTGTGGATTTTGATACCATTGCAGGCTTTATCTCCGACAGTGCCCAAATCACGACACACTTCAGCGTGCTGAGCGAACGGGGAGTGGATTATCGGCTGGAGCGGATCGATGAAGCCGCACCCATCTACTTCCTGACGGAGGAATCCACACTGTCCAGACTTCTGCTGATTTCCTATGACGAGGATATGCCTTGCCGTCCGGAGCAGAATCAGCTGATGTACAAGAGTATTCGCCGCATCTGCCCGCAAATGGATGTTACCCTGAAAATGCTTCCTGGCGGTCATTGCAATGGCTCCGGTTCCAGAAATGAAAAGGGGACCTTTGATTTTAACGATGCGCTGTTGGAATTTTTGAATAGCTGATACTGATCTCCCGGGGTGAGTCTTCGCCCCGGGAGAAAAATTTGGTTGTACAGATGTGGCGGTGCAAAAAATCAAACAGACAAACAAGGGATTTAACTTGAGGAAATTCCAAAGTATCGTATAATTAACAGTAGGAGAGCATCTGCACTTATCGCAGGAATATGATAAATCCGGGTATAGGAGGCGTAAAGTATGAAAATCGGGCGTTGGCTCAGAGTGTTGAATTTTATTGGTGTTGCTTTGATGCTGGTGATACTGATCCTGCAGTTTTTGCCTTTTTGGAATTGTTCTGATTGCAAGAGCCACAAGGAAGAGGATAAAATGGTCTCTATTGCAGAGTATCTGTGGCTGCCTGACCGGCATAAACCCATCACAGAGGATATGACGGAACTGTTTAAGAGTATCTATGGTGAGAACATTGTGGATGACAAGGGCAAGCCCTTTAAATTTGATGTATCCCAAATTTCACCGCAGCTGATCGTTGCTTTTATTTGTGGAATTCTGGCTCCTGTTGCCGGCATACTGTTTTCTAAAAAAACATTGCCAATGCTGATTCCCTTTATCGGGAGTGTGGCGACATTGATGATTTTCCTGATGTCACCGGTGATGCAGGCAGGACAAAATTGGATCGTCAGTGTCATCGTGGCAGGTGTGTGTGCAGCGGTATCCGGTGTGGGAATTGTGATAGGCTTTATCTCCTGGGTTAAAGTCAGAGGCCGTTATTTTGGTATTCCCCGCAAAGTACCGGTGGCACAGTTTAAGTGAAAACGGCATCAGGCGCGGCTTTGACCGCGCCTGATTGCTTTTCTTGCTTTTGTAAAGAGTGCACAAAAACGGGGATGATTTTTTTGACATATTGGGTTGCTTTGCAAGGAAATTAACTTCCAAACAAGAAAATGAGGATGAAATGAGAGTTTGATAATGGTATTATTGACATAAAAGGAGCTTACGAGCATAGGTGTTGCACCAATGAGATTAAGGTGATGTAAAGCTTTTCCAGTTGATGAAATATTTTTTTATCGGTATGATTAATGGGAAAAACAATCACAGAAAGGGCGCAGGTTAGATATGCACCAAAAGAAAAAAGCAACAAGTATCTCCAAAGGAAAATCATTTTTGCTGACATTGGTACTTGCTATTTTGATTTTGATCTATGTACCGTTGGTGGTGTTTCAGTTCTTCCTTGTAGAACGGTCCACTTTTGAAATCATGCAGACCAACGCGGAGTTTTATAAATCCGCATTACACAGTTGCGCAAACTCTTACAACGAACAAATAGAGCTTCTGCGAAACAATGCACTGAACATCAGTCTGGATCCCAGTCTGTCTGTCCCACTGGATGAAGACAGCACTCCTTATGAGATCTATCTCACCGCACAAAGGCTGAAGGGCTACAGTAAAGGAATGCATTCTGTGACAAAACTCGGTGTATATTATCCTACCCGGAACTATGTGCTGGTGGATGGCTTTAAGCGTACCATTGACTTGTTCTATGAAATGGTAGGTGCAGAGGATGCACAAACGCAGCAGGCCCTGATGAATTATTTGTCCAATGCAGAGAGTGAAGATGCATTTGGTGTTTCCACTGCCGATGGTGCGCTGATCTTTGCAAAACCGGTACATCTGCGTTCTCAGTATTTTTTTGATTGCGTGATTTTCTATGTCCTTGACAAGAACAATATGGAGGGCATATTCCGCGCAAATCTGCCTTATCAGGCGGATGTGGCACTGATGCGTGAAGACGGGAATTGGCTGTTGAATTCCCCAAACTTCCGGCAGAAGATTACGGATGCAGATGCCTTTAGTGCATTTCTGGAAAATGATTCCGGTTCTGTTTTTGCGGCAGAGTCAGAAACCGGCCCTGTACAGATCTATCGGCATCAGGATCCCAAAACCGGAAATACATATTTTGCTGCCGTTCCGCAAGAGTCGGCTATGAAGGTCGTCAATGACTATTCTAACAGCATCGGAACGCTTTTCCTGATTTCCTTGGTAATCCTCCTTGTTCTTGCCGGTACAACAATTTATATTTGTTATGCGCCATTAAAAAAGCTGGTGCGCAAGCACACACCTGGCAGAAGCAATATGTCCGAGCTGGAGCGTCTGGATTCCGCATTTTTTGCCCGGGATGAACGGATCTCAACCCAACGGAGTTTGCTGGGCAGTATGTTGCTGGGTGAGATAATCTATGGATCAAGACACAAGGCGGAGTTCTTGAGCAAAGAGATGGAATGTGATAAATTCCAATACTTTACGGTAGTAACTGTAATTTCCGATAAGCTTCCTGCATCCGAGGCATACCGAATCGCAGAACAGCTGAATGAAAAAATGGATACGACCGAAGTATTTACGGCAAGTATGCCCTATCGTGCCCATGTGCTGTTTCTTGCGCTGGACGATGAGCCCATTGACGCGGCTTTGATTCAGGCAGATGTGGTACTGGCACTTCGTGAAATGACAGACTGTGAAGGGGAGGTGCGTGTAGGAGATGTCGTTCGCAGTCTGAACGATGTCCGCGAGTCCTACTATAGTTCATTTATGGATTTTACAAGTGAAATGGAAATCGATAACGGTCACATAAGTAATGAGTATCCTGCCAAGGAAGTGCAGGTGTTTGTGCAGTGTGTTTGCGTTGGAGACCGTGAGACGGCATTGCAAATGCTGGATAAGATTGAACTGGCTTTCAGGAGACAAAATTTCCCGGAAGCCTATCGCCAGTATTATGCCTATAAACTCTTGTCCTCCTACTTGAGCGGTGTTAAGGAGAATACTGACGGTATTCCCGGGAAAGAGATGGATGAGCTGATGGCATTCGGTGATTACAAGGATCTGTTTGCTCTGCTGCGCAAATCTGTTGTTGCGTGCTGCGAACGGCTGGCCTTAATGACGGAGATTGCCAATGCAGAGCTGCAGAACAAGCTGGTACAGTATGTCAATGAGCATCTGTCCGATATGGATCTGTGCCTATCTACAACGGCAGAGCAGTTGAATATGTCAATTTATGCAGTGAGTCGGCTCTTCAAGGAAGGGACAGGCAGCGGCTTTAAAGAGTATGTTATCAGCAAACGCCTGGAACGGGCAATGGAATTGCTGACAACGACCGATACCCCGGTAGGTGAAATCGCAAAGTCTGTGGGATTTGAAAATTCGACTTATTTCTCAACTGCCTTCAAAAAGCATTACGGCATCTCCCCGACACAACTGCGCAATTAAAATACGGGGGATATGTAACGATTTTTATAAAAATGGAGTGGTTTGTATGTTGCCGAAAAGCAAAGAGAAAACAATTGCAGAAAATGCCCCAAAGCTGGAGTGGGACAGTCAGAATTTCTGGGTAAAGGTAGCAAAAAATATCAAAAAAGACTACTGGCTGTATATTTTTGTGATTCCTGCAATGATCTGGTATGCTGTGTTCTGCTATGCACCGATGGGAGGCATTGTGACCGCCTTTAAAAAGTTCACAGGCTTTTCCTCTGTGGCTGACGCACCATGGGTGGGCCTGAAGTGGTTCGAGCAGTTCTTTGCGTCCTATTATTCCAAGACGATTATCCGCAATACAATCATTGTATCGCTGTACTCGCTGTCCACCTTTATTCTGCCGATCATTTTTGCGCTGCTGATCAATGAGGTAGCCCATGAACGGCTGAAGAAAACGATCCAGACGATTATGTACGCGCCCCATTTTATATCTATGGTGGTTATGGTCAGTATTCTGTCACTGTTTTTCAATGGCGATTACGGTTTGATCAATCAGATGATTGAGGCCTTGGGCGGTGAGTCCCATTCCTATTTGACAGATCCCAATGCATATCGGCATCTGTATGTCTGGTCCGGTGTGTGGCAGCAACTGGGTTGGAACAGTGTGATTTATGTGGCAGCACTGTCTGCCGTGGACCCCAGTTTGCACGAGGCGGCTTCTTTGGACGGTGCAACCCGTATCCAGAGAATCATCCACATCAACATCCCCACCATTATGCCCACGATTGTGATTATGCTGATCATGCGCGTTGGTAATATTATGTCTGTTGGCGGCGATAAGGCGATTCTGATGCTGAACAGTCTGAACGCAGAAACCGCAGAGCTGATTGCAACCTATGTGTACAATCGCGGCCTGCTGGCAGGCGACTACGGCATCGGTACTGCCGTCGGTCTGTTTACCAATGTAATAAATCTGATTATGCTGCTGACGGTGAACTGGATTTCTTCCAAGATCTCCGAAACCAGCTTGCTCTGAGGAGGTGCGCTATGAAAGTTCGCGAATCTATTGGTGATCGGCTGTTTATGACACTGGTTTACATAGTGGTTTTTGCCTGTGCCTTTATATGCCTTTACCCGTTGTATCTGGTCCTCATCAATTCTTTTTCCGATCCCAATGCGGTTGCCAATGGCGAAACCTTTCTCTGGATTGCAGATTTTACCATTGAAGGCTACAAGCTGGCCTTTGAGGATAATTCCATTGTCCGCGGTTATGCCAACTCTCTGTACTATCTGGTAGTGGGCACACTCCTGAATCTGTTGCTGACCATTCCTGCTGCCTATGCGCTGTCCAAGAAACGCTTGATGGGTCGCCGGGTGTTTATGACGGCCATGGTGATCACCATGTATTTCTCCGGCGGTACGGTTCCTACATATTTGGTCATCAAGGATCTGGGCCTGCTGGATACCTGGGCTGTCGTTTTGCTGTCGGCAGGTATTAACACCAGTAATCTGATTATTGCCCGCACCTTCTTCCAGAACAGTGTGCCGCAGGAGCTGGAGGAAGCGGCGCAGATAGATGGTGCTTCAACCATGCAAATCTTTATGAGAATCATTTTACCCCTTTCCAAGGCAATGATCGGTGTGATTACGCTGTACTATGCAGTGGGAAGATGGAATGCATATACATCTTCTCTGTATTATCAGCCGATGAACTCCGATATGTGGCCCTTGCAGATGGTTTTGCGCCGTATTTTGCTCTTGACCAAGCAGAATGCGGGTATGGACCCTGAGATGGCGGAGTACTATGCACAGCTGGCAAACCAGATGAAATACGCTGTGGTCGTGATCGCCTCTGCGCCCCTTCTGATCATCTATCCCTTCATCCAAAAGTATTTTGATAAGGGCATTATGATGGGCTCGGTCAAGGGATAAAATCGGTAGCTTCAGCGAAGGCTGTCTACAATACATAACACTACATAACACTAAGGAGGAAAAACAATGAAAAAACTTTTAGCACTTGTGCTGGCAGTAGTGCTGACACTGTCCGTTTTCGCGGGTTGTACACCTACTGTCCAGATGCAAGGCACTCCCAGCACCCCCAGTACACCCAACAATAACAAGCCCCCTGTCGTAAATACCCAGGTCAACAGCGATGTGTATCCCTTGGACAGCGATGAGGTCTTCGATGTCATTTTCTACGGCGATGCAAGTGCTGCCGGTGTTGCACCCCTGTTTGAGCGTATCACCGGTGTGGAAATCAACTATCTGGAGTACACCGAAGAACAGTATCAGATGGTCACCATGGGCGGCAGCCTGCCCGATGCCTGCTATCGTAACTACGGTTACGACAAGGCTGCTCTGTTTGAAATGGGCGATGCAGGCCTGATCATCGACTTTACCGATTATCTGGACATTATGCCCAACTTTGCACAGTTCCTGGATCGTTATCCCGTTGCCCGCTTTGCCTGCACCAACGAGGATGGTTCCATTTACTGCCTGCCTACTATGTTTGAAACCGCAGGCTCTCAGTCCAACCTGGTTTATGTTCGGGCAGATATGGCCCGCGCTGCCGGCTGGGAGACTATGCCCACCACCGTGGAAGAGCTGATGCAGATGTCTCTGGACATTCAGAAGACCTTTGCCCATGTGGAGGATTTCTGCGCTGTTTCCTGGACTAGTGGCCCTTATCTGGAGCTGAACAATGTTATTGACAATACGCTGTTCCCTGCCTTCGGCGAGCTGGTGGATGTCAGATTTACTGCCAACAGCAAGAACGAAGTCGTGCTGGGTGCCGCTACCGAGCAGTACAGACACTATGTTAAGTACATGAGCGATTGGTACAAGTCCGGTGCTGTCTGGAAGGAAGCCTATGCAGACGATGGCACGATGGCTAAGGCCAAGTGCTCTGCCGGTGAAGTCGCCATTGCCTTCGGCTCCATAAGTGGTGTTACCAAGGAGCACTTTGAGTCCGGTGAATTCGAGATTCTGATTCTGGATCCCCTGACCTCTTCTGTGTGGGATGTCGAGCAGTTCCGCAAGGCTCCCTCCGGCAACATTTCCTGTAACTCCTGGATCAGCACCAGCTGCAAGGACATCGAGACTATGTGCCGTTGGTTCGATGCTTTCTTCTCCACCGAGGACAACCCCCTGAACAAGGAAGGCACCGTTTGGGGCGTTTCCGCTTGGCTGGGTGAGATCGGTGTGGATACCATCGTTGTGGAAGAGACCGAGCACGGCAAGGGCTATGAGCAGCCCAACGGCACGCCTGCCGGCGCCTACTTCTACCAGTTCATGGGCGCTACCAACTTTTACAGCGCTGCTGACTCTCTGTTCGGCATCAAGTGTGATGCAATGATCAACCAGCTGCTGCCCCTGTCCAAGGAGACTCCTCTGGTGACGGAGCTTCCCAAGGATGAAGATGATCAGGAAGAGTATGACAATGCATGGATCGATATGAAGAAGTATATCAACGAATCCACCGCGAAGTTCATCACCGGTCAATGGGATGTGGATACCATGTGGGATTCCTACATCAATACCCTGGAAAGCATGGGTATGAGCGATATTTGTGAGCTCCTGCAGCCCTATTACACCGACTACATTAAGTAAAATATCTGCTTTCATTCATGGATACGGCCTTCGGGCCGTATCCATGGAACCGCCCAACAGGCGGAGGCCATTTTTGCAGAAATACGCAAACTACCGGGAGTCCGGTGGCTGGCATATTTTTACAAAAGGGGAACTGTAAATGCGCAGATTGTTTTCATCTGATTCCATTTTCGTGCGCTTCTTCAGTGTCATTACCAATATGATGCTGGTGAATATTTTGTGGCTTTTGTGCTGTATTCCGATCGTTACAGCCGGTGCAGCAACAACCGCAGCATATTATGTTTTTTACCAGAATCTGACTCGGGAAGATGATGCGGTACTTAAGCCCTTTTTCCGGGCTTTTCGGCAAAATTTTAAGCAGGCGACATTGCTGTGGATTCCCTTGCTGCTGATTGGCATGGTGCTCGGCTGGGACCTGATGTATCTGATTGGTAATCATCTGGGAGAATTTCATGTTTTGTGGGTAGCCTTTTTTGTGTGTGCTCTTTTGTACTGCATTGTTTTAAGCCATGGCTTTGCGATTCTTGCGCGGTATGATGCTCCGCTCAAACAGGTCGTACGAAATTGCTTTTTGGTCTTTTTGATGAACTTTTTCCGTTCTGTTCTGACCATTGCTCTGATGATTCTGATTCCGGCGGTGTTGGTATTTATGCCGCAAGTGGTTGTG
Source organism: Oscillospiraceae bacterium (assembly GCA_015067935.1). Taxonomy (GTDB): domain Bacteria; phylum Bacillota; class Clostridia; order Oscillospirales; family Oscillospiraceae; genus Faecousia. Next base: position 17,343 of record SVLL01000006.1, on the reverse strand, counting down.
CCCACGCTGCCGGCGTGGTTTTGCCTGATCTTCGGATTGGTTTTTTATATGAATGCACAGTTGTTCCTACATAGCTTTAAAAAAAGCGATGCGGCAGAGCGTAATGAAGAGGCGTAAGCATTTGCGGTTCGCGGTGCAACCGTATGAAGGCGCGCATTCGTTATGAGGACAAATACTATTTTGGAGGTTCTATATGAGAAAAGTACGGATTTCTACAATCGGCATTCCCTATCTGGCAAAGGATGCAGACCCGCAGCAGGAGATCATTCGCGAAATTGAGCAGGTTTTACCGGATAAGCCGGATCTGATCCTGCTGCCGGAGCTCTGTGACCGGATCGGCACCTCCGCCTGCTACAAAACCCGTGATTCTTTGGGCGTACCGGAGTATATCCGCAATATCGCAAAGGAAAATCACTGCTATATTGCCTTTCCGACAATGACTGCACCGGATGGCCGCTGGAGAAATGCCGTTGTTATGGTGGACCGGAACGGTGAAGTGATGGGGGAATACCATAAGTGTTATCCGGTTGCCGGCGAAATGGAGAATCTCGGAATCATCCCCGGCAAGGGACCGGTGGTGTTTGACTGTGATTTCGGCCGGGTCGGCTGTATTATCTGTTTCGATCTGTGCTACCAGAATCTTGCTTGGGAATATCGGGAGCTGGAGCCGGATGTGATGCTTTTTGCATCTGCCTACCACGGCGGCTTTGTGCAGGAGATCTGGGCCTATAACACAATTTCCCACTTTGTCAGTGCCACCAGCGGTCTGCAGTCCCGTATCCTTTCCCCCGTGGGCGAAGTGATTGCGAAAACCACGAATTACCGGGATTTTGTGACGGCAGATGTGAATCTGGACTGCTGTCCCTTCTTCCTGGGTCTTAACCACGGAAAGCTGAACGAGGCGAAGAAGAAGTACGGTGACAAGATTAAGATCAGCGACCCGGGCCATTTGGGTGCGGTGCTGCTCAGCTGCGAAACGGACGAGTTCACAGTCTGGGATGTGGTGAAGGAATTCCAGATGGAACCTCTGCGCGGATACTTTGGCCGTGTAGCGGATATCCGTAAGAAAATTTTGGAGAACGAAGAATAATGAATTACGGCTATTTTGATATTGAAAATAAAGAATATGTGATCACCCAGCCGGATACGCCCACCCCCTGGATGAACTATCTGGGTAATGGCGGCTTCAGCGGTATGATCTCCAACAATGCAGGCGGTCTGCTCTTTGACGGTGACCCCGGCAACCGCAGACTCACCCGGTATAAATATAACGCTCTGCCCGTGGACCGTCCCGGCCGGTATCTGTACATCCGGGATATGGAGACGGGGGAGTACTGGGCGGCAACCTGGCAGCCGGTGTTGAAGCCCTATGAATTTTACGAATGCCGTCACGGTTTGGGGTATACCACCATTAAAACCCAGACCAGCGGTATCGAGATTGAAATTACTTACTACATCCCCGAGGGGAAGAAGTATGAGATCTGGAATGCTAAGATCGTCAACAAATCCGGCAGACCCAGAAAGCTGAAGCTGTTTTCTTATATTGAGTTTTCTCATTACAGCGCATCAATCGATGTGACCTGCGAATGGGCCCGGTATGAAATGCTGGCAGAGTGTGTGGATGATATTATCATCTGCGATGCCGCAGTAGAGGTCTGCCCTACCGGCATTATGTACGGTATTATGGGCACTAACTTGCCCGTGGATGGCTACGATTGCTACCGGGATCGCTTCATTGGAGCTTATCGCAGTGAAAGTAATCCCATTGTGGTAGAGCAGGGAGAATCTCTGAACACCCACGTAGGTGCCGATCAGATCTGCGGCAGCCTGAGCAGCTCTATGGAATTGGCATCCGGAGAGCAGAAGGATTTTATCTTCACTGTCGGCATTGTGGATGCCAAGGAGAAAGCACCTGCATTGGTGGCAGAAGCCACCGATCCGGTCCGGGCAGCCGCTGCGCTGGCCCAGATCAAAGCATCCTGGGAAAAGCATCTTTTGAATTGTCAGATCGAGACCCCTGATGCGGATATGAATAAGATGATCAACATCTGGCACGCCTATCAGTGCAAGATGACCTTCGACTGGTCCCGTTTTATCTCCTACTATGAGCGCGGCATCGTCCGCGGCTGGGGCTTCCGGGACAGTATGCAGGATGTTTTGGGCGTGATGCACGCACTGGCTCCTTTGGCAAAGGAACGGATCAAGACCCTGCTGGGTATCCAGCGCAGCAGCGGCAATGCCCGAAGCGTCTACTATCCCGCTACCAAGAAAAGCGAGGGCGGTGACCGATCTGACGACCATATCTGGTCCATTTTCTCTGTGTGTACTTATATCCGGGAAACCGGCGATTACGCATTTTTGAATGAAATGGTCCCCTGGGAGGATGGCGGCGAAGCAACTGTTGTAGAGCATTTGATCCGCGGCCTTGATTTTACCAGAAAAAATGTGGGTGCCCACGGCATCCCCAATTTCCTCAACAGCGACTGGAATGACAGCATCTGCGCCATCAATAGAGAAGGAAAAGCAGAAAGCGTTTTTGTGTTCTTCCAGGCCGCCCACGCAGCTTATGAATTAAAGCTTCTGTTCAAGCAAATTGGCGATGGGGAAAAACTCGCTTGGGCTGAGGATTATTATGCCTGGTGCCGGGATATGTACAATAGCCTTTGGGATGGCAAGTGGTTCCTGCGTGCTTATCTGAGTAACGGTGAAAAATATGGCACGGATGAGGATGAGGAAAACAAGATCTTCCTGAATCCCCAGTCCTGGGCAGTTCTGTCCAGACTTCCCAGTCCGGAGCAGGGCAATTCCGCCTTTGATGAGGTGTATAAGCGTCTGTTCTGCGAGTTCGGTCTGATCTCCCACGCACCGGCATCGTCCAAATATTACCCGGAGAAGAAGAGCTTTATGGACTTCCCCCGGGGCATTAAGGAAAACGGCGGTGTGTTCTGCCACGCAAATACCTGGGCGGTGATCGCAGAAACTCTGCTGGGCCGTAACAACGAAGCTTTTGAGATTTACCGGGCATCCCTGCCTTGCCGTCGAAATGAACGGGCCGAGCAGACCCTGATCGAGCCCTATGTTTACGGCTCTGCACAGCTGGGTCCGGCTCACGAGCGTTTTGGTGCCGGATCCAATTCCTGGCTGACTGGCACTGCCTCCTGGATGTATTTCACGGCTACCCAGTATATTCTGGGCTTCCGTCCGGACTATGACGGTATTGTCATTGATCCCTGCATCCCCGATAGTTGGGATGGCTTTAAGATGAAACGAAATTACCGGGGCACAGAATGCACCCTGACCGTCGGTAAGCGTCCGGAAGCCAATGCAAAGGTCAAGGCCTTACTGGTGGACGGTGAACGCATCGAGGGCAACTTCCTGAGTGCCAAACTGCTGGAAGGTAAGAAGAAGGCAGAAATTACTGCGGTTTTTTAAAGGGGAGAAATCGGATGAACGCTGTTGAAAATTTCATTCTCAATAACTGGGATGCGACCATTCGCTTTCATCCCAATGATGAGGGCACCTGCGTCGGATTGCCCAAGCCCTACACAGTACCCTGTATTTCGGATAAATTTCAGGAGATGTACTACTGGGATACTTATTTCACCAATGTGGGACTGATTTTGTCCGGACGCTTGGATCAGGCGAAGAACAATGTGGAAAATGTGGCTTACCTGATCCGGAAATTTGGGTATATGCCCAATGGCAACCGTACCTATTATCTGTCCCGTTCTCAACCTCCGTTTTTCAGCCAAATGGTTCGGGAGGTATATGAACAGACCCAGGACAAGGTATGGCTGGCGGAAATGTACAGCGTGGTAGAACTGGAATACCGTTTTTGGATGGAAAAACGCCTGACGGATACGGGTTTGAACCGATATTACGGTAATACGGAGAATCTGCCCGAGGATGTTGCCTTGGAATTGACCCAACGCTTTGGAATTGAGGCAGCCCAAAATGACCGGGAGTATGCGCACTATACACAGTGTATGCAGGCCTTCTGCGAAAGTGGCTGGGATTGCAACAGCCGATTCAAGCTGCAGGCACATTTGTATAATCCGGTGGATCTGAATGCACTTTTGTACGGTCTGGAGAGCAATATGGCTTTCTTTGCCGATGAATTGGGCAAATCGGATCGCAAGCTTTGGACTGATAGAGCAAACGCCCGCAAGGAAAAAATGGTTTGCCTTCTGTGGGACAGTGACGATGGTTGCTACTACGATTACCAATTTGAAGCTGGGAAACGGGGCAAGGTTGTTTCCGCAGCCGCCTTTTATCCCTTGATGTTTGGTGTGGCAGAGCCGGAAAATGCAGCACGGGTGGTCAAGAAGCTGTCTGTGCTGGAGCAGGAATACGGCATTGCGGCAACGGCATCTTACCCTGATAATTTGGATCTGCAATGGGATTACCCCCACGGTTGGGCTTGCTTACAGTATATTGTCATCAAGGGATTGCTCCGGTATGGCTACTGCAAAGAGGCACACAGGATCGCACAAAAATACTGCGCGGTAGTGGAAAAGAATTATGCTACCACGCAAAATATTTGGGAAAAGTACGATACTGTTTCCGGTGGGATCTCCGTGACGAAGGAATATGAAAGCCCGCAAATGATGGGCTGGAGTGCGGGAGTCTACTTGTATTGCAGAAGAATTTTGGAGAACGAATAAGCGCAGAAAATTTTTCAGAGAAACCAAGCTATCAGAAAGCGAGGACAAAGATATGAAAAAGAGCAAGTTATTCAGAACAGCGATTGCGGTGATTCTGGCATTGGTCGCTGTGCTCGCAGTGAGCGCAGCTGCTGCCGAGTACACAACCGACGACGGTATGACCTTTGATGTCATCACCACCAAAGAAACATACGGTGTCAATGAAGAGGTTCGGGTCATATTGCTGGCCAAGAACTATAACACCAATATGAAACAGGCCAATATCTCCTGGAATGCGAGCATTTCCGAGGGAGAACTGACACTGATGTCCGGTGAACTGTCCGGTACACAGAAGGTGGAAGTGGGTGAGCGTGCGGCCATTACGCTGCGCCTGATGAAGGTGGTGGAGAAGGAAGAACCGCCTATTGACGACCCGAAACCCACCGATCCCACAACTCCCACGCAGCCCACCCAGCCGGTGGAGCCGGATGAGACCCAGGAGCCTGACGGCAATGCAACGGCACTGGTGATCGTTCTGATCGTGGTTGCGCTGGCTGCCATTGCCGTGGTGGTATATCTGATCCTCAAGAAGCGGGGCATCCTTTCCTGCTTTGTGATCCTGCTGGTGCTGAGCATGCTGCTGCCCTGCCTGCCCATTATGGATGTGAGCGCAGTGGAGCTGAATCCCGGTGATGTGATCCCCGGTCCCAGCGGTGAGATGAACGCCACCGTGAAGTTTACAGTTGACGGCAAGGAGTACGAGGCCACTGCGACCCTGACCTACGAGCTGGAGGACCAGACCGAGACCAAGGTCGAGGCATTGGGGAATGCTATGTCCGAGTATGAGTGGGTGGATTACAATCTTCCCAAGATCACACCCACCGTTGGTGAGCACCCCCGCGTGATGTTTACCTCTGCGGATATCCCCCGGATCCGGGAAACGCTGGAATCGGATGCCTATTATGAGGTCGCTGCGGAATTCTACCGCTTGCTGAGTATTGCCTTTGAAGGCGACTTTGGTGCCAGCGGCAAATACAACCCGGATAAGCTGGGCTCCATTGCTGCAAAAGCACTGTACTATGCACTGTATAAAGATAGTGACAATAAGTTCTATGCCAATATGGCAAAGAACTACGGCCAGACAGCTGTTAAGGCGATCATCCCCGCAATGAAGACCATTAAATTTGCAGAGGGTTTTGATATCTACACCCGTGGTGATTTCCAGCTCACGGCATCCTATGTTTACGATTGGTGCTATGATCTGCTGAGCCACGAAGAAAAGCAGGAGATCGCTGCCCTGGTCCAGGATATCGGTGCTGCATCTGAATGCGGCTGGCCCATCGATATCGGCTTTGGCGATGCAGTTACCTCTCACTCCGGCGGCGGCTTGATCCAGAGCAGCTGGATGCACGTGGCCATTGCGTTGTACGATGAATATCCCACCATCTATGAGTACATCGGCGGTATCTATTTCGATGTTTTCATCAATCCCCGAAATGCGTGGAATGTTTCCGGTGTCCACCATCAGGGTACCGTTTACGGTGTTGCCGGTCGATATGAGTCGGATTTGAACGGCCAGTATCTGATCTATGCAATGACCGGCGGCATGAACGACCGGGATGGCGACGGAGATGCAGATGGCTTTGTTGCCCTGGATCCCATCGCACAGAGTGTGCTTTATCATGGCTTGTATTCCATGCGTCCCGACGCGCAGCTTCTGCGTGAGGGCGACTGCTGGGAGGAAAACCAGACGGACAGAGGCGAAGTTTGGAATACCATCGCATTGGCGGCCCACAAGGTCAGTATGTTCTATAAAGATGGCTTTGCCAAGCGTTTTGCCTTTGAATTCAGTAACGTGGATTTCGGCCGCTTAGATGCGCTGTTTGCATTGCTGATCGGCGATGTCCAAGTGGAAGCCAAGACCTATGCAACACTACCCTATACCAAGTATTTCCCCACACCCTCCGGCTCTATGACGGCCCGTACCGGTTGGGAAATGGGTGTGGAATCTAACGATGTTTTGGTGCGGATGCAGCTGACGCAGGCTTATCTGAATAACCACCAGCACCGGGATGCCGGTAACTTCCAAATCTACTATAAGGGTATTTTGGCCAGCGAATCCGGTTACTATGTGATCTACGGTACGCCCCATCATACTTATTACAACCAATCTTCCATTGCCCATAATACCCTGTCGATCACCTCTGTCCGCAACCGCTATGGCGTCCAGAACAGCGAAGCAATTACCAACTGGGGCGTTCCCGGCAGAACGGATCTGCAGACAACGGTTGTCGGTCAAGAATTCGGCCCCAATACCTACAAGCCGGAGTATTCCTATCTGGCCGGTGATATTGCAGGTGCTTATCAAAGCAGCTTTGACCAGAATGTTCAGGAAGCTGTCAGAAGTATGCTGTTTTTGAATCTGGAGCTGGACGGTAACACCGAAAACCCCGGCGCGTTCATCGTCTTTGACCAGATCCATACCCTTGAGGTTGGCTCCAAGAAGAGCTTCCTGCTGCATATGCAGTCCGAGCCGGATATTGATGGCAACACCGTGGTGATCAAGAATACCAAGGATGATTACAACGGTATGCTGACCAATCAGGTTCTGTATGTGGGTACTGCCCAGAATGCAGATGAGAACTATACCATCGAAAAGATCGGTGGTCCCGGCAAGCAGTTCCTGGTCGGCAGCTACAACTATGCCCACAGTGATATCATCACCAGCACCCTTTCTCAGGAGCAGGGCTGGGGCCGCGTGGAAATTTCCACCACCACCAAGGCTGCAGATCAAACCGACTACATTTTGAATGTTATGTATGTTGGCGATGCAGACGATGATGCCAAGACCATCCCCGCCAAGCTGATCTATGACGGCAAGGGCGTTCTGATGGGCGCGCAGCTGATGAACCATGTTGCTATGTTCAATATGGACGGCAACAACCGCATCAGCAAGGATGTTTCCTTCACTATTCCCGAGAACGAAGGCTACAAGACCTTCAAGGTCAATGTGGCAGGCCTGAAGGCCGGCACTTGGACCGTGGCCGTCAACGGCAAGGCCGTGGGCACACAGGTCGCATCCGAAGATGGTGGTATGATCTACTTTGAGGCACCTGCCGGCACCATCAAGCTGTACTACCACAGTGCTGAAAGCAACAAGACCTTTGACGAGACTCCCATTGTCATTGAAAATGAGCCCATTGGTATGATGGTGAATAATTTCTTCTTCTATACCAATGCCAACCCCATTGTTTCCGGTGACGATTATCTGGTTCCTCTGGGCCTGACCTTCAAGGCTCTGCACGCTCACGTGGAATGGAGTAAGGACCGCACTTCCTTTATGACCACCTTTGACAGTACACCGTGGCAGGTATCTGCTGACGGTATTACCATAGGCGGCGAAAAGATGAAGCCCGAGGAGATCCGCCTGATGAATGGTGATATTATGGTGGATATGTCCTCCCTAAACACCATTTTCAAGGAATACGGTGAGCTGCACTATGATCCGGTCATCAATCGGATCCGTGTCAATTTGGATGCTGAGGGCGTGATCCCCAGCCTGACGGATGAGGTCCTGGATGAGTATCCCACTGCCGTTCAGGTGGCCGGTATGATCGACCCCGGCTATTCCACCACGGATATGGCAAGTGCCTTGGATGGTGACCCCGAGACCCGTTGGGTCAGCCAGACGGAAGGCAGCCGCCACAGTGAAGGTATTTTCGATTTGGGCCGCGTTGTCCATCTGACGGAAATGCTGATCATGTTCTATACAGAGCCGGATATGTACAGTAATTATGTCTTTGACGTTTACACTTCTATTGACGGCAAGGAATATGAAGCTGTTTTTGAGAACATCAAGTCCGGTGAAATTGATCCCGATAAGTACTTTGAGCGGTATACCACAGTTCTTATGGATGTGGAAGCCCGATATGTCAAGATTATGGGTCACGGTCGTTTCCGTTATACGGGAGCCGGTCGTATGCCCACAGCGGTGAATAACGCCTATACCAGTATTTCTGAGATCATCTTCCAGGAGCAGGCAATTATTGATCCCAATGGCGAACCCGTCAAGGGCAACAAGCTGCTGGCCGAAGCTGAGAGCTTCCATATGGCTGACGGTGTCACCATCGAGAAGAACAAGTATGCTTCCGGTAAGGAAACTGTGCTGCTGAACAAGGGCTATGCTTCCAATCCCGGCGCAGTAGCAGGCTCCAAGCCTCATCTGTCTGCAACCTTTATCCCCCAGAAGACCGGCACTTATTATATCTGGGCTAAGGTCAATACTGCCAAGGTTACCTCCGGTAACAATATGTGGGTCAGTGTTGAAGGCGTGACCGGTGACAAGTATTACAGCGAGCAGGTCATCTTTAACGGTGTCAAGTGTAAGGATGAGAAGGAGTTCGTCTGGGTCCGACTGGGCGAAAATGAGATCCAGAGTGCTTTTGCCCAATGGCAAAAGGATCAGGAATACACGGTGTCTATTATTTCCGGCTGCAATGGCCTGATCATCGATAGCTTCGTGGTTTCTATGGATCCTGCCTTCTGCCCCATCGGTCAGTCCTACCAGGCAACCACCTCCATTACCGGTGAACTCAGTGTGAATGCTTCCGATGCTATTTATGTCCAGTCTATGGTGCTGAAAAATGGCGACGGTGCAACTATGCAGAAGGTTTCTGCCGATGGCAGCACTACCAAGGAATATCTGGACTATGTGCTGAACAACAAGAATCTGCCCGGTGACATCACCCTGCAGATCAATGCGGATAACAGCGGTAAGTACACCATTTGGGCTACCGTAAAGGTCTCCAATCTCAGCAAGGATCAGTTCTTCAGTGCAATTTCTGTGGGCGATACAGAGTATAAGTATACCTTGCAGAAGCTCAGCGAGCTGGCTCCGGATTGCAAGGCCAATACCTATGTGACCGTAAAGCTGGGAGAAATCGAGGCGCAGGCACAGGATGCGATTTTCGTCCGAATCAAAGCCTGCAACGACGGTGCTACCTTCGGCAAGCTTTCCACCGATTGCGTGGCCGCTGACGGTGTGTTTGAGACCACCGGCGGCAAGGTGACCATCCAGGCTGAGGACGGTCTGCTGGGTAAGGCCGGTGAAGAGACCGTTATCATTGAAAACAATGTTTACTATCAGGGTGAGCTGGTCTCCATTATCGAAAATGACCGTATTTCCGGCGGCAAGGGTGTCAAGTTCCTGAGGCCATACAGCGCATGGAACAATCTGATCACCTACACCTCCGAGGCAAACGCTCACCTGAGTTTCAAGGTCAAGCCTGATCAGAGCGGTGAATTCTTCATCTGGGTCAAGGTGTATGCACCCATGGATTCTGCCATTTATGCATGGATCGACGGCGGCGAGGATTCTTACTTCTGGCGTCAGCCCCTGACAGCTGAAACCTATTCTGCTGACGAGGACAACTACATTTGGGTCAGACTTTGGAGAGAGTGCCGCAAGGAGTATACGCTCCGGCAGGAACGCTTCTATGATTGGACGGCCCGCAGAGTTTATACGATTTCCCTGCGTTCCTACACAGCAGGCGTTGTGCTGGATGAGATCTATGTGACCAATGATCCCAACGATCAGCCTCACAACCATCGCTACGAGGAAAACTGGACCGGTGACGATACCCACCACTGGTATGCACCTACCTGCGGCTGTGAGGATGCAGAACGCAGAGAGTATGGCGAACACTTCTTTGATAACCACGCAGACAAGGATTGTAACATCTGCGGTCTGAAGAATCCCCAGTACGCTCCCCACAATTATGTGGATAAGATTTGTACCATCTGCGGTCAGCAGGAGCCCATCAAGATGGCGGGCGGCAAGCTGACGCTGGAAGCAGAGGATCTGATGCTGGCTCCGGAGGGTACGGAGAACTTTGGAACGAACACGACCGGCAGCATAATCAAGGTGGTTGAAAATTCTGCCTGCTCCGGTGGCGCAGCGGTGCAATTCCTCAAGACCCATACCGCTTGGAATCAGTACCTTACAGAGGGCACAATGCCCATTCCCCATGTAAGTACGCTGGTCACACCGGACAAGACGGGTGAATACTGCATCTGGGTCAAGGTGTATGTACCCCAGGGCGGCACACATCCGCCGGCAATGTATGCTTATATCGACGATGATACCAACGCGGACACTTATTACTACCGCCAGCCGCTGTTCAGAGAAGGCTATTCTGTGAATGAGCAGGACTACATCTGGGTACGGGTCTATCAGGAGTATCGCGTGGATACAGCACTGAAGGGCGAAAGAACCTATATGTGGACGGCAGGTCAGACCTATGCGATCCGGTTCAGGGGCTTGATTAACAGTGTGCTGATCGACCAGATCTACATCACCAATGATGCAAACTTTGCTCCCCATAAGCATACCTACAGCGAGCAGTGGAGCAGTAATGCAGATGAACACTGGCACGAGCCTACCTGCGGTGATACCACCTTGGTGGCCGATAAGGGCGCGCATGTCTTTGACAGCGTGACGGATACCACCTGTAACACCTGCGGTTATGTAAGAGCTGCTCACCAGCACGCTTTCAGCGACAGCTGGAGCATCAATGGCACCGGTCACTGGCACGAATGTATCTGCGGCGACAAGAAGGATTATGCTGTGCATACCTTTGCAGACCGTATTTGCGGTGTCTGCGGTGCGCTGCAGCCCTTCAATACCAGCGGCGGCAAGGTCACCATTCAGGCCGAGGATGGCTTCCTTGCAGCGGCCGGAACGGAGAACTTTATCACAAGCACCACCAGCGCAAGCGGTTTCTATGACGGCAACTTGGCGGTGCTGGATCAGAACGGTCAGGTCGTCCGCTTTGACAAATTCCACGGCGCATGGAACCATTACCTTACAGTTGGTCGGACACCCATCCCGCACCTGAGCTTCTATGTGACTCCGGACGTGTCGGGTGAGTACTACATCTGGGCAAAGGTTTATGCACCTGTAAACTCCTCTATCTACTGCTACTTTGACGGCGGTGAGGATACCTACTACTGGCGGCAGCCTCTGGCCCTGAACGACGCATCTGCTAATGTTTCGGACTATATCTGGGTCAGATTGGATAAGGAATGCAGAAACGGCACTGCCCTGACCAATGAAAAGGCCTATAACTGGACTGCCGGCGAGACCTATGCCCTGAGATTCCGCGGCTTCACCCAGTATGTGCGGATCGACGAGTTCTACATCACCAATGATGCCAATGACTCTCCCTCCAAGGAACATGTCCACACCTTTGCACAGGAATGGACAACGGATGCAGTCTCTCACTGGCACGCAGCAACCTGTGGTCATACCACAGAAATTGCTGACAAGGGCGTGCACATCTATACGGATGATGCCGATGCCACCTGCAATGTGTGCAATGCGGAGCGGCAGCTGCATGAGCATCAGTACGGTGATTATAAGTCCGATGCCACTTACCATTGGAAGGAAGCAACCTGCTGCCCGGGCATTACCACGGAAAAGGAAAAGCATACGCTGCAGGGTACAGTTTGTACAGTCTGCGGAAGAAACAGCAGCGCCTTCACTACCACGATCCAGGCAGAGAATGCCCAGCTGCTGACGGATAAGGACCCCACCAATCTGTCCTATAACGCCAACGGTGTTGCCAGCGTACAGAGAGGCTGTCAGTTCTTTACCAATGAATACGCGCACGGCAGTGATCAGATCGTCCGTCTGAACGGTTACTACACCCACTCCTACACGCCCCCGGAAACGAAGCCCGGCCTGCTGGCAAACACCAATCCGGCACACCTGAGCTTCTCCCATACCGCTGAAACCACCGGTACCTATTACATCTGGGCACGGATTCTGGTCAATGGCAGTACGGCGGCCTACCTGAAGTATGTGGAGGGAGAAGGGAAGGAGCAGTATGAATACGCCCGGCATACTGGGATGACATCCTGCGCAGGCAAGTGGACAGCGGATGCCTTCAACTGGGTTCAGATCGCGGTCTGCGAGTGGACGGAGGGTGAAACCTACACCGCCAACCTCAGAGGTTCCGGACTTGGAACTGCCTTCGATGAGTTTGTAATCACCAACGATGCATCCTACATCCCCGGCTGAGAAGCAGCAAATAATGCTAAGGGGCACGGCAATGCCGTGTCCCTTTTGCAAAAAAGTTAATATACAGCAAAAAATTGATGATGATAAAGAATGCGGGGGATGGTATCATTATAATAAACAAAGTATTCATAAAAAAGGGCTAAAAACAGAGCGTATTTCCCAATCTTTGAAAAAATGAATGCTTCACGGAAAAGTGGAGAGTCCCCCTCAACAAGTAAAACCCCCAGGAGACAGTTCGATTGTTCCAGGGTAAAATATTAAGGAGGAAAATAAAATGAAACAAAGCAAGAAACTGATTGCTGCAGTGTTGTGCCTGGCGATGTTGCTGACCTACATCCCCGGTTCTCTGTTCGCAATCAAGGCAAGTGCTGCTGAGAACGCACTGTCTGCCGGCGTTTCCATCGTAGAAGGTTACGATGATTATGTCGGTGCAGATTGGGCTTCCAAGCTGGACCTGCCTGAGAATATCACTTGGGAAGATCCCGCAAAGTATGTTGACCCCGATACACCGGGTCTGTATGTCGTCCCCGGCAAGGATGCCGACGGCAAGGAAGTGTCCTTTGTCGTCAAGGTTCGTGCATACGAGAACCTGTTCCCCTCCAATGCAGATTTTGAAGCCACAGCAACTGCTTCCTGGGGCGCACCCTGGTTCCCCGGCTGGAACATTTCCGAGAAGTACTTTGATAAGATGAATGTTACCCCTGTCGCCAACGGCATGTACGGTCAGGGCGCAATGTATGTTCCAATCCCCAACGAAAAGAATGCTGACAACGGCACAGTCGTGAACAGCAATTCTCTGCATAATGCCATCAATGCCACCGGCGCAGGTCAGTACCTGATCAGCATTGATGCATGGTCCGATGCAGAATATGCCGACATCAATGTGTGGCCCCAGTTGGTTCTGGACTACGGCAGCACCACCAACCGTGTTTACCTCGAGGGAACCAAGGTTCCCTTTGCTGCAACCTCTCAGACCGCAACCGGCATTGTGGACATTGACCTGACTCATAATGATGTTGCCCTGAGCAAGGCTGTGTTCTACATCAAGAAGAATATGACGCAGATCCCCTATGTCTGCGTGGACAACGCTGCACTGGTTCTGCTGAAGCAGGCATTTGAGGTTCCCGCAAACCTGCTGACCGTCACTTCCGTTGATGGCGATCTGGCTCCCATCAGCTTGGTTCAGAACTATGACGATCTGGCTGGCAAGGATTGGATCTCCTATGCCCTGCCCACCACCGTGAATGCTACTCTGTCCGATGGCTCTGCCGTTGCAGTTCCCCTGAAGTGGGATGTTGCACCTATGGGCGATATGTCCAAGACCGGCAAGTACATCCTGACCGGTAAGGTGGCAACCACCGATTATATTGCAAACGGTCTGGCTGTCAAGCAGTTCGTGAACATCCACGAGTATCAGAATCTGATCCCCTCCAATGGTGATTTTGAGAATTCCGCAATCGCATCCTACGGTGCACCCTGGTTCCCCGGTTGGGAAGTTCCTGGTAACGTCTTTGACCAAATGCAGGCGACCCCCGTTGACAACGGCATCTACGGCCAGGCTGCAAAGTTTGTTTGCATTGCTGACAAGCTCTATCAACAGGTTGCAAAACACAAAGAATCGAGCAAGCTCCTTGCAAATATTCAATCTGCAGGCGCAGGTCAATATTTGGTTGCCGTGGATGCATGGGCAGATGCTGAATATGCAAAGCTTAAGTTCTACCCCCGTCTGGCTCTGAATTACGGAAGCACCACCGTTAATCTGGATGGCGTGCAGATTCCCTTCGCTGCCACCTCTCAGACCTCCAGCGCCGTGGTTAACATTGATATGGAAAAGGACGGCGTTGCACTGAGCGGTGCTACCTTCAGCATTATGAAGTATTCAACTGCGGTTGGCTATGTCTGCGTGGACAACGCTATGGTTGTTCTGATGAAGCAGGCATACACCGGTGAGATCCCCGCTGATATCACCGCTATCAACACCGAGATCTCCACCGTGTACAGCATCGCACAGAACTATGATGATCTGGTGGGCGAGAGCTGGAAGACCGCTCTGGGTCTGGCAGAAACTGTGAATGTCACTCTGTCCACCGGCGAGACCGTCGATGTGGCTGTTGAGTGGGACTATGCACCTCTGGGCGATCTGTCCAAGGTCGGCGCATATACCCTTATTGGCAAGCCCAGCGCAGCTGTCTACAGCAATTCCGAGGGCCTGTATGTTGAGCAGACCATCATTATTGCAGAGTCTGCCAATCTGATTCCCTCCAACGGAGATTTTGAGACCTCCGCAACCGCATCCTACGGTGCTCCGTGGTTCCCCGGCTGGACTGTTTCCGCCACCACCTACGACAGAATGCAGGCTACCGCAGTTGATAACGGTATCTACGGCCAGGCTGCAAAGTTTGTCTGCATTGCCGGTAAGACCAATGCCGTGATTGCAACGCACAGCCAGAAGGACGCTCTCCTTGCAAATATTCAGGCTGCCGGTGCAGGTCAGTACATGGTAACCGTGGATGCCTGGGCCGATGCAGAATACTCCAACATCAAGTTCTACCCCCGTCTGGCCTTGAATTATGGCTCTGAAACTGTCAATATTGATGGCGTTCAGCTTCCCTTCACCGCTTCCTCCCAGGCCTCCAGCGCGATCGTTGACATCGCTATGGAAAAGGGTGGCGTAGCTCTGAGCGGTGCTACCTTCAGCATTATGAAGTACATGACCAATGTCGGCTATGTCTGCGTGGACAACGCTGCCGTGGTCCTGTTGAAGTCTGAACTGCCTCTCTTGGAAGAGTGCGAGCATACTCCTGCTGAGGCAGTGAAGGAGAACGAGGTTGCTGCAGACTGCACCAACGCTGGTTCTTATGAGCTTGTTGTTTATTGCACTAAGTGTGACGAAGAACTCAGCCGCGAGACCGTTACTGTCGATGCAACCGGCCATGCTTGGGGCGAGGGTGTTATCGATCCCGATGCCACCTGCACCGAGGACGGCGTGAAGACCTACACCTGCGGCACCTGTGGCGAGACCAAGACTGAGGCTGTCTCCGCCAAGGGCCACACTCCTGCTGAAGCAGTGAAGGAGAACGATGTTGCTGCAGATTGCACCAACACCGGTTCTTATGATCTGGTTGTTTACTGCTCCGTTTGCGGTGCAGAGATCAACCGTGAGACCGTTACTGTAGATGCTCTGGGTCACGACTACGATGCAGTTGTTACTGCACCCACCTGCACAACCGAGGGCTACACCACCTACACCTGCGCTTGCGGTGACAGCTATGTGGCAGACAAGGTTGCTGCAACCGGCCATGCTTGGGGCGAGGGTGTTATCGATCCCGATGCCACCTGTACCGAGGACGGCGTGAAGACCTACACCTGCGGCACCTGCGGCGAGACCAAGACCGAGGCTGTCTCCGCCAAGGGTCACACTCCCGGCGAAGCAGTGAAGGAGAACGATGTTGCTGCAGACTGCACCAACACCGGTTCTTATGATCTGGTTGTCTACTGCTCCGTCTGCGGTGCAGAGATCAGCCGCGAGACCGTTACTGTAGATGCTCTGGGTCACGACTACGATGCAGTTGTAACCGCACCTACCTGCACTGACAAGGGCTATACTACTTACACCTGCTCCGTCTGTGGCGATACCTACATCGCTGATGAGGTTGAAGCTACCGGTCACCAGTACGGCGGCCTGCAGGTTCACTCCGCAACCTGCACCGAGGATGGCTATATTGTCATTTCCTGCAACAAGGGCTGCGGCTGCTCCTGGGATTCCCGTTACGATCAGGAAGCCAAGGACTACCTGGCACAGTTCCCCTTCATCAATGTTACCGCCAAGGGTCACACCGATGGCGAGGCAGTGATCGAGAACAATATCGCTCCTGATTGCACCAACACCGGTTCTTACGACACCGTTACCTACTGCACCGTCTGCGGTGCTGAAACCAGCCGCGTGACCACTACCGTGGATGCACTGGGTCATAGCTACAACGCAGTTGTAACCGCACCCACCTGCACCGACAAGGGCTATACCACCTACACCTGCTCCGTTTGCGGTGATTCCTACATCGGTGACGAGGTTGCCGCTCTGGGTCACACCGCCGGCACCGCCGTGAAGGAAAACTGGGTATCTCCCTCCAACACCTCCGACGGTTCTTATGACCGCGTTGTCTACTGCACCGTCTGCGGCGCAGAGATCTCCCGTGAGAGTGTGGTAACCAAGCTGCCCAACGCAACCGTTACCGTCAAGGATCCCACTGTTCTGACCCCCGAGGATGACTATATGTGCTGGCCCAGCGGCGACGCTACCGTCAACCGTCCTCTTCAGATCGTTATGAACTTCAAGGCAAACGATACGCTGGAGGAGTGCCTTGCCGGCGAGTTCAGCAAGTATCTGGTGGACTTCTACCTGACCATCGACGGTCTGACCAATGGCAGCATCATCTCCGACGGCTGCTATCTGGCAGGCAACTACGGCACCTTCGGCTGGATCGTGATTCCTGCCGACGGTCTGGAGCTGGAGAACGGTGTGAGCTATCCCATCGTTTCCGGTTACGATGCAACATTGAACTACAAGGATATCTGCAAGTCTGTTAAGGACTTCACCGCAGCTATCTACATCACCGACGA
>SVLL01000063.1 GCA_015067935.1 Oscillospiraceae bacterium | reverse complement strand
GCAGTGCCCCACAACCGCCGATGGCACCGAAGTACACCGCGCCGTGGGTCTTCATTGCTTCCACAACCTCCGGGCCTCGCTTTCCCTTGCCGATCATACCGGTCAGTCCAAGAGAAATCAAAGTGGGACTATAGGCATCCATCCGATAGGATGTGGTAGGACCGGCGGAGCCGATAGCCTGACCGGGCTTTGCAGGGGTGGGTCCTACGAAGTAAATGATACTGTCCTGAATATCCAAGGGCAGGTCCTTTCCGGCGGCCACCAGCTCACACAGCCGCTTATGGGCGGCATCCCGGGCGGTATAGATCACACCGGAGATCAGGCAGCTGTCACCTGCGCGGAGGGTTCTTGCTTTTTCCCGGTTTAGGGGTGTGGTGATTTTAACATTCCTCATCTCAAAGCACCTCCGTCTTATGCCGGGTCACATGGCAGTTGATATTCACTGCCACCGGAAGTCCTGCAATATGGGTGGGGCAGGATTCAATATTCACAGCCAATGCCGTAGTCTTACCGCCAAAGCCCTGCGGACCGATACCAAGGGCATTTACTTTTTCCAGCAGTTCCTTTTCCAGTTCTGCATAGAAGGGCTTTTCGTTGGGAACATCCACACTCCGCAGCAAAGCCTTTTTGGCCATCAGGGCCGCCTTGTCAAAAGTGCCGCCGATGCCAACACCCACCACAATGGGCGGGCAGGGATTGGGACCGGCCTCCTCCACTACCTTGAGGACAAAATCCTTCACGCCCTCCACGCCATCAGATGGGCGGAGCATTTTGATTTGGCTCATATTCTCACTGCCAAAGCCCTTGGGCGCAACGGTGATCTCCAGCTGATCGCCGGGCACAAGTTCGGTATAGAGCATCGCAGGGGTGTTATCCCCGGTATTGACCCGATCCAAAGGGTCCCAGACAACACTCTTGCGAAGATAACCTTCCCCATAGCCTCGGCGGACGCCCTCGTTGACAGCCTCCATCAGGTCACCGTCAATGTAGATTTCCTGACCGATCTTCAAAAAGACGCAGGCCATACCCGTATCCTGACAGACCGGCACACATTCCCTGTCGGCAATATTGTAATTTTCAATGATCCGTTCCAGAATTTCCTTTGCCTGAGGCCAGCTTTCTGCTGCATACATCCCACTTAAGCGGTCCTTAATATCCTGACTCAGATGGCAATTTGCCTCGATACAAAGTCTGGCAACAGTATCTGTAATTTGTTGTGCGTTAATGGTTCGCATATATGTTCTCCTTTAAAGGATGCTGAAAATCTGATCCTGCAGATTCCCTTCCCGTCCAATGACCTCTGCCACCACCTTATCCCCGTGAGGAATCCGCTTGGGCTTGCCGGTAATCCGTTCCGTCTTTTCTTTCAGCTCGTGAATGTCTACAATGGGCAGACCGGCTGCAACCAAGCTCTCACGAAGCTCTACCCGAGCAGGATTCACCGCAATGCCACCTTGCGTCACAAGTACATCAATGTCCTTACCGGGAGTGGAAATGCAGGTCACGCGGTCGGTAACGATGGGCATTCTCGCACGGAACATAGGTGCAATAATCATCGAGAGCTTTGCCCCTGCAGCTGTATCGCTATGCCCGCCGGAGCCGCCCATAATCACGCCGTTTGAATCGGTGTGCACATTTACATTAAAGCCCGTGTCGATTTCCGTTGCACCAAGAATGACCACATCCAGACTATCCACCACTGCACTGCGGCTGCCGGGTGCTGCATAGTGCATAGCGGAGATTTCCTGATGACGGGGGTCATTGCGCAAGGATTCTACTGCGGTCAAATCAAAGCACTGAACATCCAAAAGATTCCGGAAACAGCCGGCTTGCAGCATATCCACCATATAGCCGGTTATGCCGCCAAGACCAAAGCTGCCCTGAATGCCCTTTTGGAGCATAATCTCCTTCAGGAATTTTGCAGCTGCCAGAGATGCGCCACCGGCACCGGTCTGGAAGGAGAAGCCATCCTTTAAAAGTCCGGAGGTTTCAATTACCTTTGCGGCGTGAGATGCCATAATCAGACCAACCGGATCACGGGTGATCCGGGTTGTACCGGAAACGATGCCCTTGGGATCACCGATGGCATCCACCGTTACCACATAATCCACATAGCTTTCGGAAATGGACCAATCCTGCAAGGGATAGGAAACCAAATTATCGGTAATGACAACCACTTTCTTGGCATACATGGCATCTGCATAGGCATAACCCAAGCTGCCGCAGGCAGAAGGGCCGTACTTACCGGAGCAGTTGCCCATAGCATCGGATGCCGGGGCGGCAATGAAGGCCACATCAATGGGAGTTTTTCCGGTAGCAATGTCCTTGGGGCGACCACCGTGCGTCCGGAACTGTACGGGCTTGTCCATGATCCCCTGAGAAATAGCACGGCCTAAGCCGGCAGATATGTAATCAGCGGACAGGCCGGTAACCACCTTATTTTCAATATGATTCAAAAGCGGCGCGTGAATATCAAACAGAGAGCTTGCATTTACCGTCAGATCCTTAATGCCCAATTCGGCAATTTCCGCCATAACCATATTCAGCACGAAATCGCCATTTCGCAGGTGGTGATGGAAAGAAACAGTCATACCATCCTTCAGGCCGGAGAGGATCACTGCCTCCCGGATAGATTTTACCAGTTTACTCATACTTCCTCCCTCCTGCCGAGGCCCAGTGCCTCTGCCATCGCGATGGTACGCTCCGCGCGCATCACAATGGGCGCATCGATCATTTTGCCCCGAAGTGCAATTGCGCCCTTGCCCTGCTTCTTTGCCAGCGCAATGGCCTCCATCACTTCATAAGCATAGTCAATTTCCGCCGGTGTGGGGCTGAAAACCCGATTGATAACCTCTACATGGCGAGGAGAAATGGAAGCTTTGCCGCTAAAACCGAGGCTCTTTGCAAGACTTGCATCAATTTCAATGCCTTCGTCGTCATTCACATCCGTAAAGGGAGTATCGTAAACTTCAACGCCGGCGGCGCGGGCGGCCATCACAAGTCTGGTACGGGCATATTCGATCTCCCGTCCTTCCTTGGTACGCTTGCACTGCAGATCAGCCGTCAGATCCTCCGCGCCCAGGAACAGAGCTTTGATGCGCTTCGTAGCAGAGGCAATGGCGAAGGCATTTTCAACACCTAAGGCCGTTTCAATCAACGGCATCAGGCCGACGGTGCCATTTGCAAGGCCCAGCCTTTCTTCCACTTCCGTAATGTAGGCATCAGCCGCCAGAACATCTGCCGCAGTACCGGTCTTAGGCAACAATATCAAACCGGGCGTGTAGGGTAGAATAGCATCAATATCCTTTTTCCAGTATGGTGTATCAATGGAATTGATGCGGACAATGATCTCACAGCCCCGGAAATCCATATACCGCATGGTATTGCGCACAAGAATCCTTGCCGCGTCCTTCTCGTCGGGAGAAACGGCATCTTCAAGATCAAAAATAACAGCATCCGCACCCAAGCAATTGCCGTTAATCAGCATATTGGGATTATTGCCGGGCAAAAAAAGCATACTGCGTCGCATCATTGCTCCCCCTTTCCACGAAGGACGGCAGTTTCCACTCTGGCGCGCAGGACACATTCCAGCGCACCACGGTCTACCACCCGAACATTGGCATTCTCCACACCCTGCTCGCTCAGCACCTGACGAATGGTACGGTCAATGGATTCGCCAAACTGCCCCTTCACTACAGATTCCAGCTGAATATTCAACCCGTTGGATGCCGGTTCTATTTCCACATAGGCATCGCTCGATTCCATCGTACCGGCAGATGCACGCTTTAAAATCTCCATAATTCCATACTCCTTTTTCCGAAATCGCAAAAGTTACTGTAACAATCCGCCTATATTGTATAACACAATTCAAAATATTGCAATTGTTTTCTGTTTTTTATTTGCATATCTGCGCATTATCGTATATAATGTCACTATCAAGCATGGAAAGGAGAAACCGATGGACATTGCATTGCATTCTCCCCTCAAGGGACCGAAGCGCAACATCTGGCGCAATTTTCTCGAACGGGTTGGATTATCCGCCGATGAAACAGTAGACAGCACCGTCCTTGTATGGGATGAGGAAACCCTTGTTGCCACCGGCTCCCGGCAGGATAATCTTCTGAAGTGTATTGCCGTTGCCCCCGACCGGCAGGGAGAAGGTCTTCTGGCAACCGTACTGACCGCATTGCGGCAGGATGCCTTCCGAGCGGGCTTTGATCATCTGTTTCTGTACACCAAGCCCGTCAATGCAAATCTGTTTGCGCCCCTGTTCTTCTATCCCGTTGCCGCCACCGGTGATGTACTGCTGATGGAAGACCGGCAAAACGGCATTCACGATTTTCTTGCGGCTATCCCGAAAACATCCGCTGAAACTGTCGGCGCGGTTGTGATGAACTGTGACCCATTTACTTTGGGACACCTATATTTGATCGAGACTGCCGCCAAAAGCTGTGAGCATCTGTATGTCTTTGTTCTATCAGAGGACAAGGGCTGTTTTCCCGCCGCTGATCGGCTGGAGTTGGTAAAGCGCGGCACTGCCCACATTCCCAATGTGACGGTCTGCCCTACCGGTCCCTACCTGATCTCCTCTGCCACCTTCCCCACTTACTTTTTGAAGGATCGGGATCAGGCAACCCAAATTCACTGTCAGCTGGATCTGGAGATCTTCACCCGGCATTTTGCGCCCGTTCTTGGTATCACACGCAGATTTGTGGGAACAGAACCGCTCAGCGTTATGACAAATCAATATAACGATGTATTGAAGGCTACATTGCCCACCTACGGGATAACCGTCACGGAAATCCCACGGCTGACTGTTTCTGATGTTCCCATCAGTGCCGGCGCTGTCAGAGCCGCATGGTGTGTGCAGGATTGGCAGCTTTTGGAAAAGCTTGTTCCGGAAACAACGCTTGCCTATTTAAAAAATCGAACATAAGGAGTGAATCTCATGGCAGACAGACGCCCTACCCATATTCTCAGCAGCTACTTTGCTCCCCGCGGTCACAACCGCATGTATGCACTTGGCATTCAGATCGCCCAATTGTATCTTTCCCCCAATGACAAGCTCATTGGCATCATCGGCGAGGCCGGCTCCGGCAAAAGTGCCTTGATTCGGGGCATGTTCCCCGGTCTGGAGCTGACCAACGATGACAACGGTGTATATGTCCGACCTCTCCCCCTTTTGGAGCAGGATCAGGGCTTCGCATTTTTCTCTCCCCACACCTACCATGTGGACATCCGCTTTGAAAACGGTTTCACCCAGATGAGTACACTGGCCGACGCCATCGCAGAGGCTCTGCACAAGGGGCGTCGGGTTGTCGTGGAGCATTTTGATCTGGTCTATCCTCTCTTGGGTGCCAATGCCAATCTGCTGATTGGTGTGGGCGAACAGGTGTTAATTGCCCGACCCAATATTTTCGGACCGGAACCGGAAGAAATCCGGACCGCAGTGTATCAGTCCCTCCCCTATCGCCTGATGGCACATACGGCTGAGGACCTTTGCGAGATGTGTATGGGGGATTTTGACCGGGAGCGATGCGGTCACGATGATGTGCGTCACGGTTTTGCCATCTATTTCCCTGAAACCCCTCCGGATGTGGACATCCCTGCTTTGGAAGCGCAGGTTAATGACATTATTGCTCAAAACCTCCCCGTTGGCTACGTGGACGAAAACCATATCAGCGTGGGTGATAAGGTGCATAAGTGCAACGGTCCGCGAATCCATGTGCGCAACACCGGACAGATTGAGAATTTCCGTTTGATGCACCATCTGATTTATGACCGTTTTAAGCGTCGTTATCTGCTGGTTGGTTGTGTAGGTGAAAACTCCGATGAAATATTGGAGCGTCTGGATAACCAGAATCAGCGTCCGGGTTGGGACTGATTATGGAAGTCAGTTTAATCGATATTCTGAACGCCAGAGAAGCCCGTGCAGAGCTGCAGCAGCAGCTGCTCAAGGATTTCGGCTGTCCCGTAATTTCGTTTACAATGAACATTGCCGGACCGATTAAAAATACGCCACTTATTGAACGGGGCTTTCAGTTTGGTTTACAGGCACTGCAGAGCAGATTGCCGTCAGAATCCATTAAAAAAATACATATTGACCTTGCATCCACCGGCTGTACCGCTTTACTGGCAGTGGATATGGATGCATTTTCACTGAAGCAGATCTGCGTTCATTTGGAAGATGCCTCCCCTATTGGACGGCTGTTCGATATGGATGTTCTGGACAAAAGCGGCGATAAGCTGGAACGCAAACACCAGCGCGGCTGCCTGGTGTGCGGCGCACCGGGACGAGTATGCGCCGCGGGACGGCTGCATTCCGTTTCTCAGCTCCAAGGCATTACCAATCAGATTCTTGAAGAGCATTTTGCGAAGGAGGACCGACAGCATATTGCTGCACTTGCTGTTCAAAGTCTTATTGACGAAGTGAATACTACACCCAAGCCGGGCTTGGTGGATCGCCGGAACAACGGTAGCCACCAGGATATGACGCTTGACCATTTCCTCGCCAGCGCAGAGGCACTTCGCCCCTATTTTAAGGAGTGCGTCAAAATTGGTCAGGAAACCGCCAATTTGTCTCCTACTCATACCTTTCCTTCTCTGCGCATTGCAGGCATAGAAGCAGAAAAGAATATGTATCAGGCAACGGGAGGTGTCAACACCCATAAAGGGATCATATATACTATGGGTATCCTCTGTGGGAGTATCGGCAGACTTTGGCATGCTGTATGCCCCATCGCAAGTACGGACAGTCTCCTGAGAGAATGTGCAAAAATCGTATCTGAAAGTGCTGTATCGGATTTGACGAACGCAACCGGCACAACTGCCGGGGAGCTGTGCTATCTGCAATACGGGGTCGGTGGCATTCGGCAGGAGGTTGCAAGCGGATTGCCTTCCGTATCCGAGATTGCGCTCCCCTGCTACGAAAAGGCACTGGCTGACGGAGCATCCAAAAACGATGCCGGTGCAATCACTTTAATCCACCTGATAGCAAAAGTTGCAGATACGAATTTATATCACCGTGGCGGCAAAGATGGTGCCGAGTGGGCATCAAAAGCAGCATCTGCATTATTGCCATCCCCCACTTTGTCGGCCATAAGCGATTTAGACGATGCCTTTATCGGGAAAAACCTCTCTCCCGGTGGTTGTGCTGACCTGCTGGCAGTCACCTATTTTCTCCACTCTCTTCAATAAAATCGGCACCCGCGCTTTTGAGTGAAGTGATAAAATAATGGTAGACACGAAAGTGCCTACCATTATTTTTATGCTATTATAGAGTTGGGGGTGGAACTATGGCAGGAAAATACGTTGTACGCAGTAAAGAAGAAAAGTTATCTATTGT
>SVLL01000062.1 GCA_015067935.1 Oscillospiraceae bacterium | reverse complement strand
TCTATTTCGCAGTTGGCAGAATAGAATTACGCGTTTACGTGTTACGCGAGGAACAGAGGGCTATGCCCGCATATGAAGAACCCCCGGTTTCACCGGGGGGTTCCTTTTTCAATTGATCAAAAGGCGGCTCTTTTTTAACGCCTTTCGCAGGGCAATCGCCAGCAGCGGTGCGGCTACAACGGCAACCACCGCATTAAAGGTTGTTGCCGGCAGCTTGGTGATGACATTTGCCCAAGCGGCATCGGCTGTCAGACCGTACAAGAGCATACCGCTGTAGAAAAATGTTTTGCACAGGTAAAGCAAGGCATAGGTCAGCGCGCCTGCCACAGAGGCCAACACGGCCTTGCCGTAGCCCCAGTTCTTGCCACATACCAAACCTGCCACAATGCCATAGGCACCCTTCATCAAAAAAGTCAGCCAGCTTTCGGAAATATACAGAGGGTCCAGCATATCATAAAGAGCGGAGCCCATTGCAGCGGCCAATCCGCCCAGCCACGGGCCCAGGAGAATGCCGGAAAGTGCGCACAATATGTTACCCAGATGGAAAGCAGAGGTGCCTACTGCCTCGGGAACCTTAATGCGCATACCGGAGCCCACGCAGGTCAGCGCGGCCAAAAGTCCTACCAGCACCAACTGCTTTGTGGTCAATACTTTTTTGTTTTCCATCGTATCACCTCGCAGGGCTATTATGGCACAAATTACCGATAATTGCAAGTTTTGATGTGGAGAAAGTGACTTTATTTTTATCAAATTAAACTGAAAAACGCCCGCCATCTGTACAGAAAAGTTTGGAAATGTTAAGATGAAGAAAAAACTTAAGGAGTGTTTCTTATGCGTTTAATTCGTGCAAAAAATTATGAAGATGCCAGCCGCAAAGTGGCAAGCATTATTTCCGCTCAGGTTATCCTGAAGCCCGACTGTGTTCTGGGTTTGGCTACCGGCAGCAGCCCCGTGGGTGCTTACCAGCTGATGATCCAGTGGTGCAAGCAGGGTGATGTGGACTTCTCCCAGACCAAGACCGTCAATTTGGACGAGTATGTGGGTCTGGCTGCTGACCACGACCAGAGCTATGCTTACTTTATGAAGAAGAATTTCTTCGACGGTATCAATATCGATCAGGCGAACACCAACCTGCCCAACGGTCTGAATCTGGATGCAGCTGCTGAGTGCAGCCGCTATGACAAGGTTATTGCTGATCTGGGCGGCGTAGATCTGCAGCTGCTGGGCATCGGTGCCAACGGTCACATCGGCTTCAATGAGCCTGCTGAGCAGTTCAGCACCGGTACCAACCGTGTTGACCTGACCGTTTCCACCATCAATGCCAACTCCCGTTTCTTTGAGAATGAGAGCCTGGTGCCCCGTCAGGCCTACACTATGGGTATGTCTGCCATTATGCAGGCCAAGCGCATCGTGATGATCGCCACCGGTGCCAACAAGGCACAGGCTGTCTACGAAGCTTTCTGCGGTCCCGTGAATCCCCAGATGCCTGCCTCCATTCTGCAGCTGCACCCCGATTTCGTGCTGGTTGCCGATGAGGAAGCATTGGCTCTGGTTGGCGATAAGCTGTAAGAACATACAAAAAGCCGCCCATTCGGGCGGCTTTTTTATTTGGTTAGGTAAATCCTCCGTTTTTCGGTTTGCCCGGCAGGGGAGGGGGAGGACACACAGAATAGACCGTAAAGATCATCCAGCCGTTGTTCCAGCTTTTCATATTCGTGGCCGGTCTTTTCGCCGATATGGGGGAAAAGGCCGGTTTCTCTTGCTCTTTTCAGTACCGGGATGCCCTTTTGTCCCAGCCCGAGCACCCGGACATAAGGGGGGCTGCTTTCCAGATTCTGCTTCGTGATGCCAAGGTAAGCGCACATTACCATCCGGTCCAGCCGGGCGCGGGTGTAGCGTTTGGATTTTGTGGCGGTGAGAATGTCCTCCAAGGTGGCACTTTCCCGGCACGCATGCATCAGCTTTCGCCAAAGACCCTCAGAACCGTAGGGGAGTGCTTCAAATTCTGCATCTGACATTGTCCGCAGCTTGGCAAGCATCGCCCGCTCACCGGCTGCCAATGTATGCAACGGTGCATCGTTTAACACCGCCTCAGCCGGAACATAATTCTCCCAAGCCTTGTCTGCAGCAATCAGCTCGCGAATGGAGGTGGCAGAGGGATTTTCGGCATCCGGAGAATTATCGTGATAGCAACCTTCCCGGCGGATGGGGAAGGGGTTCATCGGGCTATCCTGCGCCAGAATCGCTTTGCAGTATTCCACAGCGAGAATGTCATTGGGTTTTTCCAAAAGACAGGCATTTGTACCCATTTTCTCCAGTGCTTGCTGCCGGGCACTGGGGTAGGAGCAGCCGCTTTCCAATTCCTGCCGCAGTAAGGGCGAAAACTCCGGCGAAAGCAGAGCCCGGGCAGTGGAAAGCAATGTGTCAGTGTCACCCGTTTCACTGCCAAAACAGAGGTAATCACAAAAATGGGAGAGAATCCGCACACCGCCGGTGGCAAAGCCCTCGGCAGAGGAGAGCGCGTAGTTTACCGGCAGCTCCAGCACCAGATCCGCACCGCAGTTGATGGCAGCTTGCGCCCGGAGGGATTTGTCGAAAATGGCCGGCATACCCCTTTGCACAAAATTTCCGCTCATCAGGCAGACGATGACACTGTCATCTCCAAATGTCTCCCGAATCCGGTCGAATTGTTTCTTGTGGCCAAGATGAAAGGGATTGTATTCGCAAATGATGCCGATGATTTTCAAAAAAATCCCTCCTTTTCCAAAAAAGTTCCCTTTTAGGGGTTGAGAAATTGTTTTAAATGCGGTATAATGCAACCAGCTATGGCTATCATACCACAAATAATGAAAAAAGAAAATATTTATTTTATAGGAGGCAATTTCCCATGAATGTTCTGGTTATCAATGCCGGCAGCTCCAGCCTTAAGTATCAGCTGATGAATCCCGAGACCGGCGATGTGTCCGCAAAGGGTCTGTGCGAGCGTATTTATATCGACGGCCGTCTGACCCATAAGGTCGGCGACAACAAGGTGGTTAAGGACATCCCCATGCCCAGCCACTCTGAGGCCATTCAGGCCGTTTTGGAGATCTTGGTTGACGCTGAGCACGGTGTCATCAAGTCCACCGATGAGATCGACGCTGTCGGTCACCGCGTGCTGCACGGCGGTATGGAGTTCTCCGAGTCTTGCATCATCAACGACGAGGTCATCAAGGCCATCGAGAAGTGCATCCCTCTGGGCCCCCTGCATAACCCCGCAAACCTGATGGGCATCCGCGCCTGCCAGGCTGTTATGCCCAACACTCCTCAGGTTGCTGTGTTCGATACCGCTTTCCACATGACCATGCCCCCCAAGGCTTACCGCTACGCCATTCCCACCGAGTACTTTGAGAATGACGACATCCGTCGTTACGGTTTCCACGGTACTTCTCACAAGTATATCGCCCGTCGGGCTGCTGAGCTGTACGGCTCCAAGGAGTTCAAGATGATCAACTGTCATCTGGGCAACGGCTCCTCTCTGTCCGCTGTGAAGGACGGCAAGTGCCAGGATACCTCCATGGGCCTGTCCCCTCTGGCCGGCGTGCCTATGGGTACCCGCTCCGGCGATATCGATGCCTGCGTGGTGCAGTTCATCTGCAACAAGTACGGTATGAATGTTGACGAGTGCCTGAATATGCTGAACAAGAAGTCCGGCGTGCTGGCTCTGTCTGAGACTTCCTCTGACTTCCGCGATCTGGAAGCAGGTGATGCTGAGGGTAACGAAAAGTGCAAGCTGGCTCTGGAGAAGTTCTACTACGAAGTCGCCAAGTATATCGGCTCCTACACTGCCGCGCTGAACGGCATTGATGTGCTGACCTTCACCGCCGGTGTTGGCGAGAACGGTCCTTCCACCCGTGCCGCTATCTGCGAATATCTGGGCTTTATGGGCGTCAAGATCGACCCCGAGAAGAACAATGTTCGCGGCAAGGAGGCTCTGATCTCCACTCCTGATTCCAAGGTTCAGGTTTGGGTCATCCCCACCAACGAAGAGCTGATGATCGCACAGGATACCGCTGAGCTGGTCAATGCTGCCAAGTAATCAACTGTAAACACGAGAGCCGCCGCAAACTGCGGCGGCTCTTTCCTGTAAGGAGTAGTCAAAATGAATGTAACAGAACGCTTTTTAAAGTATGTGTCCTTCGACACCGCATCTGATGAATTCAGCCCCACCTGCCCGTCCACAGACAAGCAGAAGCTGTTGGGCGCAGAGTTGGTAGCGCAGATGCAGGAAATGGGAATAGCCGATGCCAAAATGGACGACAACGGCTATATTTACGGCACTGTCCCCGGGGATCCCAAGCTGCCCACCATCGGTCTGATTGCCCACATGGATACCTCTCCGGATGCCTCCGGTGCCAATGTGAAGGCGAAAATTGTCGCCTACAACGGCGGCGATGTGTGTCTGAACGAGGAAAAAGATATCTGGCTGCGGGAAGCTGATTATCCCAGCCTGAAAAATCATCACGGCAAGCACCTGATCGTCACCGACGGCACCACTTTGCTGGGCGCGGATGACAAGGCTGGCATTGCTGAAATTATGACTGCCGCAGAGTTCCTGCTGAAGACCAAAATGAACCACGCGACCCTGAAAATTGGCTTTACCCCTGATGAGGAGATCGGTCGGGGTGCGGATCTTTTTGATGTGAAGGGTTTTCATGCGGACTTTGCTTATACGGCAGACGGTGGATCCATCGGTGAAATTGAGTATGAAAATTTCAATGCAGCCGGTGCAACGGTGGTGTTCCACGGCCTGAACATCCACCCCGGCTCCGCCAAGGATAAGATGGTCAATTCCCAGTATCTGGCTATGGAATATCAAAGCCTGCTGCCGGTGCATCAGCGTCCGGAATGTACCGAGGGCTATGAGGGCTTTATCCACCTGACGGATATGAAGGGCGAGGTGGAGCAATCTGAGCTGCGCTATATCATCCGGGACCACGATATGAAAAAGTTCCAAGCCAAGAAGGAAGTAATGACCGCGGCGGCAGACTTTATGAATGCCAAGTACGGTGCAGGCACTGTGGAGCTGACCATCCGGGACAGCTATTTCAATATGCGTCAGCATATTGAGCCGTGTATGCACATTGTTGATCGGGCAAAGAAGGCAATGACGGATGCTGGTATGAATCCCCGGGAGGTGCCCAT
Source organism: Oscillospiraceae bacterium (assembly GCA_015067935.1). Classification (GTDB taxonomy): domain Bacteria; phylum Bacillota; class Clostridia; order Oscillospirales; family Oscillospiraceae; genus Faecousia. Next base: position 2,355 of record SVLL01000062.1, on the reverse strand, counting down.
CCGTGGCGGCACGGACGGCGCAAGACTTTCCTATGAAGGTCTGCCTTGCCCCAATCTGTGTACCGGTGGCGAGAACTACCACGGACGATTTGAGTATATTCCCGTTGAGGATATGGAAAAGTGCGTGCAGATGCTGATTAACATCCTGACCCAGTAAGAAAAATGAGATTGACATATAAAACTACCATATTTGCCTGCTTTACAGGCTCAACGGTGCAGGCGATCATCGTCAATTTTGTGCCGCTGCTGTTTGTTGCCTTTCAAAATAGTTTTGGCCTTTCGCTGTCCCAAATCACTATGCTGGCAACGGTCAATTTTGTTGTGCAGCTGCTTACAGATTTTTCGGCAACCTTTTTTGTGGACAAAATCGGTTATCGCCCATCCATCGTCGCAGCACAGCTGTTGAGTGCTCTAGGGCTGGTATTACTGGCTCTGCTTCCGGAAGTTATGCCGCCCTATGGGGGGATATTGATTGCGGTGGTGATTTACGCCATCGGCGGCGGCCTGATTGAAGTGCTGGTCAGCCCCATTATGGAAAGCTGCCCCACGGACAACAAGGAAAAGGCGATGAGCCTGCTCCATTCCTTCTATTGCTGGGGGCATATGGGCGTGGTGCTGATCTCCACGGGCTTTTTTGCCGCATTTGGTGTGGACAACTGGAAAATTCTGTCCATCATCTGGGCGGCAATTCCCCTTGTCAATGCACTGATTTTTATGAAAACACCCATAGCACCCCTGATTAAGGGGGGCGAGAAGGGAATGGGCATCGGCCAATTGTGCAAAAGCAAGACCTTCTGGGTGCTGGTAATTATGATGCTTTGCGCCGGTGCATCGGAGCAGGCGGTGGCACAATGGGCATCTGCCTTGGCGGAGAAGGGACTTGGCGTTTCCAAAGCTGTCGGCGATATAGCCGGAATGATGACCTTTGCGATTATGATGGGCTTGTCCCGTGTGATTTACGGTAAATTCGGCCATCGGATTTCCATTGACAAGTTTATGAAGGGTAGTGCCGTGTTGTGCGTGGCGGCCTATTTGCTGACAGCCTTGTCACCCATCCCGGTGCTGAGCCTGATGGGTTGTGCACTCTGCGGTTTCGCGGTGGGAATTATGTGGCCGGGGTCCTTGAGCAAGGCATCTGCGACCCTTCCGATGGGCGGAACGGCAATGTTTGCCCTGCTTGCACTGGCAGGAGATATCGGCTGCACTGCCGGCTCAACGGTGACGGGTCTGGCGTCCGATGCCCTGAACGGAAATATACAGCTGGGGATTTTGACGGCGATCGTTTTCCCTGTTGTTCTTTTGCTGTGCTTGCTGAAACGAAAGAAATAAGAAAACGGACTGTTCTGCGGAGCGGTCCGTTTTAAATTGTTCTCATTGACAAAGGAGGGTGGGATATTATAATATTATTGTAAGAATCTGGCACACAGTAAGGAGAAGAAGCATATGAAGAAAAAAGGATGGATTATTGCAGGTGCTTTGGCATTGTGTATTGTGCTGGGAATTGTGCTAGGTGTCGTTTGCTGGCAAAACCGGTACAAGCTGAATGTGGATGAGATTGATCGAATCTCGTTATTGCCCCAACCGTTTACAGCTTCGGTCAACCTTGAAGCTGAAGATGCCGAAAGATTCATTGAATTATTTAATGCGGCAAAATATGCAGGAGAGGCTAATGGTGAGGGCACTACTCCGGATTGGTTGGTGCGTGTGTATTGCAATGACGGCTCATGTTATAAGATCAGCGACTTCAGCAAAACGTCCGGAAGAATACAAGTGTCCTATTATGATCCCAGTGGTGGGATGGAAGCATGGTTTTATGTGGAAAGCCTGGAACTGATGGATTTCGTATTGGAAATGGTATCGAAATATTAACAAGAGAGGAAACATCCTCTCTTGTTTTGCGTATTTAGCCACCGGACAGTTTTCTTAACGCCCTTTCGAGTCCCTTCCGGCTAAAAATAAAAGGCACCCAAATGGGTGCCCAGACACACAATAACTGCCGCTATATATGATTTTATAGAAGAAAGCTAACATCCCGATGGGATGCCATCTTTCTTCTATGGACTCTCCCACGGGCTAAAAACTGTCCACCGGACAGTTTTCTTAACGCCCTTTCGAGTCCCTTCCAACTAAAAATAAAAGGCACCCAAAAGGGCGCCTTTTATTTTTGGTACACCAGCACATTCTATAATCGAACCGTTTACCTCTTTTAGGCTTACGGTTTTAGTTGCTTCCTTATAATTGAACGTTATGACCAATTTGTCGTCGTAGAGATATACGGCGTTTACAAAAATGTCAATCAGTCTTTGTTTGTGTTCCTTCGTTTCTAAGCGCATGGCCTGAATTTGCTTCAACCAT
>SVLL01000061.1 GCA_015067935.1 Oscillospiraceae bacterium | reverse complement strand
CTCATTTGAGCAGTTCTCCTGACTTGCGTCTCTCCGATTCTCTATAGCCTTCTCAGATTTCTCCAATGACCGGCTTTCGCCAAATAGAGAACCTCCACGCATACAGTGGCGGTACCGTCCGGGATTCGCACCCGGTTTTCTATTCTCCTACGGGGCTGTTACCGCGTCCGCAGGCACTCAAACGGAATATTTACTTGCATAAATAGTATATAGCACTGTAACGGAAAAGTCAATCAAAAAAAGCACCAAATAACAATTGTCCCAATCGATCCAGGATGTTATTTTTACAAAAGGGCTTTTTGCCGATCAGGCCGATGAGAGGTCGGTGTTTGGGGTAGAGAAGGTGGGCTTTGGAATCGATCAACTGGGCAAAGCGGTTTATATAACTCAGGTTCAAGTCCCGCCTCGCCCACCAAAGAGACGATCGAAAGATCGTCTCTTTTTTTGCCAGCCGAGCCTTGACGAAACAGAGTAAACCCCTTGATTTCCAATGAAAACGGAGATCAAGGGGTATTTTTGTTACATTTCAGCCCATTCGCTGCTGTTCGTTACATTTTCTGCCTATTTCCGTCGATCCCGCCGGCATTGCATTGTTTTCGTTGAATAGGTGAGAATTCTTTGATTCTCCTTATGAAATGTATATAAAATCCAAACAGAAGATTTGTGCAATCTGCCATCTTTGCAAAAAAATGAAGATTTTGAAGCGATGTTTGCAATTTATTGGTGTTTCTATTTATAACAAAAGCGTGCTATAATGAGTTCGCATATTTACTATAAAGAATTTTTATATTCTGAAGGGAGCTTGTAATTATGGCACACAATAAGATTACAAAACTATTTTCCTTGCTGCTTGTGGCTGTGATGCTACTGTCCTACATTCCGGTCAATGCCGGTGCTGCGGGCGGCTTTACAGACATCACGGCGATCGAGAGGCCTACCGGTATTGTTATTGTAGAGGACTATGATGACTATATCGGTGACAGCTGGGCAGAATCATTGGGTCTGCCGCAGACAGTTGAAATTACGCTGGAAGGCGGTTCAAAGCAGGATGTGATGGTCACATGGGACACCTCTGTGATCGATACCCGCACCACCGGTTACTATTCTGTACCCGGTGAAATTCTCCTGCCTCCTGGAACCTCCAACAGCCAAAATTTGCAGGCAAGCATTACTGTGCAGGTTCAGGAGAAGAAGAATCTCTTTGCCAACGGAAGCTTTGAGACCAATAACGGCTCAATCCCTACCGGCTGGTATATGCCCGGCCTCGGAACCCGGATTACCGGAGAATTTGTTCGCACCGGTGAAACTGCAGGCTGGCCCAGAAGTGCCAATGCAAGTGATGCCAAGCGAAACGGTTACAATAAAGACGGCGCGGAGCTGCCTGCTGCAGTTGCAGCGCGTGTTAACGAGATCGGAGCGGGTTTGTACTACTTCGGCATCTATGGCCGCAAGGGTGACCATAATGCAACTGTTACTTTTGAATCCCTCTTTACATATAGAGTGGGCAACCAAACAACTACACCGGGCAGTCAGAGGGTGACGAGTGAAAGAATCACAATGACTGCCGATTATCAGGCTGCCGGCGGTATGGTAGAGTTGCCTGCTGATTTGAATTTCGTGCAGATGCAGTTCAATTTTTATAAGACTGACAGCTCTGTTGCCTTTGACGATATCGGTATCTATGTGGATGATGCGGAGTTTTTTGTCCTGAAGACCGCGCTGAAGGTGGAACCGTCCGCCATTGCTGAGATCAAGACCGAGACGCCCGTCCGCGCTGTGGTACAGAACTATCCTGACTATGTGGGCAAGGACTGGAAAGCATCTCTTGGTCTTCCTGATGCTGTGGAGGTGCTTACGGACAATGGCACTACGGCATCTGTGAATGTGATATGGAATTATGATAATCTGAAGCTGGACAAGGAAGGAAAATACATCCTTTTCGGCTCGCTGGATGACAGCGGTTTCCCCAACCCCAAGGGGCTTGCGGTTACTCAGATCATCTTTGTTCGCCCCTATAAAAACCTGATTACTAATCCCAGCTTTGAAGGCGGCTTTGCCGGTTGGTATCTGCGTGGCGCAAACCCCAATCCCAGTGTGACCAACGCAGTATTTAAGCAGGGCAAGTACGCGGCCTTGACAGGTGCGATGTCCACCACAAAGACCGTGGACTCCATTGCGGATACCCGCAAAATGGTGGAGGATCTGGATGCCGGTGTTGCGCTGCAGGGCGGCGGCCAGTACTATTTCAGTGCATGGGTGCAGATGGCATCCCAGACGATGCTTGAGGGAATGCGTGTGCAGTCCCGCCTGAATTATAAGACACGCAATGAAGAAGGTGTTCTCAGCAGTAACAATGTCAGACAGGGTGCATGGGCTGAGCTGAACAATAAGAGCTTCTCCCAGACTAGCGGCGTGCTTGAAATGCCTTCCAATGCGGAACAGGTGCGGCTGGATCTGTATCTTTCCGGACAGAAGGCTGAAGATCTCTGTGCTACACAGTTTTATATTGATGCAGCCGAGCTGATTCCCCTGAATGTAATTGTTCCCCAGTACGAGGGCACAATGGAGCAGGTGGAGAGCATTATCCCCGATCGCCAAATTATCAAAGATTACCCCGAATATATCGGCGAAGGCTACACCACTGCGGACCTGATGCTGCCGGAAACTGTGAAGGTACGCAGTACGACCAATGAAATCATTGATGTGGAGGTCAAGTGGGATTACAGCACTCTGAATCTGTCCAAGACCGGTACCTACACTGTCTATGGTGCGCTGGATGAGATGAAGATCGCCAATCCCAAGGCCTTGACCGTGAAGCAGACCATAAAGGTGGTCAGCAAGGAGAATATTTTCATCAACAGCAGCTTTGAAGATGATCTGGCCGGCTGGGATAACAATTCTACCGTAACTATGCAGGCAGGCATCGCTACTCCCCACAGAACCGGAGATTTCTCCCTGATGATGACCGTTGGCAGACTGGACAGCTATGAACGCAACTGGATTCAGGCTTTCTATAACGGCGGCATTGCAGAAATCGGTCAGAAGATCACCCGCAGCGGTGCCGGTCGGTATTACTATGGCGGCTGGGTCCATGGCAGCCAGTCCGCTCTTGACATTGAAGTGCATATGCGTCTGCATTACAGATGCCTTTCTACCGGTGATTCTGTTATTGCAGCGACCTCTCCCAATGTGAAACCGTCTGCCAAGGAATTCCTGCAGGTGGGCGATATTGTGGAACTGCCGGACGATGTTTACTCTGCCCATATGGACCTGTATATCCTTGGTACGGCGCAGCAGATGCGTTTGAGCGAACTGTACATCGATGATTTTGAACTGATTCCCCTGAATGTGGAGATCCCCAATCTGACGGACATTATTGACTGTGCGGATGTGGCGGATGTCTATGTGCATGAGGGTGCTTCCGTTAAGGATCTGAAGTTGCCCAAGGCACTTCAGGTTATCATCAAGAATGGTCAGAAGTTTGACCTTGGTGTGACTTGGGATACCAGTTCCTTTGATCCCAACAAAATCGGCGAACAGACCATTACCGGCAGTCTGAATCTGGGCAAGACTTATAAGAATCCCAAAAATTTCGTACCTACCGTCAAGATTACAGTCCGCGCCAAGGGCGAGGAGCTGCGCCAGACGATCTATATTTCTACCTCCGGTAGTGAGACAAACGACGGCCTGAGCCCCGAAACGCCCAAGCAGGATGTGAAAAAGATCGCAACATACCTGCAGCAGGGCTATAATGTCAAGCTGAAGCGGGGCGATATCTGGTATATCCCCACCGGCGGTATTACCCTGAGTCAGATCCGTGGCACAGAGGATGCACCGCTGACATTTGGTGCTTACGGCGAAGGTGAACTGCCTGTCATCGGATATCTGCTGAAGATCAACGATGCGGATTGGAAGCTGGTGGATGAAAGCCGTAATATCTATGCTGCCGATGTTTCTGCATTGGGTCAGCGTGATGGCATCTCCGTACACCGCTGCTTTATTGAAGATGCGCCTTATAAATTCAAGAATAGGTCCAACTATGTTTCCCTGAAGGCAGGGGAGTACTGCAGTTACGGTCTCAATCTTTACATCCGTATGCCGGAAGGGGAGAAACCCGGCAAGGTTGAGGTTACCCCCTATGGTACCGGCGGCACTCGCCTGAGTATTAACAATGTTTCCCATCTGAATATTGAGTATATCCACTTCAAGGGCTCCAGTGCATATAACAGAATGATGGAAATCAATGCACCAACGGAGTATCTGAAATTCCGTTACTGCAGCATCACCCATTGCTTCTACTACATTATGATGTGGGATTCCGATGATGAGCAGGTGCACTACAAGCCCGAAATCAGCAATTGCTACTTTGATGCAATGCTCAACGAGGAGGAAGGCAAGGAAAACGAGAGTCCCCTGAAGCACTGGGATGTCCATAGCATTGAAGGCATTACAATGCGCGACGGTGTGGATGGTGCATGGATTCATAACAACCACATGCGCAATATGGCCCATGCCTTTATTGCCATCGAGAGTACGGAAAGAACCGGCGATTACACCACCACCGGTGTGCGTAACTGCATTATTGAGGACAACCTGCTTGAGGGCGTGAATGCTCAATATGCCCGCGCATTTAACATTTGCGGCGGCTTTGATCTGGCCGGTGTGCAAATGTGCCGGGATAACACCTATCGCCGCAACCGGTGCTATGATATGACCGCGTCCAGCCATCTGTATGGCGAGAATAACCTGATCTACAGCAATCTGTTCTCCTATGTCCACTCTCCCTATGACGAAGAGGGCAACCTACTTGACGGCAAGGGCTCTCAGCCCTGGGGCTTTGACAGCGTGCCTTGGAGTGATCACAGCTCTATTGGCAATATGGTCGTCAACAACACATTCTACAATGTTTCCAGCGCAGTGGGCATTTATGACCAGGCGCACACGGTGTACAACAATCTGTATGCCAACAACCTGATTATCAACTGGACCAGTGATGCCGGTGCCAACAACAATGCATCCGGTGCGTTCTTTGATCACAGTATCGACCTTCAGTATGTGATGAATAATGGCGTCTTCTCTACAGAAGGCAGCATCGATCACTTCGTTGTAGATATGGAGATTTTCCGGGCAGAGGATGTGAATAATGCTGTAGCCGGTTACAGCGGCAACATTTCCGGAGATCCCTTGTTCGCAGATGCGGATCTCAGCCAGATGGTACACGGTGCCCGAATCGATTTTACCTTGAGTAACAAGTCTCCGATGCGTTACGCAGGGCTATCCCTGTATAACAGCATCTACCAGATTTTCCCCGCATGGGAACGAATGAAGGCAGATTACACCGACATCAACGGCGTTGTGTATCTTGCAGAGTCTCCCAGTATCGGTGCATGGTCCTTCTCTGAGAAGATCAGGGGTGATGTGGCGGAGGTTGGTAAGCTGGAGGATATTATGGCTCGTCCCGGCACACTCTCTATCGATCAACTGAATCTGCCCGATGCAGTGCCTGCGGTGAACGATCAGGGCATTGATGTGATGTTGCTGGCTGAGTGGAACACCGAGGGCGCGGATTTCTCCAAGCCCGGTACAGTTACCCTGACCGCATCTTTGAGAAACGGTCCTCATACGGACCTGAACATCAACGGCAAGACTGCTTCCATCAATGTCAACATCAAAGACAAGCTGGAGCTGCTCAATGTTACCACGGTCTTGAAAAAAGCAACGGTTCTTTACGGTACATCTTATGAGGATGTAGTGAAACAGCTTCCGAGTACGCTGGATGTTATGGAAGAAACCGGCTATAAGGAGGCTCTCCCGGTTACATGGTCCTGCGATAGTTATAATCCCACCAAGCCCGCTTCCTACACCTTTAAGTGTGTTTGGCCTGCGGATATGGTAACCAATGCCCGTGAGTTCCCGTTGGAGGTTGAGGTTCGCCTGCTCCACGAAATTGGCAGAGGCATGGAGCTTTTGGTCAACCCCGATTTCAATGAGGGCGGCTCCGGTGCTCCATGGAAAATCGGCTGGGGCGTGGGCAACTTCCGTGTTACTACAGATCCTGAACTGGTTTATCCCGGTGAACCCACCGCGGCTATTGTGACCGTTAACCGAAAGTATGCATCCTTGCAGCAGGATGTGGTTGGTCAGCTGCAACTGATGGGCGACGGACAGTATCTGTTCAAGGTCTATATGCGTGCCTTTGACCGTCCTATTGACACCTCCTATGCCTGCCTGAAGGTCTGGGGTCCCAATACTTATACGGTCCGCTGCCGCTCCAAGTCGAATATTGGCAGCGAATGGGTGGAGTTCAGTGCTATTTTGGATGTGACAGATGTTGCCCAGGCAACAGAGATCACATTCCACACCTCTACCGGCAAATCCGATGAGGATGTGGAGGAGGATCCCAAGAGCTACATCATCTCCGGCTGTAGTCTTGTATACCTGGGCAAGACCGATGCGGAGGTGCAGGCTACCCTGGATTCCATGGATCTGAATTGGAACTACATCAAGGGTGAGAACGCCTCCGATAAAAATGTGACCGCCGATCTGCAGCTGCCCGCATCTATCGGCACCGGTTCGAAAATCCAGTGGACCTCCAGCGATGGCAGTGCCATTGCAAACGACGGAAAGGTTACTTTGGGCCGTACGGTGAAGACGGTGGTACTGACCGCCGAGATTACCTATGGCAGCTATGTGAATTACAAGAAGTTCACGCTCACCGTTCCCAGAGATGAATCCCTGCCGACCTTTACCGGTTCCTTGAGCGGTGATCAGACTCCCAACATTGGTGATGAGGTAAATGTCACAATTTCTGCAAGTGCAGTGAATGCAAATGCATTTAACGCTTTCCGCTACACACTATCCTTTAATACCTCCAGACTGGAGTATGTGGAAATTTCTGATTCTTCGGCAACTGTAACCGTTGATGGCGGTATGCTGGTCATTTCCGGAATCGGTGTCGAGAGACCCATTACAGACACCATTACCGTAACCTTTAAAGCACTGAAATCCGGTGTTACAGAAGTCAGGCTGGTCAAGGTGGAAATGGATCTGGATAATAATGCAAGTCTTGATCAACTGCCCATAATGAACATCGGAGCCAATGCCGCTATGATTGATGTTCAGAATGCAGAGGAGGAAGATAATCAGCTGGAAGACAACAATGTATCCACCAAGCCGGATTCTTCCGTCAGCTGGATTGTGATTGGTCTTGTGGTTGCAGTGCTGGTCGCCGGCGGCGTGATCGCAGTTATCGTGATCAAAAAGAAAAAGCAAACGACCCCCACAACTGATGAATAACATATAATTTGAACCGGAAGGGGAGACCCTTCCGGTTCTTTCTGTTGCCTGCAAAGTCAATGAGAGGTCGGTGTTTGGGGTAGAGAAGGTCGGCTTTGGGATCGATCGACTGGGCAGAGCGGTTTACATAACTCAGGTTCAAGTCCTGCCTCGCCCACCAAAGAGAAAACCCGGTATTCGTTTTGAATTGAAGTGATAAAATAATGGTAGACACGAAAGTGCCTACCATTATTTTTATGCTATTATAGAGTTGGAGGTGGAACTATGGCAGGAAAATACGTTGTACGCAGTAAAGAAGAAAAGTTATCTATTGTA
>SVLL01000060.1 GCA_015067935.1 Oscillospiraceae bacterium | reverse complement strand
AAAAAGGAACCCCCCGGTGAAACCGGGGGTTCTTCATATGCGGGCATAGCCCTCTGTTCCTCGCGTAACACGTAAACGCGTAATTCTATTCTGCCAACTGCGAAATAGATAGCTGTTGACACACACTTACACTTTTGAATCGAACACTATTCCTATTCTAAGTGCCCTCTTTCGCATTAAATGGCATCTACCTATCTATACTACACTTTTATTTGCTTTCTATTATACATAGCAGTATAATTGTAGTGCTACTCATATTCATATGAGTGCCTCCCTGTTTTGATTGTTTGTGCAGTTGGCGGACCGCACCTATAATCTTAACAGGGATTTTTACTCGCCGCCATAGGCTTTATTGAACCACGCGTCTAACGCGTGGTTTTCTTTATACAAAAAGCCGCCTGTCTGACGACAGGCGGCTTTGTGAGCATAAAGCAAGAGGGATATTAGTAGAACTTTCTCTTGTTCTTACGGGCAGCTTCAGACTTCTGCTTACGCTTCAGGCTGGGGCTGACATAATGCTCGCGCTTCTTAACTTCGGCAATAACGCCCTCCTTGGCACAGCTACGCTTGAAACGACGCAGAGCGCTCTCCAGAGTTTCGTTCTCCTTAACGCGAATTTCAGACATGGTTTTCCCTCCCTCCGATGGCATCCGGCTAAATCCAGGATGCTTTCAGGGCCAAATAATGACCTTGACTATTATAAGCACCTTTCTGTCAAATGTCAAGCAAGAATTTACAAATTTCCGTAAATACTGCAAAATTACTTGACGATCAAGTTGACCAGCTTATTCTTGACCACGATGGTCTTGACGATGTTGCCGCCGTTTTTCTGCAGGAAGGCAGAAATTTTCTCATTGGCAAGCACATTCTGCACCACGGTATCGTTGTCCAGATCGGCTTCCATCTCCACAGTGCCGCGCATCTTGCCGTTGACCTGCACAGCGATGGTCACAACGCTGTCCTTGCACTTTTCCTCATCATAGACGGGCCACGGTTCAAAGGCAATGGTATCATTATGACCCATCTGCTCCCAGATTTCCTCACCTGCGTGGGGAATGATGCAGGAGATCATCTTGATGAAGCCCTCAGCGTACTCTCTGGGGCAGGTGCCGTTCTTGTAGACCTCGTTGACGAAAATCATCATCTGAGAAATGGCAGTATTGAAAGCCAGTGCCTCAAAGTCGGTTGTGACCTTCTTGACGGTCTGATGGTAAACCTTGGTCAGCTTGCCATCGTCGGTGTCGGTGATATTTGCGCTCTCGGTGAAGAAGGTCCACACGCGGTTAATAAACTTTCTTGCGCCGGCCACGGCAGCGGTGCTCCAAGGCTTGGAGACCTCCAGCGGACCCATAAACATTTCATACAGACGCAGGGTATCTGCACCGTACTCCCGGACAATATCGCTGGGATTGACCACAAATTCCGGGAAACGCTTGCCCATCTTGATGCCGTTCTCACCCAGGATCATGCCCTGATGGACCAGCTTCTTGAAGGGCTCCTTCACAGGAGACAAGCCGTTGTCGTACAGGAAGCGGTTCCAGATACGGGAGTAGATCAGGTGACCCACAGCGTGCTCAGGGCCGCCAATATAAAGGTCAACGGGCATCCAGTGCTTTACAAGCTCCGGATCGCAGAAGGCCTTGTCATTGTTGGGGTCAATATAGCGCAGATAGTACCAAGAGGAGCCGGCAGAACCGGGCATGGTAGAGGTCTCGCGGACACCCTTGATGCCGTTTTTATCATACTGCTTCCACTCGGTGGCATTTTCCAGAGGTGCCTGACCGTTGCGACCCTTGTAATCCTCCAGCTCGGGCAGAATCAGGGGCAGCTCTTCATCGGGCAGGAACACGGTCTTGCCGTCCTCAGTATACACGCAGGGAACGGGTTCACCCCAGTAACGCTGACGGGCGAAGATCCACTCGCGGAAGTGGTAGTTGACCTTGCGTCTTGCCACACCGGCCTTTTCCAGCTTGCAGGTGATGGCCTCCTTGGCCTCCTCCACGGTCAAGCCGGTGAACTCCTCAGAATTGACCAGCTTGCAGCCCTTGCCCAGATAATCCTGCTTCTCGAAAGCACATTCAGACACATCCCGGCCCTCGATAACCTGAATCATAGGAATCTTGTGGGCGACAGCATACTCAAAGTCACGCTGATCGTGGCTGGGAACGGCCATAACGGCACCGGTGCCATAGTTGCCCAGCACGAAATCACCGATAAATACGGGCACTTCCTTGCCATTGACGGGGTTGATGGCATACACACCCTTCAGGGGACAGCCGGTCTTGGTCTTGGTGGCATCGGTACGGTCAATTTCGCTCTTGCTTGCCGCTTCCTTGATGTAAGCTTCCACCTCTTCCCGGTTCTGAACCCGATCCAGCAGGGACTGGGTGATCTTGCCGTCAGGTGCCAGCACCATAAAGGTAATGCCGTAGATGGTTTCAATACAGGTGGTATAGATGGAGAACTCGCCGCCGCCCACCAGCTTGAAATCCACCTCAACACCGGTGGACTTGCCGATCCAGTTGCGCTGGATTTCCTTGGTGGATTCGGGCCAGTCGATTTCATCCAGACCCTCCAGCAGCTTTTCAGCAAAGGCAGGCTGGTCGATAACCCACTGCATCATCATTTTCTTCACAACGGGATAGCCGCCGCGCTCGGACTTGCCGTCGATGACCTCGTCATTGGCCAGCACCGTACCCAGTGCCTCACACCAGTTCACGGGCATTTCAATCCGCTTGGCGTAGCCTGCCTCATACAGCTTCTTGAAGATCCACTGGGTCCACTTGTAGAACTCCGGGTCTGAGGTTGCGATCACCTTGGACCAGTCATAGTCAAAGCCCAGCTCCTTCAGCTGTGCGGAGAATGTAGCAATATTGGTCTGAGTAAAGCCGTTGGGATGGTTGCCGGTATCCACCGCATACTGCTCAGCGGGCAGACCGAAGGAGTCATAGCCCATGGGGTGCAGGACATTGTAACCCTGCATCCGCTTCATACGGGACATAATATCCGTAGCGGTATAGCCCTCGGGGTGACCTGCGTGCAGACCCACACCGGAGGGGTACGGGAACATATCCAGCACATAGTATTTGGGCTTGGAGAAATCCCAGACATCCGTATGGAAGGTCTTATGCTCCTCCCAGTATTTTTGCCATTTTGCTTCTACATTCTTGTGTTCGTAAATCATAGCGAAAAACACCTCTCTAAATCAAGGGTTAACCCTCGACAATAATATTCTTCAGATCAACGACCTCGGCATCCTTCCACAGACGCTCCAGATCATAGAATTTCCGTGCCTCATCAGTAAAAACATGCACCACAACAGAACCGAAATCCAACAGTTCCCAGGAATTGCCCCGATGACCCTCACGGCCCAGCATGGGCTCCCCCAGCTGTTCCATAGTGTACTCCGCGTAATCGCACAGGGTCTTAACATGGGTGTTGGAGGTGCCGGTGCAGATCAGGAAATAATCGGCAAGGCTGGAAACCTCGGCAATCTGCAGCAGCTTAATATCAATGCCCTTCTTTTCATCCAGTGCCTTGGTCACTTCCAGTGCCACTTCTTTTGCAGTCAACATAAATCCATTATCCTTTCTTTTCCAGCCAGGCCAGTGCCTCCCGGGATTCAGGCGATACCTCACTACCCTGCTGATTCAGTAATTTCAAAGTCATCATTAGACCCAGTTTCAGGGCCGCATCAATGTCGGCAAAGGCCAATCTGCGCAGCTCTTCCACCCCGGGAAAATCCCGGTTGGGCTCCATATAATCCGCCACATAGATGATCTTTTCCAGCAAGCTCATATCCGCTTTTCCCGTAGTATGATGGCGAATTGCTTCCACTACTGCAGTATTCTCCCCAAACATCCGCTGCGCCACCAGCGAACCGGTAAGAGCGTGCAGCGTTTTGGGGTATTTTTGCTGAAAAGCATTTAGAATGATACCATACTCCCCTGCCAATGTCAATTGGCGCGGACCGTCCAACGCTTTTGTAATATCATGGAGCAGACCTGCTCTTGCCGCATCCGTTTCGTCGGCACCCCAGTGCCGGGCCAGAGCCACAGCCGTATCCCGGCAGCCCAGTACATGGGCAATTCTGTTAGGCTTCAGCAGGCGGATCACCACCTGCTCCAATTTTTCCATAGGTAATTGCCGGAGTTCTGCACAGTTTTCGCAGAATCCGGTTTGCTCCATATAGGCAGCCATCGTTGGCGGACAGAAAACATCATACTCCATAACATAATCCCTCCTGATCAATACCCACGGAAGTTTTTAATTGTCATTCTTCGCCCCGAAGCTGCTTTTCCCGGCTGCGCTCAATGGCCTTTTCAATAGCCTGCTGACGGAAATATTCATTGCGCTGCTCGCGCACCTTCTTTGCAGCCTGACGACGGGCGTGGATACCCTTGCGCACAGGGTCTCTCTTGGAAACAGGCGTTGCCTTCCGCTTTGCGCGTCCGGTCTGATTCCGCTCCTCCTGACATTTTTCGCTGAAGCGATAAATTACAAATTTTGTGCCGATAACCGCGACGCCCTCGGCACCGGTGGCCTCACAAAGCTCGTCACATACCTCTCTGGGGGTCATCATCGCGCCCTCCAGGACCTTGCCCTTCACCAGTTCCCGGGCCGTCAGCAGATTTTCCGCCTCTGCGATCACAGATTCCGTAACACCGCTTTTGCCCACCATCAGGGTGGTATCGATGGTGGTTGCCTGAGAGCGAAGCTCTGCGCGTTCCTTACTTGTCAGCATAACCTGCCTCCTTCATTTTTTCGTAAAAAGCCTTTAGAGCTACAGCCCGATGGGAAACCTCATTTTTTTCCTGCGCAGACAGCTCTGCAGTGGTCTTTCCCAATGGCGGATAGTAGAAAATGGGATCGTAACCGAAACCATTTTCCCCCCGGGCTTCCCGGAGTAACTCCCCGTGAATTTCACCCTGGGCCTGAATTACCTGACCGTCCGGATGGAGAAAGGTAATCACGCAGACAAATTTCGCCTGCCGCTGCCCGTCAGGCACCTGCTCGGTATTTTTCAGCAGAAGATTCAATCTTCCCCAATCATCGAGGGTCTCGTCAAAACCATAACGGGCAGAGTAAACCCCCGGCTCGCCATTGAGGGCATCCACCGCTATGCCGGAGTCATCCGCCAAAGCAGGCAGACCGGTGGCTTTCATCACCGCCTCGGCCTTGAGGAAAGAATTCTCCTCAAAGGTAGTGCCGGTTTCTTCCACATCCAGATCCAGACCCAGCTGGGATTGGAGCACCAGCTCAAAACCGAATTTCTCGGTAATCTGGCTGATTTCCACCAGCTTATGGGGATTCTTGCTTGCCAAAACTACTTTCATAATCAAATCAACGCTTCCACAAAATTCCTAGCTTCAAAGCTCATCAGATCGTCTGCCTGCTCGCCCACGCCGATAAACTTCACCGGAATCTGCAGGGCATCTGCCACTGCGATCACAATGCCGCCCTTGGCGGTGCCGTCCAGCTTGGTCAAAGCAATGGCGGTCACGCCGGCAATCTCTTTAAACTGCTTTGCCTGAATCAGACCGTTCTGACCGGTAGTGCCGTCCAACACCAGAAGCACCTCCCGGGAAGCATTGGGCAGCTCCCGCTCCACAATGCGGCTGATCTTGTTCAGCTCGTTCATCAGATTCTGCTTGTTATGCAGGCGGCCGGCAGTGTCAATCAGAATTACTTCCGCATTGCGCGCCTTAGCTGCCTGAATACCGTCGAAAACCACTGATGCCGGGTCAGCACCCTCGTGCTGACGCACAATGTCGGCACCGGTGCGGTTTGCCCACACCTCCAGCTGATCTGCAGCGGCGGCGCGGAAAGTATCGCCTGCTACCAGCATCACCTTTTTGCCCTGTGATACCAGATTGTTTGCAATCTTGCCAATGGTAGTGGTCTTGCCCACGCCATTGACGCCGATCACCAGCACTACAGAGGGCTTGGTATCCAGTTTCAGGGCGGTGTCCCCCACTGTCAGCATTTCCACCAGAATATCCTTCAGAGCTGCTTTCGCCTCCTCAGGGGTCTTCAGGTGCTGCTCCCGGATCACCTTACGCAGGCGATCCGTTGCCTTGGTTGCAGTCTCCACGCCAAGGTCAGCCAGAATCAGGCTCTCTTCCAGCTCGTCATAGAAATCGTCATCCAGCTGGCTGAAGCCGGAGAACACGCTGCCCAAGGTATTGCTCAGTGCATCTCTGGTTTTTGCCATACCGGCCTTGATCTTATCAAAAAATCCCATTTGTATTCCTCACAAATATTTACTCAACGATACCCAGATACTCTTCCATCTGGTTCAGATCCAACCGCAGCAGCTTGGACACACCCTGCTCCTGCATCGTCACACCGTACAGCACATCGGATGCTTCCATCGTGCCACGGCGGTGGGTAATGACAATGAACTGGGTCTTCTGGCTCAAATTCCGCAGATAGGATGCAAACCGCTCCACATTCCGGTCATCCAGAGCCGCATCAATTTCGTCCAGCAGACAGAACGGAGTGGGACGGACCTTCAAAATGGCAAAGTACAGAGCCGTTGCCACAAAGGCCTTTTCACCGCCGGAGAGCAAGGTAATGGTCTTAACCTGCTTTCCGGGAGGCTGAACCCGGATCTCAATACCGCAGGTCAGCGGCTCCTCGGGATCCTCCAGAAGCAGTCGTCCACTGCCGCCGCCAAACATCTCCACAAAGACCTCGCTGAAATACTGGTCGATCTTTGCAAATTCTGTCACGAAAATGGCCGTCATTTCCTGGGTAATATTGCGGATGATACTCTCCAGTTCCCGCTTGGAGGTCAGCACATCATCCCGCTGCTCAGTCAGATAAGTATACCGCTCGTTCACCCGGGCATATTCCTCGATGGCACCCAGATTGGGCGTACCCAGCAAGGTGATCTTCCGCTTCAGCTCAGATATTCGCCGGTTGCCTGCGGCAACGGAATCGATTTCAGTCCGATGCTCGGCCGCTGTTCCGGGGGTAAGACCGTAGGAATCCCAAAGCTTGTCGATAATCTGCTTTTCTTCCAGAGCTGTGGTGGACTTTTTGTTTTCCAGCAACGCACAGGCGCGCGCCATATTCTGGATGTCCTTGTTCTTTTCCTGAGTTTCCCGCTCACCGCGGGTTTTGGTAGCCTCCGCCTCACTGCGCTGATGCAGGATCTCCTGCAGCAAACGACGCTGGGCATTGGCATCGTGATCATTTTCTTCCTGCCGCTTATTAAGCTGGCGGATTTCCTCTTCCAAAGTAAGGGTGTTATCCCGGATCTGGCGGATCACGGCGAGTTTGTTTTCCCGATCCCCTGCCATAGCATTACGCAGCTGCTGCAAGTCCTCGATATGATTCCGGGCGGTGGTCTGCTCAGCCTCCAATGCAGCTGCACCGGTGCGCAGAACGGTCAGCTTCTCGGTCAGCACATTGGTCTGCTCAGCTGCCTCGATCTGACTGCCCTCCAGCTTGGCGATGGTCGCACGAACCTGTGCCAATTCGGCAGTATAGACCTGAATTTTTGCCTGATGGGCCGCATAACGCTCCCGATCCAGCTGCTGCCGCTGCTCCAGCGAATCCAACTCCCGTTGGGCGGAATCCACCGCCTCGGTGATGGCATTGAGCAAAATCTGATGCTGTTTTTCAGCACCCTCAAGGCGAAGCACCTGATCCTGCGCCTCACGCAGCTGCTCCTGGGCAGTATTCAGC
>SVLL01000005.1 GCA_015067935.1 Oscillospiraceae bacterium | reverse complement strand
ATTCTGGCAATCGTCTTTATCTGGCTGTTTGCCATTATTCTGGGTTGGTTCCCCGTATCCGGTATGCAGACTGCAGGCAGCCTGGAATGGTCCGATTGGGACAAGTTCTGGGACCGCATGTATCACATGGCTCTGCCCTTGATCGTTATGACCTTTACTTCTCTTGGCGGTATGACCCGTTTTGTCCGCGCTTCTATGATCGAAGCTCTGAATATGGACTGCATCCGTACTGCCCGGGCAAAGGGTCTGCGTGAGAAGGTTGTCATCTACTCCCACGCATGGCGCAACGCCCTGCTGCCCATCACCACCCTGATCATCGGCTGGTTTTTGGGTATCTTCGGTGGCTCCATGATGATCGAGAACATCTTTGCTCTGAACGGTATCGGTAAGACCTATTACGATGCCCTGAACGGCAACGATAACGAAGTTGTGCTGGCTCTGCAGATGTTCTATATTACCATCGCATTGTTCGGAAACCTGCTGATCGACCTTGCCTACGGTCTGGTGGATCCTCGTGTCCGTGTCAATAAGTAAGGAGGCGGTATTTTATGTCAAAGAATCAAGAAAAGAATACTGCCAAAAAGAATGTATTCGTGCGCATCGGTGCAACGCTGTGGCGTTGGACCAAGAGAATGTTCCTGGGTGCCAGCAAGGAGTTGACCGAAGACGAAAAGCTCTTTGTTGAAAAGATCGAAAGCCCCAGTATGATGGCCGTTAAGGCGTTCTTTCGCCGTAAGCTGGCTGTTACTGCGCTGATCGTTCTCATTGCAATGTTCCTGTTGGTATTCATCGGACCTGAGTTCATGCCTATGGACCTGACCTACACCGATGCCCTGCAGGCCAATATCGCCCCTAACTACACCTTCCTGAATATCCCCGACGAGCTTGCCGGTAATGTTAAGGATGTGAACGGCTTTGCCAACTTCTCTGTTGGTGTCAGCAACGACAAGAAGCTGTATATCTGGGGTATGACCGAGAACAACCTGACCAACATCGATCTGTCCAAGTTCCCGGAAGAGATCGTGGACGGTAATGTGGCTTTTGCTGCTGCAGGTTCTGACCACATCATTGCCATCACCACCGGTGGTAAGGTGGTTGGCTGGGGTAATAAGACCAACGGTCAGTACGGTGCGCTGGCGGAGACAGACAAGCAGTTCTATATTGAAATGCCCAAGAGAATGCTCACCGGCGTTGTGGATTACACTGAGGTTCAGCAGCTCGTCTGCGGCTATCAGTGCTCTGCTATCGTTATGAAGGACGGCACCCTCTATGTTTGGGGCAACAAGAACGCAATGCTCAGCTTGGAAGAACTGACCACCAACGGTAAAATGAACACCAATGTTGAGAAAATTGCTTTCTCCAACTACTATGCAATCGTTCTGCTGAAGGACGGCACCGTTACCGGCGGTAACTCCCTGAGCTTTATGGGTACCACCGCTTATTCCACCACCGAGGGCAAGATCACCGATCTGCGGTCTTACCTGATGAAGCACAAGGCTGTTGATATCGCTGCTACCGATAACTGCTATGCAATCGTTATGGAAGACGGCAGCATCGTCACCTTCGGCGCAGCCCGTTACGGTGAAAATGATGCACCTGCTCTTGCAGCAGGGGAGAAGTATGTCTCTGTTGTTTCCGGTACCCGTCACTTTGTGGCCATGACTGAGGATGGCACCGTGCGTGCATGGGGCCATAATGACGGCGGTCAGACCGACATTGACGGTGCTAAGGCAAGCCGGATTTTCACCGGCTCCAAGCAGACCTATCTGGTGAATGAAAACGACGAAGTTACCGAAAAGTCTGGCTTTAAGGGTTATCTGTTCGGCACCGACAACCGCGGCCGTGATGTGTTGACCCGTATTATTCACGGCGGTAAGATGACTATGACCATTGGTGCTGTGGCGGTTATTGTTTCCACCATCATCGCCATCATTATCGGCTGTATTTCCGGCTACTTCGGTGGCTGGGTGGATATGCTGCTGATGCGTATCACTGAGATTTGTTCTTCCATTCCGTTCCTGCCCTTTGCAATGATGCTGTCGTATGTTATCAGAACGCAGCCCATTGACGAGACCACGCGAATATTCATTATCATGTGTATCCTTGGTCTTTTGAGCTGGACAGGTCTGGCAAGAATGATCCGTGCACAGGTACTGGCCGAGCGTGAGAAGGAATTTGTCATTGCTGCCCAGTCCATGGGCATCAAGGAGAGCCGGATCGCCTTTAAGCACATCCTGCCCAATGTGGCATCCATCATCTTGGTGAACCTGACGCTGGACTTTGCCGGCTGTATGCTGACCGAATCTTCTCTGTCTTATCTGGGCTTCGGTGTTCAGCAGCCTCAGCCCACTTGGGGCAATATGCTCTATGGCGCAAACAACTCCATCGTCATTCAGAACTACTGGTGGCAGTGGGTGTTCCCCGCCATCTTCCTGGCAATTGCCACCATCAGCATCAACATCATCGGCGACGCTCTGCGGGATGTTCTCGATCCCAAGAGCAGCCAGGAAAGATAATAGGATGGAGGTAGAATTATGGCTTTGTTAGAAGTAAAGAACCTTCATACCTATTTCAAAACCAGAAAGGGTATCGTTAAGGCAGTTAACGATGTTTCCTATGCACTGGAGCCCGGCAAGACCATCGGTATCGTTGGTGAGTCCGGTTCCGGTAAGTCCGTTTCCGCGATGAGCATCCTGCAGCTGCTGGATGGCAACGGTTATATTGCCGAGGGCGAAGTGATCTTCGAGGGCAAGGACCTGACCAAGCTGAGCCAGCAGGAAATGTATGAGATCCGCGGCAACAAGATTTCTGTCATTTTCCAGGAGCCTATGACCAGCCTGAACCCCGTGTTCACGGTGAAAAAGCAGCTGTCTGAGCCGTTTATGATTCACCAGAATATGTCCAAGAAGCAGGCAGAGCAGAAGGCTCTGGAAATGCTCCACGCCGTGCAGATCCCCAACCCTGAGGCAGTTCTGCGGCAGTATCCTCACCAGCTTTCCGGCGGTATGCGCCAGCGCGTTATGATCGCAATGGCACTGGCCTGTAAGCCCAAGATCCTGATCGCGGACGAGCCCACCACCGCTTTGGATGTGACCATTCAGGCACAGATCCTGCGCCTGATGAATGATCTGCAGAGAGAAAACGGCACCGCCATCATTTTCATCACCCACGATTTGGGCGTTATCAATGAGATGGCTGATGATGTGGTCGTTATGTACTGCGGTCAGGTGGTTGAGCAGACCTCCGCAAAGATGATCTTTACGGATTGCCCCACCAGCCATCCCTATACGGAGGGCCTGATGCACTCCATTCCCCGCATCGATAATATTACCCATAAGCTCGAACCCATTCCCGGTGTGGTTCCCCATCCTCTGGCCCTGCCAAAGGGCTGCAAGTTTGCTCCTCGTTGTAAGTATGCAACCCAGCAGTGTCTCGAGCAGGAGCCCACACTGCGTGAGGTAACACCCGGTCAGAAGATTCGGTGCCATTATCCTGAAAAGGAGGTACGCTGCAGTGAAGAACACAAACACGCTCTTGTCGATCACGAATCTTAAGAAATATTTCCCTGTCGCCAAGTCCAGCATCTTCCAGAAGGAGCAGCTGTATGTCCGGGCAAATGAGGAAATCACCATCGACATCCAGAATGGCGAGACCTTTGGTCTGGTTGGTGAATCCGGCTGCGGCAAGTCCACGCTGGGTCGTACCATTCTGCAGCTGTACGATCAGACTGCAGGCAGTACTATGTACTATGGCCGCACCTTGGAGGATTTCGTGCCCTCCTATGCTGCTGCCACTATGCGCAACGCAACCAAGCTGATTGCCAACTATAAGAAGATGCAGGCGAAAGCCGCCGCCGCTGCTGCAGAATGTGATGCAGCAGGGGAGAGTGCAACCTTCTTCCAGCATCAGAGAAAGAATCTGACTGCCGCAGAAGCGGAAACAGCTTTCCAGAGTGTTGTCAAGATTTTGGGCGGTTTTGCCGCACTGGATGATCCTCGCGAGGGAGCAGGTCTTCTGCTGAAGAAGTTTGAGATCAGCATCAAGATCAGTAAGATCAACGAAAAGATCCGCGATATGAATGGCGAAGTTGCTTTCTATGAGGCTCTGGCAAAGGAGCTGGAAGCGGACGAAACCGTTAAGAACGCGGCTGCTAAGGCAGAAAAGGCTCTGAAGAAGGCCGAGTCCTTCCGTGCAAAGAAGGAAAAGCTGCAGCCTGAGTTGGACAAGCTCAATGCCCAGCTGAAGGAAGCTGACAATCAGGTTAGAGCAGCGAAGGCAAAGTATGCCGGCAATGCCAAGTTCCAGGAGTATGAAGCAATGCTGGATGACGGCATCGACCTGAGCCGCCTGAAGTATTCCGAAATGCGCACACTGCGTAAGGATATTCAGATCATCTTCCAAGATCCCTACTCCTCTCTGAACCCCCGTATGACCGTGGGTCAGATCATTGGCGAGGGCCTGACCACCCATAAGTTCTTCAAGGCCGGCGATGGACAAATGAAGGACTATATCATCAAGGTGATGGAGCAGTGCGGCCTGCAGGACTATATGCTGCACCGTTATCCCCACCAGTTCTCCGGTGGTCAGCGTCAGCGTATCTGCATTGCCCGTGCGCTGGCTGTGAAGCCCAAGTTCATCGTCTGTGACGAATGTGTTTCCGCATTGGATGTGTCCATTCAGTCTCAGATCATCAATCTGCTGGAAGAGCTGAAGGAAAAGGAAAACCTGACCTATCTGTTCATTTCCCACGACCTGTCCGTTGTCCGCTACATTTCCGACCGTATCGGCGTTATGTATCTGGGCAATATGGTGGAGCTGGGTACTGCGGAAGAGATTTTTGCAGATCCCCGTCATCCCTACACGGTTGCACTGATGTCTTCCATCCCCACAACGGATGTGAACGCCCTGAAGAAGGAGCGTATCCTGCTGGAGGGTAACATCCCCAGCCCCATCCGTCCGCCCGAGGGCTGTAAGTTCCACACCCGGTGCTATATGGCTTGCGACAAGTGTAAGGTCGTGCCGCCTCCCACTACGGAGGTTGCGCCCGGTCACTTCGTAACCTGCCATTTCCCGGAAGCAAAGCTGGATGAGAACGGCAACTATCTGTTCAAGGTCAACCAGCCCAATCAGGAAGCATAATGAGTAAGGCAGAGTTTGGCATTTTCAGGAAGCTGAAAAAGGCTTCCAAGAAGGATGAAGAGGCATTCCGCGAGCAGATGCAGGAAGAGAAGGTAGGCATAAAGGATGCCGTTGCGATGATTATCGCAGGTTTCCTGACTATTGTACTGCCTTGTCTGCTGGTGTTGCTGCTGATTTGCGGCGTAGCCTTTCTGATCTTCACTTAAATAACAACGAGCCACCGCGAAAGCGGTGGCTTTTTTACTGCTTGCAAAAAATTAAACTGTATGATCTACCAATTGCAAAAAATTGATGTTGCGTTTTTTGTGCAGATTGTGTAATGATTATAGAAAGATAAAATTTTTTTTTGAAAACTGTCTAATTTGGAGTTTCTGATTCGTTACATTTATTAGAGGGAGGCGATTCCGATGGTGTATGCAGCCATATAACAGCGCATCAAACTATATTAACGGAGTATTGGAATATCGATATATCATTTATGATCCGTGGCCTGAAGGAACGACTGAAGATACATGGCCAGATGTTGATCTTTATATAAATGCAGGTCAGCAGCTGGTGAAAACATACGATTGGATTCGTTTTGACCAATATGAAGCAAGTAATCTTGATTATACTTGGTGTGGTTTTATTGCAGTACAGACCGAATATTCTGATTATGATATTCCTTACACGCAAGCAAATTAAGATATAATGCGGAGGTAAAAGTTATGCGTAAAATATTAATAGGTGTTGTTATAGCTCTTACGCTATTTTCAATGGCGACAGTCGGTTATGCATTCGTGAATGCGAGTGCATATGATTCCGGTAAAATACCTCCTCAAGTGTTGGAAGTCATTCAACCAGAAGATGGTGATGTGGTTGTTAAGGTCTACGAAATGACGATTGGATATATGTTTCGTAAGTATGATAATGATATTGGTAAGATTCTGAGTGAACTCGATGATTATTATATCACTTATTATAAAATCACTGATTCGGAAGTAGTTGGCTATAGTCCGGATATGGATGGTAATTACAATTATGTAACAGCTTTTTGGTTTCCTGAAAGGGATGACCCAGTAATACAACAATGGCTGAGTGGTGAAGCGATCAAAGCAGTGAATTCCGATATTGTGGTAAAGAGTGCCTATTATCTGGACGGAGGATTCTCTCTGATGGGTGCCGCTATTTACTACCAAACAAATCTAGGTGACTATGTCTATTATAACGAAGACAATATTGACTGCCTGTTTGCTTTGGATGTTTTTGCTGAGTTGCAGAATGCTACATATGAGATGAGAGAGAACGGCCAAATCGAGTTGGGATATGATGAGGATGCTATTAAAGAATTGGATTTTTCTCCTTATGACTACCGTTCGGCCGATTTCAATCCTCACGCACCGCTTAGTAAAAAAATATCGCCATACCTTATTTGGGGTTGCATTGGTGGTGGCGTACTGGTTCTGACCGCTGCCGCAGTGACCACGGTGCTTATCATCCGCAAGAAGAAAAAGAAGACAGAGCCGGAAGAAATAGGAGAAACCTCGGAGGAGACATAGACAAAGGAGAAGCCTATGAAAAAAGCAATTGTATTATTTTTAATACTGGTGCTGACAGTATCGATGCTCTGTTTCAGTGCTGCTGCTGAGGAAGCCGAAGAATATACCGACCCCCATGATGCCCTTGAAATCCCTCCGGAAATCATAGAAAAAATCCCTGAACACGAAAATGCAGAGATTATCTATCGATCCTATGCGGCGTCACCGTGGGGTGTAGACTGGGGAGAGCAGATAGATGTAAAGGCAATGGCAGAATTTTTGGTAGATAAAGATGGCAGATACGCTGTGATTATATCAGGTGTAGAAAAGTACTACGATATTAATGAAGAAGGTTTGGCGGTACAAACTGGTGAATATACAATTGATGATGATGAAATCCCGTTTACAATGTATGAAATGTTGACCCGTGAGGCAATTTATGCAGTTTCTCCTGATGTTCAGATAGAAAGCGTTTACTGTTTTAATTTTCCATTTTTTGGCACTTACGATGGTACAATATTCTATAAGACCAATATGGGGGATTTTGTCCTTTTTGGTACCGAAAGACTCCAACCGATGATGATGACTGTTCGCCGCTTTAATGAGTACCTGAAGGCGTGGAGTGCGTATCAAAAAGAACAGAAAAAATTACATGGCCTTCTGATGGGGGCGCGGTATACTCTGGAACTGGATTTTTCGTCCTACGACTGGACATCCCCCAAGTTTGACCCGGATGCGCCCTTGCCGCTAGAAAAAGAAGTGGAAGAACCGGAATTTCCCTGGCTGATCGTGGGAATTGGTTTCGCTGTTGTAATTGTCGCTGGAGTGGCGGTGACCACGGTGCTTATCATCCGCAAGAAGAAAAAGAAGGCAGAAACAACAGCAGAAGTGATCCCGGACAGCGAATAAACAAAAGGCACCGCAAAAGCGGTGCCTTTTCAATCGTTTATTCCTGTTCAGCCTTCAGCTTTGCCAGCTCTTCCTCTTCCAGTACCCGGTAGGCAACTTTACCCACCAAGGTCTTGGGCATATCATCCCGGAAGGCAATGTCATAAGGCATCGCATACTTGGCAATATGCTTGCGGCAGTGGTCCAGAATGGCTTGCTTAGTTGCTTCGCTTTCCTCCACACCGGCCGCCAGCTTGACGATGGCCTTGACCTTCTGAATCTTATAAGGGTCGGGGATGCCAATTACACAGCTCATCTGCACAAATTCGTGAGCGTCCAGAATGTTTTCCAGCTGCGCAGGGTAGACATTATAGCCGGAGGTGATGATCATCCGCTTGGCTCTGCCCTTGAAATATACAAAGCCTTGATCGTCCATAATGCCAAGATCGCCCGTATAGACCCAAGTCAGACCGTCTTTGTGCAGTCGCAGAGTCTCGGCGGTTTCTTCGGGATGGTGCATATATTCCTGCATCACCGTAGGACCTGCCAGCAGGATCTCACCCTCCTGCCCGTAGGGCACTTCCTTGTCGGTACCCGGCTCAACGATCTTGATATAAGTGTCGGGGAAGGGCAGGCCGATGGAGCCTTCCTTGAACATGTGGGATGGGGTCAGACAGCAGGCGGTGACGGTTTCGGTGGTGCCGTAGCCCTCCCGGACCTGAATGACCGCCTTGTGGTCATAGAGGAACTTGTCCAGCTTTTTCTTCAGCTCAACAGACAAGCTGTCGCCGCCGGAAAATACGCCCTTCAGGCAGCTGAGGTCCGCTCCGTCCATATCCTGCAGACGCAGAAGGGCCTCGTAAAGGGTGGGCACGCCGGCAATGAAATTGCAGCGGTGCTTCACCAGATCCTTGGCATAGGTCTTGGGAGTGAACCGGGGAACCAAAATGCATCGACCGCCCTGAGAAAGCATCGTATGAATGCAAACGCCCAAGCCGAAGCCGTGGAAAATGGGCATTGCGGCCAGCATTTTATCTCCGGGGCGGAACATTTGGTTGGCGGCAATGACCTGCTGACCCAAGGCGTTAAAATTCAGATTGGTCAGCACAATGCCCTTACTGGTGCCGGTTGTACCGCCGGAGTAGAGGATGACTGCAGGATCGTTGCCGGTACGCTTGACCGCGTAATTGTGGCCGCAGAAGCTGAGAGAAAGAAAATCCTTCCACATAATGACGGGGGCATCCTTGGGAATGGGAGCGATCTTTCGTCCTTGCGTCAGCGCATAGCCGACCTTCATAACAGGGGAGAGGGCATCGGCTATGCTGGTGATAATCAGATTCCGGATGCCGGTGTTTTCCCGGATGGCGGCAAACTTGCCGTAGAACT
The DNA here is from genome assembly GCA_015067935.1 of Oscillospiraceae bacterium. Classification (GTDB taxonomy): domain Bacteria; phylum Bacillota; class Clostridia; order Oscillospirales; family Oscillospiraceae; genus Faecousia. The sequence goes on along the minus strand of SVLL01000005.1, from coordinate 44,757 downwards.
GATCCAGCGTAATGGCGGCCACGGATTCGGAATCGTTCAGATAGAACTCAATTTCCTTTTCTGCGGACAGGGGGTGGATCATATTGGCAATGGCACCCACACGGTTGATGGCGTAGAACATATAGATCGCCTGCGGGCAGTTGGGCATGGCGACGGTCACCTTGTCGCCCTCCCGGATGCCCAGAGTTTTCAGAGCTTTGGCGCAGGTTTCGATTTGGGCGACCAGCTCAGGATAGCCGGTGGACTTGCCCATAAAGTCAAAAGCGATGTTCTTGGGGTGCTTTTTGGCAATGGCCTGCACCGCTTCAAACATAGAGCCTTCAAAATAATCAAGATGCATGGGTACTTCGCCCAGATAATCCTTCCAAGGGGTTTTTGCGGTAATCATCAGTAGTCAACCTCCTCGTTCAAAGGCTTTTCCAACAGCTCGGGATTTTCCAGCAAGTGTTTTAACAGCTTGACAGTGCGGGAATAATAGTAGCCGTCGGCAATGCGTTCGTCGATGGTGAGACCTAAGTCCACACATTCTTTGATCTGCATTGTGCCGTCTGCATAGTAAAACGGGCGCATTTTCTTCTCACCGATGGTGCAGAACACAGAGCAGGTGCCCCAGTTTGCAAGGTGGTGATAGCCGGCACCCAGTTTGATGGAGCCGAGATTGGATAAGTAAACGGAGCCATAGAAGGGGTCGCCTTCTGTGACGCTGGCGGGCATCCAGCCGTGACGGTCCAGAAAACGGGCACCTGCGCCCACGATTTTCTTCAGAAAACCGGGGATCGCGGCAACTGCGTTCAGGCTCTCTGTACCGCCGTCCAGCTTGTCGCTTCGGCAGAAGGAGACCTGACGGAAGATCTCGTTATGGATATCGTCAATGGTTTCTGTGCCGTTGACACGAACCTGCGCCAGGGCTTCTGCACCATCGTCAGTGAAAATCTTTTTCACCGTAAAGGATGCGGAGGTCTCCTTGTGCAGATACATTGTATTGTTTGCGATGAATCGGTTCATTTTCGGACGCAGGACCATCGTCTTCAGAACGGCGGTGACGATGACCTGAAAAAGATTGTAAGCATATTCCGGTTTTTCAGCATTTTTCTTTGCCAGATATGCGTTGATGGCCGTCAGATCGATACGGTCACTGATGAATGCTTCGTTGTCACAACGGTTGGGGAAAATCAGGGGCATAATTACATGCATGGAATGAATCTTACGCAACTTGATGCCGTCTTTTCTGTCACCGAATTTTTTCATAATAAAACCTCTCTCTATTTTGGTTTTTATTCTGTAGTAGCATACCAAAAATTCATAGATTTGTCAAATATTCTTATTGAATTGTTAGTATTGCATTGATATGTTATATTTGCTATAATGTAAAAAATCTGTTCGTAAGGAGCAACAAAAATGCTTGAACTTATCAACATTAAGAAAGAGTACCCCGCTGGTGACGGCAAGGTGGAGGCCTTGAAGGGCGTCAGTTTGCAATTCCGCAAGAGCGAGTTCGTGTCCATTCTCGGCCCCAGCGGCTGCGGCAAGACCACGATGCTGAACATCATCGGCGGTCTGGACCAGTACACAAGCGGCGATTTGGTAATCAACGGTCGCTCCACAAAGAATTACAACGATAGAGACTGGGACAGTTATCGAAACCATTCCGTTGGCTTTGTGTTCCAAAGCTACAATCTGATTCCCCATCAGACCGTGCTGCAGAATGTGGAGCTGGCATTGACTCTGTCCGGTGTTTCCAAAGCGGAACGCAGAAAACGCGCCAAAGAGGCTCTGGAAATGGTGGGTCTGGGCGATCAGCTGCGGAAAAAGCCCAATCAGATGTCCGGCGGTCAAATGCAGCGGGTGGCGATTGCCCGTGCCATTGTTAACAACCCGGATATTATTCTGGCGGATGAGCCCACCGGCGCATTGGACACCGAAACCAGCAAGCAGGTTATGGACATTCTGAGAGAAATTGCCAAGGATCGGTTGGTGATCATGGTTACCCATAACCCTGACATTGCCGAGGAATATTCCACTCGTATTGTTCGGGTGGTGGACGGTCTGGTAATCAGCGATACCGCACCGTTGACTATGGAAGAGTACGCGGCAGAAAAGCAGGCGGCAACGGACAAGGAAAACACCAAGAAGAAGGAAAAAAAGCCTTCTATGTCCCTATGGACGGCCTTTGGTCTGTCCCTGCGGAATCTGATTTCCAAGAAAGGGCGTACCACGCTGACCTCTTTTGCCGGATCTATCGGTATTATCGGCATTGCCTTGATCTATGCGGTGAGTCAGGGTATGACCACCTATATCAATATCATTCAGGAAGAAACCCTTTCTTCTTACCCTCTGACCATTCAGGCGGAATCCATCAATATGGGCAGCCTGATGCTCTCCTTTATGGGCAGTGCCCAGTCTGCCGGAGAGCACGAAAATGATGCCATCTATCAGAAGACGATGCTCTATGATTTGGTCAATGCTCTGAATAATATGGAGACTTCTTACAACGACCTGAAGAGCTTTAAGGTGTTCATTGAAGAACAGCTGAAGGACCCGGACAGCAAGCTGTCCCAAGCTCTCAGCGGTGTGCAGTATACCTACGATTTGGATATGGTGGTCTATACCAAGAGCATTGACGGTAAGATCATCCGCTCCGATACCATGGAGCTGATGCAGGAGCTGATGATCGAGCATCTGGATATGGATATGTCCTCTATGCTGCAGATGGGTGAGTCCTATGGCTTTGATATGGATGCAATGGCCGGTATGGGACCTATGGGCGGCTCCGTGAATCTGTTTCAGGAAATCCTTCCCGGTGAAAACGGCGGTCTCATCAACGAAATGGTGAAAAACCAGTACGATGTGATCTATGGCGACTGGCCCAATGACTACAACGAGATTATGATCGTTGTGGATGAGAAGAACGAGATTGACGATATGACCCTCTATGCGTTGGGCCTGAAGTCCAAGGAAGATATGGACGCGCTGGCGCAGGCGTCCAAGGATAAGCTGCCCATTGAGGTGGACCGGAAGAACTGGAGCTATGAAGAAATTTGCGCGCTGGATTACCGGGTGGTGTTCAACGCGGATTGCTTCACGAAGGTAGGCGATGTTTATACCGACCTGCGCAAGACGCAGGAGGGTATGAAGTACCTGTACGACAATGGTCTGGATCTGAAGATCACCGGTATTCTCCGTCCCAAGGAGGACGCCAGCGCACCGATGCTCTCCAGCACCATCGTCTATACCCATAAGCTGACAGAGTATGTGATTGAGGAGTCCAAGGATGCTCCGGCCATTCTGGCGCAGCTGGCATCTCCCCATACGGATATCTTTACCGGTTTGCCCTTCAAGGAGAATACCGGCAACCTGAGCGATGAAGAAAAGCAAACGGCCTTCTTCGCCTATCTGGAGGAGCTGTCCGATAACGAAAAGGCACAGACCTATATCAAGATCAAGTGCATTCCCTCCGCTGAGCAGCTGCAGGGAATGGTGGATGGCGCAATGGCAAACTATCCCACAGCTGAGGCTAAAAAGGCTGTTCTGCTGCAGGCACTGATGACCCAGACGGGTATGAGCGAGGAAGAGCTGAAGGGCTATATGGAGAATATGAAGGATGAGGACATCAACGAGATGTTCACCCAGATTATTACCCAGCAGGTGAAGATGCAGTATGCCGCACAGGTGAAGGCGCAGATGGCAAAGATTCCCGAAGCCCAGCTTGTGATGGCTCTGAATATGGAGAAAGCGCAGTATACTGCCCAGCAGTGTGCCCAGTATCATGACGAGGTGCTGGAATTTGCCAAAACCAGCTATAAGGATAATCTGCTCACGCTTGGCTATCTGGATTTGGAATCTCCTGCGTCCGTCAATCTGTATGCCACCACCTTCGAGAGCAAGGATGTGATCGAAGAGGTAATTGCAGAGTACAACAAGGACAAGGACGAGTTGACCAAGATTCAGTATACCGACTATATCGGCCTGATGATGAGCTCTATTACCACCATCATCGACGCCATCACCTATGTGCTGATTGCCTTTGTGGCGGTCTCCCTGATCGTTTCCTCCATTATGATCGGTGTGATCACCCTGATCTCCGTGCAGGAGCGTACCAAGGAAATCGGTGTACTGCGAGCCATCGGTGCATCGAAAAAGAATGTATCCAGTATGTTCAATGCGGAAACGGTGATGATCGGCTTTGCGGCCGGTGCCATTGGCGTGGGTGTGACATGGCTGCTGTGCATCCCCATCAATGCGATTCTGTATGCGCTCACCGGGCTGGGCAATCTGAAAGCATTCCTGCCTTGGAAGGTGGGTGTGATCCTCATCGCCATCAGCGTGCTGCTGACGATGTTCGCAGGCATCATTCCCTCCAGAAGTGCTGCCAAGAAGGACCCTGTTGTGGCCCTGAGAACTGAATAAATTTATCGGGCGAACCGCTTGTGCGGCTCGCCCGATTTATTATGTGGCGAATCTTGTCAAATGCATATAATCAAGGTATAGTATAAGCAGAAAAAATTTTTTGAAAAATTTTAAAATTGTGTGTCTTATTTTGCCCTTCTCATTCGTCCTATATATAGAAGCATATTATAGGGAGGTAACGATATGAAAAAACTGAGTACTATCCTTTTGGGTGCGCTGCTGTGCCTTTGCCTTGCGCTGCTGCCCGCGAAAACCCAAGCGGCAACGGAAGGATATCTTACTTACGAAATTGAAAACGGGGAAGTTACCATCACCGATTGTGATCAAACAGCCTCCGGAGAAATTGTTGTTCCGGCCACCATCGAGGGTTATCCGGTCACCAAAATTGGGAATGGGACTTTTGCTGGGTGTGGGTATATCACAGATATTACCTTGCCGGAAGGTCTGAAGAGTATCGGCACGGGGGCGTTTACCGGTTGCCAATTTAAGACACTCCATATTCCGGATACCGTTATGACCATTGGGGAGGGAGCATTTTATTACTGCGGTCTCCTTGAAGAAATCGTCATTCCGGAGGGCGTGACGGTCATTTCGAGGGAAATGTTTTTCGAATGCGAAAATCTGAAAAAGGTTACCCTGCCGGAAAGCGTGACCGAAATTGGCGGCTCGGCGTTTGAACGCTGCTATGATCTGGAAAGCGTCAACCTGCCTGCCGCCTTGCGGAAACTGGGCAGCGGTGCTTTTGCAGAATGTGTCAGCCTCACCTCTGCTGTGATCCCGGAGGGGGTTACGGTCATTGAGGGTGGTGTGTTCTACTGCACCGGTTTGGAGGAAGTGGTATTGCACGACGGGATTACCACGATTGAAATCTCTGCATTCTACGGCTGCGATTTCGAGGAGATATATATTTCCGATTCTGTGACCTATATCGGACCGAATGCGTTTTACGGATGCAGATTTTTGACTTCCATATATATTCCCGATGGAGTTACCGCCATCGAATCGGATACTTTTCTGTGGTGTCGCAATTTGGAAACGGTCCGACTTCCTGAGAGCGTGGAAAGCATTGGCTCAAGTGCATTCAGAGGCTGTTATGCTCTGGAGGAGATCACCCTTCCGGAGAGTCTGACTTCCATCGGCAGGTTAGCGTTTGATTCCTGCACGAACCTGAAAACGGTGACCTACCTGGGGTCTGCGCAGCAGTGGGAAGCTATTACGATCGGCACGGAAAATGAAAGCCTGAAAAATGCTACGCTGGTTTTTCCGTCAACCGCCGATGACCGTTTTTCCTATGTCATCAGAAACGGAGAGGTGACGATCACGGCCGTGGATCAGGAGCTGTCCGGAGAGTTGATCATTCCGAATACCATTTCCGGTTATCCGGTAACGAAGATCCTCGGATATGTTTTTTCCAAATGTGATAAGCTTACCGGCATCTTTATTCCTGACAGCGTGAAGGAGATCGGAACCTACCAATGTAAAGCATTGATACGGGTAGATGAAAACAATCCCTATCTCACCAGCGACAGCCGGGGCGCACTCTATTCCAAAGATGGGAAAACCCTGTACGGGGTTCCTGCGAGTCTAACAGGTGTATACACAGTTAAAGATGGTGTGCAGAATATAGCATACCGCGCATTTGCCAACTGCGAAAACCTGACACAGATCATTCTGCCGGAGAGCGTGACCCGAATAGGGGAGGGCGCCTTTGGCTGGTGCAGCAAGCTGGAAAGTGTGAACATTCCGGCCGGTGTGCGGAGCCTGGGCGGCAAGGGCGGTTATATGTTCAAGGAATGCACCAGCCTGAAGAGCATCACTGTTCCCTATGGTGTGACCGAAATTCCCGACAGCTCTTTTCTGGAGTGTACCGCTTTGGAATATGTGATCCTGCCGGAAACGGTCACCAACATCGGATTTGAGGCATTTGCTTACTGCGAAAGCCTGAAGTCAATTGATCTTTCCCATGTTACTGGCATCGCAGATGCGGCCTTTATCGGGTGCAAAAGCCTGGATAACATCGTGCTTGCAGAAGGATTAACTGTTTTGCGGGATTCCGTATTCAGCGGCTGCAGCAGCTTGACAAACATCAATATCCCCAGCACCGTGACGAAGATCCAGTTTAACGCGTTCTGGAACTGTACCGGTTTGGAGGAACTCCGCATTCCTGCCGGTGTGGTAACACTGGAGAATGCGCCCATAACAAAAAACGGTGTGTGGGTCGATCCGGAGAATCCCAATTACTGCAGCGACGAGAAGGGCGTTTTGTATTCCAAGGATATGACGGTTTTGATGGGAGCACCCAAAAATTTGAGCGGACACTTCACAATCCCTCGGGGCGTAATGACCATTGAAATGTATGCCTTCGTAAGCTGCCATAACCTCACTGCTATCGATATTCCCGCCAGTATGAAGGTAATCGCCAGCCATGCATTTTCCTATTGTACATCTTTGACCGAGGTTTCGTCCTGCGTCAGCAGATACTGGATCAACATCGACGAAACCGGAGATGGCAATGCTGATCTTCTCAAGGCTAAATGGAACACCCATACCCTGATCAATCAGAAGGTTCTTGTAAAACCCACCTGCACTACAATGGGACAGACAGAGGCGTACTGCAAAATTTGCGATACAACGCAGATCGTCTTTGTAAATACGGTAGGGCATAACTACGGATCATACCGGGCCAATGATAGCGGCCATTGGCGGTATTGTATCCATTGCGGAATAAAGGAAGATGCGGATACCCACCACTATTTCTACAATGGAAGATGCACGATCTGTTTCTATGAAAAGGAATTTGCTGTGACACCCACTCTGCCTACCACAAAACCTGTGGAGCCTGCTCCGCCTGCAACGGTGCAGCCTACCATTATTCCCATTCCCACCAGTGGCACTGTCGGGAGCGCGCCGACCCAGCCGACGCTGCAAGTGCAGCAGCCGCAGCAAAATGACCCGACGGGGATCATTACGGTCATTGCCGGTGTCCTTATTCTGGTCGGGTGTACGGCAATCGTGCTTCTGATGAGAAAGAAAGACTGAGCATCGCAACAAACCAAAAAGGAGGTAACCCTATGAAAAAACTGAGCATTATTCTTTTCGGAGGTTTGCTGATCCTTTGCCTTGCATTGATCCCGACAGAAGCCAATGCGGCAACGGAAGGGTACTTGTACTACACCATCGAAGATGGGGAAGTCACCATCACGGATTGTGATGAGGATGCTTCCGGCAAGCTGGTCATTCCGGATACCATTGCCGGTTATCCGGTGACGAAAATCGGAGAAGGTGCATTTTGGGAATGCACCGGTATTAAGGAAATCGTTGTGCCAAATGGCATTACAGAGATTCCTAATTTGGCATTCCGCGAGTGCGAAACCCTTGTTAAAATCACCCTTCCGGAAGGCCTGACCAGTATCGGAAACGGGGCTTTCTATGCGTGTGAAGCCCTGACTGAGATTAACATCCCTGAGAGCGTGACCAGCATCGGTAGCGGTGCATTTGTGTTTTGCAGAAAGCTTCCTGCAATCACAATTCCCGACGGTATACAAGAAATCAAGGAAGAGACCTTTGAGTATTGCAATTCCTTGAAGGAGGTCGTTATTCCGGATTCCGTGACAACCGTAGGCAGCCGCGCATTTGCGGGTTGCCCGCTGGGGGAGAGCTTTGTTCTTCCTAAAAATATCTCCAGTATTGGCGACGGTGCATTCGGCAGAATTAGTGTGCCGGAAGACCATCCGCATTTTACGGTGGATGAATACAGCGTCTTGTTTAATAAGGACAAAACAGTACTGGTGCGTGCGATGGTGAGCCTTGAGGGGAAATATGAGGTTCCCGACGGCGTGCAAATCATTCAGGGCTACGCCTTTTCCGGTCAAAGCAAAATGACGGATATTGTATTTCCCGATTCAGTTACAAAAATGGGTCCCTATGCTCTTTGCAGCATCGGTGCGTCGGCCGTTTATCTGCCGGAGGGATTGACGGTTATCGAAAGTTATTTGCTGGCGACCTGCAAGAATCTGGTAACTGTACACATTCCTGACAGCGTTAAGCGCATTGATGATCATGCGTTCGAGTCGAATTATGAGCTTAGAAACATCCGGTTCTCCAATAATCTGGAGTATATTGGGCAATGGGTATTTGCCCATAGCCACAGTATTTCTCATATATCACTTCCGGCAAGCCTGAAAGAGATTGACAATGGCGCATTTTCAACCTGCTCATCGTTAAGCAAAGTAACCTTTAATGGCACGCTGGCGCAATGGAATGCTATCAAAATAGGCGAGTATAATGAAAAGGTGACAAGTGCGAAACTGACCATTCAAAGCACACCCCCTTCGTCACTCAAGTTTGGGTATCTTTCCTATACCGTTTCCAGTGGCGCGGTTACCATTACCGACTGTGACTCGGAGGCCACCGGCGTGATTGTTATCCCGGAAACCATTGCTGGCTACCCCGTTACAACCATTGGCGGGAATGCATTCTCTAACCTGATGGATATTACGACTGTTACCCTGCCGCAGAATGTGAAAACCATCGACCAATGGGCATTTAGCTGCAGCAGTATCCAGAGTATCGTGATTCCAGATACGGTTACCAGTATTGGCCTTGGTGCATTTGATGGGTGCTGGCGACTCACAGAGGCTGCCGTTGGATCAGGTGTTACTAGGATTGCATCTCAAATGTTTAATTGCTGCAGACAACTGAAAAAAGTTACGCTTTCGGATAGCATAACAACAATTGGACAATTTGCGTTTAAGGAATGTGATGCGTTGGAGAATATCCATTTGCCTGCGTCCCTGCAGACCATCGAATACTATGCATTTGGCGATTGCCAAAGTCTGCGTGCCATTATCATTCCGGATGGCGTTACGGATATTCCCAAATATGCGTTCACCCAATGTATTTCTTTGACAGAAGTCGTGTTGCCACCCAATTTGACGACCATTGGTTACGGAGCGTTTTGGTGTTGTGCAATTCAGAAGATCCACATCCCGAATAAAGTTACGAATATCAATCAATTGGCCTTTTTAGCTTGTAAAAAACTGGAAGAAATCACTCTTCCTTCCAGTTTGACCACGATCGGTAGCGAAGCCTTTAAAATGTGCTCCGCCTTGACAAAGGTGAACTATGCAGGCAGTCAATCCCAGTGGGATGCCATTGATATTGATGTCGGAAATGACGAATTGCTGAATGCGAAGAAATGGGGCCATGCATCTGGATCCACCCAGCCCACAACAAAACCGACGACACCCACTCAGCCTACAACAGCGCCTGCATCACCCACGGTGCAGCCTACCATTATTCCCATTCCTACCAGTGGCACTGCCGGGAGCGCGCCGACCCAGCCGACGCTGCAAGTGCAGCAGCCTCAGCAAAATGACCCGACGGGGATCATTGTAGTCATTGCCGGTGTTCTTGTACTGGCCGGATGTACTGCAATCGTGCTTCTGATGAGAAAGAAACCGTAATAAACTGAAAAGAACCGGGAGAAAACTCCCGGTTCTTTTATTTGAACAGATTTTGCAAATGGTGTGCGGTGCTGTAAAAAAGAAGATTCCAAAGCTCTTCCTCGGTGGCCCATTTACATTCTTTTACCTCGTCGGGGTTGGGTATGGGTTCACCGCTGACCTTGCCCCGGAAGAATACCACCTGCTTCTGCACCTTTTTGCCAAAACGGTTGCAGAAAAGGGGGTACATCATTTCTGCTCTGGTGTCCGGCTCAATCTCTGCCTGCAAACCGACCTCTTCCATCAGCTCCCGCTTTGCGGTGTCCAGCTCTGTTTCACAGACCTCCATGTGTCCCTTGGGGAACCCCCAATAGCCGCTGTCGTGGGGATCGCGGATGATCAGAAATTCCTTCTGCCCGTTCACCTCACGATAGGGGACTACACCGCAGGATTTGCGGAAGAGGGAAACAATGAAGGATTCGAAAAATTGCTCCTGAAAGTAGGTGGCTTCCTCGATTTCCGCCTGATGGAAGACATCGTATTCCGGGGCAACCACCAGCTTGTCCTCTTCGTCATTCAGTCGTCGGATCCCGCCGATGACCCAGCCGTCAAATTCGGTCAGAGGTTCTTTGATACCTAAAATGTAGGCATCCTGCTCCTCACCGTCGCCGCCGGGCAAACCGGGGATATAGCCATAGTTGATGGGGTAGGTGATGCCGTTATGCTCGTACCCGATGGGGCGATCAACCACCACATGGACCTTTTGTCCCAGCAGCTCATTGAGCCGGTCCTTTCTGAGGTCTTCACTTCTTTTCGTTCTCTTTTTCATTGCGCGTTCCTTTCGTAAGGCTGCTCAGGGCAATCAGCACCTGAGAGGGGAGATAGAAAAACCAGGAGAGGTTAAAGGGCATAAACAGAAGATTGTGCAGCGCAGAATCCTCCGGGATGGGAAGATATCCACCGGAAGCCACCTGCAGACCGATGACGGTGTCGCACAGAATAAACAGAGCAAAGCCAATGGGTAACAGTTTGCCGCTTTTCCACTGGGTGCAGGCGACGATCAGATTCATGATCAGGTTGGCGTAGTAGCAGATGGACACCAGTGCCAGTGCGTCGGTTTTATCCTGCAGCACAAGAATGGCAATCCCAACACCTGCAGCGGTCAAAGCAAGCCTTCCAATCAGCAGGGGAGTGGAGCTTTGCTTTTTGTGCAGATGGATAGCGTAGAGCATCTGCGCGCCCAAGAAGAATACCATACCCCAAAGCTGCTGGATGGGTTGGCACATTACAAGGCAGAAATCTGCGCCCACAGTGCAAAGCAGACCGCCCACAATGAGGGGATTCTTTCGAAAGCCCATTACCAACGCAAAGGCAAAGCAAACAATGATGGACACATAGGAACTGTACCGAAGGAAATCCCCACCGGCAGTGAGGATGAAATAATAGAGTATGGCTTCCACAACCAAAAAGCAGAGTATGGCAATGGGATTCTTATACTTCTTAAACATATGAAGTCACTCCTTTTCGCATATTATAACGCAAAAAGAGGAAAAAAGATAGTACAAAGAATTACGGAGTATTTTTCTCTTAATCAGTGTGGTGTGCTTGACAAATGGAATGCCGTGCAGTATAATTTGGAGCGTATCCTATGGGCTTGTAGCGCAGCTGGGAGCGCACCACATTCGCATTGTGGGGGTCGGGAGTTCGAATCTCCTCAAGTCCACCAATAAAAAAAGCCACCCCTTGTGGGTGGCATTTTTTGTTGGTATGGTATTCACGCAGAGGGGATTCGAATGATGAAATGTAACGCGGATGAGCGTTACCGCCGACGGCTCGACGGAGGCGAACAATGATTATACGAATCTCCTCAAGTCCACCAATAAAAAAGCCACCCCTTGTGGGTGGCATTTTCTTTTTGTGAAATGTAAAGCGTACTTGACAAAAAAGAATAATATGCTATACTAATGTCAAGGAAGCTTTACATAAGGAGCGTGAGCGTGTGAAGAACAGAATAGAAGCGATTCGAAAAGAGCGGGGAATCCGGCAGGAGGATTTTGCGAAAGTCCTTGGGGTTTCCCGGCAGACCATCAGCTCGCTGGAAACCGGGCGGTACAATCCGTCCATCAATCTTGCCCACAGCATTGCGAAATACTTTGGTATGACCATTGAAGAAGTTTTTATTTTCGAGGAGGATGAGGTATGAGAAAAAGAATCCGATTGCTTTCCATTATTCTGGAAATCCTTATTGGCGGCGCATTGATTATCTGCGGCGAAACCAATGTTCTGGACAACTATTGGAGTGGCCTCGGTACTTCGTTGGTTATGGTTGGTGCGGTATTTCTTTTCAGATATATTCGTTATCATGTTGATGAAGAGTATCAGGAGAATGTGGATGTAGCACGCGAGGACGAACGAAATAAATTTCTGCGAATGAAAGCTTGGTCATGGGCTGGGTATTTGTCGGTAATTGGCGGTCTGGTAGTCAGCATCATTCTGAAAGGTGTTGGCCTTTCTAAGTATGGTGCTATCGTTTCCATTATGTCTTATGCGCAACTGCTGCTCTACTGGGTCAGCTATATGATCGTCCGGAAAAAGTATTGAGATAAAGCCCCTTCGGTTCAAACCGAAGGGGCAATTCTTATAACTGTGTTACCAGCTCTTCCAAAGTCTTGCGCTTTTTCTCCCGGAGCTTATCATTCTCCTTGGGGTAGCCGATGGTGATGACGAGGCGCACAGTGCCTTCCAGACCGCAGATTTTTCGGATGTCGTCATCTTCAAACCAACCCAGAATACAGCTTCCCAGCCCCTGTGCAGCCGCCTCAGAGGTGATATAGGCGGCAACGATGCCGATGTCGATGGAACGGTAGTCGTTTTTCTTCACCTTTGCACCCAATGCGGCGGATTTCACATAGGGCTTTTCGGAGATGACCAGCAGCACCGGGGCATCGGCGGCAAACTTGTTCATCCCCATACCCATCGTTGCCTTGGCTACGGCTTTGGCGTTTTCTCCCCGGCACACACTCAGATGGTAGGGCTGCCCGTTGCAGGCGGAAGGGGAGAGGCGTGCAGATTCCAGAATGGCAGTGATTTTCTCTTCCTCCACAGGCTTTGTGCTGTCATAGCAGCGGCAGGATTGGCGGTTTTTTGCGATTTCGTAAAAATTCATAATCTGTTCTCCTTTTGTCCGTTTGTATGCTTTTGATTACGGAATATGCGTTCGTTTCGGTAATCCCGGGGTGTTTTGCCATAGAATTGGGTGAACTGCTTGGTAAAATAGCTGATGGTATTGAAGCCGACGATGGCGGAAATTTGCTTGATCTGCAGGCTGGTGTGCTTCAGAAGATTGGCGGCCTGCGCACATCGCTCTCTATTCAAAAATGCAATAAAGGTCATTCCCATTTCCTTGCTGAACTGATGGGAGAGATAGTCCGGATGCACCGACAGCTCTTTGGCGGTTTCCTTTACCGTCAGATTGCCGTTCAGGTTGTTCTTGATATAGATCACCGCCTGATGGGACAGGTTACTCAGTGAGCGGTAGGATTGTTCCTGCACCAGATGGCAATACTGTTCAATGATATAAGTGGTGAAGGGTGTGACCATACTGGGGGTGTTCAGCCGCTCAATCTGCATACCGATGTTATTGGAAAGCTGATCCAGATCATAGGGATGGATGCCGCTGCCTTCCAAAGAGTGGCGCAGCTGCGTATTGAGGATAATACATTGGTTCTGCATATTTCGCAGAGGATTCTGACTGCGGTTAAAGGAATCATAATGCTCACCGCTGTGACGCAAGGCCTGCAGTGCCAAAGAAAGATTTCCCAGCTTCACCGCCTCTGTCAAAAGGCTGCTGATTTCATAGCGGTCCTCGACCTGACGGATCATACTGACATTTTTGATGGGTTGGGAATCTGCCAGAAGCTCGGTGGGGTTGACTGGGAAGGTTTGCTCTGCCTTCACAACGGGAATGGGCAGGTGGATATCGCAGATGTGCCGCAGCAAAAGATCTGTAAAGCAATAAAGATTGTATACGGTCACGGAGGGGAGATGACTGGCAGTTTCCAGAAACTGCTGAATTGTTTTTTGAGGTACATTCTGCTGCTGCAGATAGGCAATCAGGTGATTGCTCGTGTAGCTTTCTGTGGTTACGGGTCCCACAAAGAGAATCTGCCCGGTGGTTTTGCAAACATAGATCAAGGCAATGATACCGGGGAAAGGGCCAAATTCATAGATATGCTCAGAATCCAGAGTGCGGATGTGGGGAACAGCAGGGTGATTGCTCAGATCCGCACCTAGACGCGGAGAGAGGACATCCCGCAAATAGGACCGCACGCCCTCTTCGGAATTGGGCATTAAATGGAATTCTGCACAGGGAAAAAGGGCCGAGAATTCCCTGATTAACCGAACTTTTTCCACCATTTGTTAACTCCTTGTTAAAATTATAAGATTTATGATAGTATAACACAGATTTGTTGTTTTCTCAAGCCTTTTCTTTTGGTAAAATGACGGAGCAAGAGAGGTTTTCAACTGGAAATCTTATGAAATAATACAAAGGAGGCATTTTTTGTGAAAACCAAAAACGAAACAAGACCCTTTGGCATTCGCGACAAACTGGCTTATGCAGCCGGCGACGCCGGTTGTAACCTGAGTTTCGGCTTAAAGAGCACAGTTCAGACTTTCTGGCTGGTCTTTATGATGATGGAAACCGGTTTGTTCTCCATCCTTCTGCTGATCGTGCAGGCGTGGGATGCAATCAACGATCCTCTGATCGGCTCCCTGATCGACAACGACAAGAGAAGATACAAGCTGGGCAAGTATAAGCAGTACATCTTCTTGGGTGCCTGCGGTCTGCTGATCGGCGGTGCAGCTGTATTCCTGCCCCTGAATCCTCAGACTACTGATACATGGGTGAAGGCTCTCGTCTTCATTATGGGTTATGTGATTTGGGATGCTGCCTACACCATGGCAAATGTTCCCTACGGCACGATGCTGAACCTGGTTACCGATAAGAACGAGGAGAGAGCCTCTCTTTCCGTGTTCCGTTCCATCGGCGGTGCAGTGGGCGGTATGGTTCCCGGTATGATCCTGCCTATGCTGATTTGGAATAAGATTACCTGGACTGCAGAAGGCACTGCTGCTTTCTGGGACAAGATCGCTCCTACTCTGGAAGGCACCGGTCTCACCGCTGAGGACTTTACACATTACCCCAACAATCCCCAAATTTTCGGCGATAAGGCCGGTCAGCTTTATGAGATCGGCGATGCGGTTTACAGCCCTCTGACCGGTGCACAGCTGGAGGTTCTGAAGGGTGAAATGGTTTTCTGGGCTGCCCTGATTATGGGTGTTCTGGCGTTTGTGTTCTTCATCTTTATGATCAAGAATATTACCATCCGCGGCGATGAGTATGCACAATCCACGCAGGAGACCGGTGAAAAGGTCAACCTGTTCAAGTCCTTTGGTACCTTTATGAAGAACCGTCCCGCTGTTGGCTGCACCATCGCTGCTATGGGTATGTTCCTGGGTATGCAATCCGCTACCACCGCCAATACCATTATGTTCGCTACCCACTTTGGTCAGGCATCTTTGTCCGGTTTGGTGCAGATGGTTGGCTTCCTGCCTATGTTCATTTTTATGCCCTTTGCCACCAAGCTCGTTAAGAAGCATGGCAAGAAGGAAGTCGCTTCTATCGGTTCTATTGCCGGTTTGATCGGCGGTGCCATTTTGTGCATCTTCCCCCTGTGCCCCAGAAATCTCCAGTTGATCGTTTATATGCTCGGTCTGGTCTTCTTCGGTCTCGGCATGGGCTTCTATAACTGCGTTTCCTGGGCTATGATGGGCGATGCCATCGACTATCAGGAATGGAAATTCGGTCAGCGCGAGGAGGGTGTTGTTTACGCACTGCACTCCTTCTTCCGTAAGCTGGCACAGGGTGTCGGTCCTGCTGCTGTCATTGCCATTATGGGCACCGGCCTCATCGGCTACGAAGAGAAGCTGGGTACCATTGGTCAGTCTGCTCAGACTGCTGAGAATATGTGCTGGCTGGTAGCCATTCTGTATCTGTTCAGTGCCGTTTGCCAGTTTGTTGGTGTTGCACTTGTGTACAATATTGACAAGAAGACGGTTGATAAAATGAATGCTGAGCTGGCTGAACGCCACGCTGCTGAATAATATCTGATAGCTGCCGCATCTGATTTTCGGATGCGGCAGTGCGTCCGAAATCCGAAATAAGCTGGAGGCTTTTTTATGCGACAAATTATTAACCTGAACACCGGATGGGTGTTCAACAAGCAAAGCGAAATTCCTGCCATGCTGCCCGGCGACTGGGAGAAGGTGGACCTGCCCCACAGCTGGAATGCTGTGGACGGTCAGGACGGCGGCAACGACTATTTCCGCGGCACTGCCTGCTATGCCAAGGTGCTTAACAAGGCAGAACTGCCCATTGCCCAACAGTATTATCTGGAAATCCGGGGTGCAAACTCCTCTGCAGATGTATATCTGGACGGTAAGCACCTTGCCCATCACGACGGCGGCTACTCCACTTGGCGTGTGAACCTTACGGAAACCCTGCAGGAGACCAGCCTGCTGGTCATCACGGTTGACAATGCTGCCAATGAGCAGGTATATCCCCAGATGGCTGACTTCACCTTCTACGGCGGTCTGTACCGGGATGTAAACATCGTTGCAGTTGCCGATTCTCACTTTGATCTGGATTACTACGGCGGCCCCGGCATTCAGGTGACTCCTGTCATCGACGGCAAGAATGCCAATGTGGAAGTGAAGGTCTACCTGACCAATCAGAAAGAAGACCAGACCATCCGTTATACGCTGACCGATGCCGAGGGCAATGTGGTTGCCCAGACTGTGACGGCAGAAACTAAGGCTGACTGTGTGATCGAGAATGTTCACAAGTGGCATGGCCGCAAGGATCCCTATCTGTACAGTGCCAAGGCTGAGCTGGTGGAAAACGAGACGGTTGTGGACAATGTTTCCTCCGCTTTCGGCTGCCGCAGCTATGAGATCGATCCCAACCGGGGTTTCATCCTCAATGGAGAAGAGTACCCCCTGCGGGGCGTGTCCCGCCATCAGGACCGCTGGGGCAAGGGCAATGCGCTCAGCAAGGAAGATCACAAGGAAGATATTGAGCTGATCTGCGAGGTAGGTGCTACCACCATCCGCCTGGCTCACTATCAGCACGACCAGTATTTCTACGACCTGTGTGACCAGTACGGTCAGGTTATCTGGGCTGAAATTCCCTATATTTCCAAGCATATGCCCGGCGGCCGCGAGAATACCATTTCACAGATGAAGGAACTGATTACTCAGAACTACAACCACCCCTGCATTGTGGTTTGGGGTCTGAGCAACGAAATTTCCATCGGCGGTTCCGATGCAGACCTGTTGGATAATCACCGGGTACTGAATGAACTGTGCCACGAGATGGACAAGACCCGTAAGACCACCATCGCAGCTGTGTCCATGTGCAAAATGGATGATCCCTACCTGCAGATTCCCGATGTGGTTTCCTATAACCACTACTTCGGCTGGTACGGCGGCGATACCTCTATGAACGGACCTTGGTTCGATAAGTTCCACGCTATGCATCCCAATATTCCCATCGGTTGCTCCGAGTACGGCTGTGAGGCCTTGAACTGGCACAACTCCGATCCCCGTCAGGGCGACTACACTGAGGAATATCAGGCATACTACCACGAGGAGCTGATCAAGCAGCTGTTCTCCCGTCAGTATATGTGGGCAACCCATGTGTGGAATATGTTTGACTTCGGTGCCGATGCCCGTGCAGAGGGCGGCGAGAACGGCCAGAACCACAAGGGTCTGATTACCTTCGACCGCAAGTACAAAAAGGATGCCTTCTACGCTTACAAGGCATGGCTGAATCCCGAGCCTATGATCCACCTGTGCGGCAAGCGTTACATCGACCGGGTAGAGGATGTGACCAAGGTCACTGTTTACTCCAACCTGCCCTCTGTTGAGCTGTTTGCCAACGGTGTGTCTGTGGGCGTGAAGGAAAGTGCAGATCACTTCTTCTATTTCGATGTTCCCAATGTGGGCGAAACAAAACTGGTGGCTGTGGCCGGTGAGCTGAAGGATGAGAGCGTCATCCGCAAGGTGGACACCTTCAATGAGGAGTATCGCCTGAAGGAAGAGGGCGCAATCCTGAACTGGTTTGATATCGAGGAGAAGGATGGCCGTCTTTCCCTGAACTCCAAGATGAGCGATGTGATCGTTACCTTCCGCGGAAAGCTGCTTTTTGCCAAGCTGATGGGCAAGATGCTGGGCGGTAAAAAGAAGGGCGAGAAGGCAAAGCCTATGGGCTTTGAGATGACTCCCGAATTGATGAGTATGATGGGCGGCTTTACCGTTCTGCGTCTGTTGACTATGGCAGGCGGTATGATGGATGTAAAATTCACCAAGGAAGACCTGCTGAAGCTGAACAAGAAGCTCGTTCGCATCAAAATGAAGGCAAAGAAGTAAAAATGTAGAATATTTGCAATGGAATTGACAATATTTGCCCTTTCCATTGCAAATATTTCGTGGTATACTGTCCGTAATCTGAAAATATAGGAGGAAAAACTATGCCTATGCAAATGGGTTTTCGCTGGTATGGCGAAGGCAACGACAACATCAAGCTCTCTGACATCAAGCAGATCCCCGGCGTGACCAGCATCGTCTGGGCACTTCACCACAAAATGCCCGGTGAGGTCTGGGAAGTGGAGGAAATCGCAGAGGTTCAGAAGCAGCTGGCTCCCTATGGCTTTAATATGGATGTGGTAGAATCCGTTAATGTCCACGATGATATTAAGATCGGTCTGCCCAGCCGTGATAAGCACATTGAGGCCTACAAGCAGACCATCCGCAATCTGAGTAAGTTTGGCGTGAAGGTTATCTGCTACAATTTTATGCCCATCTTTGACTGGACCCGTTCCAATCTGTTCCACGAGGTGGGCGACGGTTCTACCGCTCTGTTCTACGAAAAGGGTATGATTCAGGATGACTACAACGCTATGGCAAAGTACATTCTGGACTTCACAGAGAAGTACAATATGTCCTTCCCCGGTTGGGAGCCCGAGCGTATGGCGAAGCTGGATGAGCTGTTCAAGGCCTATGCCGATGTGGATCACGAGAAGCTGTGGGCCAACCTGAAGTACTTCCTTGAGGCTTTGATGCCTACCTGTGAGGAATGCGGCATCAAGATGGCTATCCACATGGACGATCCCCCTTGGGACATCTTCGGCCTGCCCCGTCTGCTGATCAACGAGGCCAACATCGACCGCTTCCTGGAGATGGTGGACCATCCCTGCAACTGCCTGACCCTTTGCTCCGGCAGTCTGAATGCAGACCCCAATAACAATGTCGCCAATGTGGTGCGCAAGCACTGCGACCGCATTGCTTTTGCACATATCCGCAATGTCAAGCACTTTGAAAACGGTGACTTCTCCGAGGCATCTCATCGTGATTGCGACGGCGACACCGGCATTCTGGAGATCCTGAAGGCTTACCACGATTGCGGCTACGAGGGCTACATCCGTCCCGATCACGGCCGTCACCTGTGGGGCGAGGGCCCAGGCACTGTCCGCCCCGGTTACGGTTTGTATGACCGCGCTCTGGGCATTATGTATATGCTGGGCGTGTGGGATATGCTGGACCGCCTGTCCGGCAAGTACTGATTGGAGGTATAATGATGCTGAATCTTCCTTTGAACATTGACTATTCCGGTAAGGTTGTGGTTGTCACCGGCGCAGGCGGCTTGATCTGCGGCGCAATGGCACGGGCTTTTGCGCAGAGTGGCGCAAAGGTGGCTGCTCTGGACCTGAATGAGGATGCCGTCAAGGCACTGGCCAACGAGCTGAAGGCCGAAGGCTTCATCTGCGAAGGCTATAAGGCAAATGTGCTGGAGCCTGAGGCTTTGGAGGCTGTCCATCAGGCTGTTTTGGCAGATCTGGGTCCCTGCGATATTCTGGTCAACGGTGCCGGCGGCAACAATCCCCGTGCCACCACCGACAATGAGTATCAGCACGAGGCCAAAGAGGGCGGCAAGTCCTTCTTTGATCTGGAAGCAAGTGGTGTGGACTTTGTGTTCAAGCTGAATTTCCAAGGCACGCTGCTGCCCACTCAGGCCTTTGCTAAGGATATGGTGGCCAAGAAGGCCGGCTGCATTCTGAATATTTCTTCCATGAATGCCTACACTCCCTTGACCAAGATTCCTGCATACTCCGCCGCTAAGGCCGGTATCTCCAACTTTACCCAATGGCTGGCAACCCATTTTGCCGGCACCGGCATTCGCTGCAATGCCATTGCTCCCGGCTTCTTAGTGTCTGCCCAGAACAAGGCACTGCTGTTCAATGATGACGGCACTCCCACAGCACGCTCCGCCAAGATTCTGAACGGTACTCCTACCGGTCGTTTCGTGGATGCAAGTGAGCTGTTGGGCGCAACGCTGTTCCTGTGTGACGACAAGGCTGCTTCTGCCATCACCGGCGTTGTGCTGCCCGTGGATGCAGGCTTTGCTGCCTACTCCGGCGTGTAATCATAGCAATAAAAATCTCCGGCTGCAAAGCCGGAGATTTTTTGTTTACAGAATGGAACTGCTGTTATTCAATTGCGCATTTAACCTTTGATAAAAGTCAATATAAAAATCCAGACGCTGTGACCAAATTTTTTGTGCGGTCCTGGTTCCAAGCTTGTTTTCCTTGAATTGCTTTAGCTTTTCAAGGGTGGCCAGTACAAGGGATTTCTTTTCAGCAAGGGGCAATTCATCGAATTTTTGCCAGTGCAGTGTTTCGAAAATCCGGTAGGCATCAAAACGGTCGATGTTATCGGCATCTGCGACGGTTTCGGCAAACGGTGTCCGTTCCCCTTCAAAAGAGGGGATATCGTCCACATGAATTGCAATGCCATAGCATATCTCGTTGACTGTCTCCGGTGGGAGATTCAGGCTTTCCAAGAAGGGTCTTACAATTTCTGCACCCCGGCGGCCGTGATTCATTCGATCCGCGTGGGTGACGATTTCTTCACAGTAACCAATATCGTGCAGTAATCCCGCTATGACGGCATAAGTTACATTGAAGTTCTCGGCTTCTGCAATGTGCTTCGCAATATTGGCAACTCTGTAGGAATGTTCGAGCCGATAGCTTCTGCCTACAGGATCTCTTTCCAGTGCTTCGCTTCCCCAAAAGGTTTCTTTCAGAAAGACTTCTGTTTTGGCAATCAATTCTAAGTCCATCATACTTGCTCCTGCTTTTTCTTTCTTGTCAGCAGGCAGACGACCAATACGATGAAAGCCGGTACCAATGCTGCGAGGAAAATGTTTTCATTGGGGATAAAGGAGGTCGTGCCGTCGTTATTGGTGATCATTTCTGCATTGGAAAGCACCAGCTTTCCGATATAGGGGCCCACCACACCGGGCACCAGCACTTGGGAGAAGATGCGTACACCCTGAAGCATTCCGGCCTTGCCGGCAGGGGTAAGGTCACGGATCTTTGCACCGAAAACTGCCATGCCGCAAAGGTAGCCGCACATCATCAGAAGGGAACCGATGAACACTAGCACTACATCCTTGAAGAGGAACAGTAAAACAAAGCCGGCAATCAGAGAAATAAGGGCGATAATACCGGAGAAGAAGAAACCCTTTTTGTCATACACCCGTCCCCAAAAGGCTGTTGCCACAGAGGCCAGAATGATGGCAGGTGCCATTATCAGCACATAGTCCTTCATCTGCAGCGAAACCTCGTAGTAGAGGATCAGATAGGGCATAAAGATCTGAATGGCAATGTTAAAGACGATAAACAAACCCAGCTGGATATACAGCTTGGCATTTTCCTTTACGGTGGAGGGGCGGAAACCGTAGATCACATTCTGCCACCAGCGAGTTTGGCTGGGCTGGGCAGGGGAGTCCTCAATGAGGAAAAAGCCCAAAATACCGGTGACGATGGTGACACCGCCGATGATGTAGAAAATTGCGGTCCAGCTTTCTGCCAAGTCCAGATTAAACGCCATAAAGCCGCCAAATACCACCAGAATCGCCACCAGCGGCATCATTGCGTTGATGCCCTCGGCTGCACCGCGGTTGGATTCATCGGTGCTGTCTGTCAGCCACGCATTGAAAGCGGCATCGTTGGCGGAAGAGCCAAAGAAGGTCATTACGCAGTCCAGTACAATGGTCAGGGTGATGCAGAGAGAAAGTGCAGCACCATTGAAGGACACCATAGGGAAAAACAGATTGTGAATATCATGCACACGGATCAGGCCAAAACCCATCACGGAAATGCCCCAGAGAATATATCCGGCGCAGATGAAGACCTTGCGTTTTCCAAGACGGTCGGAAAGCGCACCGATCAAAATGGTGGTCAATGTAGCGGTGACAGCACTGGCGGCCACCATCAGGGAAATATCTGCGGCAGAGGCCCGGAACATCTTGTAAATAAAGACATTCAGGTACATATTTTCCACAACCCAGGCTACCTGCCCAAACAGGCTGAACAAGCTCAGAGCCAGCCAAAAGCGGGGAGAGAGCTTCTTTTTCATAGGAGTACCTCCATTTTTCGAAAGAGCACCTGCGCTTTGCAGATGCTCTGTTTATTTTACAGCAACCGAATACCGGCCTTTTCACATTCTTTTACGGTTTCCGTATCCCAAATACTTGCCTGCACCTCACCGATGTGGGCGCAGCCCATCATCAGCATACACAGACGGGACTGGCCGATACCGCCGCCGATGGTGAGCGGCAGCTCGTTATTCAGCAGCATCTTGTGGAAGGGAAGCTGCGCCCGATGCTCACAGTTTCTTTCCTTCAACTGGTAGGCAAGGGCTTCGGCATCCACGCGGATGCCCATAGAGGAAATCTCCAGTGCCCGGTCAAGGACTTCATCCCAGAAGAAAATGTCGCAGTTCAGGCTCCAATCATCATAGTCCGGAGCGCGACCGTCGTGGGGCTTGCCGGAGGCCAATGTACCGCCAATCTGCATAATGCAGGCGGTGTGATGGTCTTTTACATAGGCTTTTTCCCGCTGAGAACCGGTCAGGTCCGGGTACATATCCTCCAGCTCCTGTGTGGTGATGAAGGAAACCTCCCGGTCTAAGTTCACACGCAGCTGCGGGAAACGGACATGCAGCCGGTCATTGGTGTCGCAAATAGCACGGACTATAGCACGGACAATCAGCTTCAGGTAGTCAAGGTTCCGGTTTTCTCTTGTGATGACCTTTTCCCAGTCCCACTGATCCACATAGATGGAGTGGATATTGTCTAAACTCTCGTCCCGGCGAATAGCATTCATATCCGTGTAAAGACCGTTACCCACGCTGAAATCATACCGCTTCAGGGCAAGCCGTTTCCACTTTGCCAGAGAATGGACAACCTGCGCATCCTCACCAACCGCAGGTACATCAAAGGATACCGCACGCTCGTAGCCGTTCAGGTTATCATTCAGACCGGATTCTTCGGTAACAAACAGGGGAGCGGAAACGCGTTTCAGATTGAGAGCCGCCGCAAATTCCTCCTGAAAGGTTTCCTTGATATAGGCGATAGCCCGCTGGGTATCATAAGCATCCAGCACCGGTCGATAGCCCTTAGGAATGTAGATCTGGTTCATAACGCACCAATCCTTTCTTAAATCGTAATGCAGTCAAGCAGCTGACGGGGCTCGTCAATGATGACATCCGCGCCGCCTTCCAGCAGCTCTTCTTTTCCACGGAAGCCCCAAGTGACGCCCACTGTGGGCAGACCGGCATTTTTGCCGGTTTTCATATCCGTACCGGTATCACCCACATAAAGGCATTCCTCCGGCTGCGCATCCAGCTCCTGCAGAATACCCAAAACTGCAGTGGGGTCCGGCTTGATGGGTACGCCCTCACGCTGACCGTAAACACAGTTGAAATAACCCTCACCGAACAATTCGGTAATCACGCCGCAGGTGGCAAAATGGGGCTTGTTGGACAGAATGGCCATTTTGATGCCGCGGGCTTTGAGGGCGTCCAGCGTTTCCTTGATGCCGTCAAAGGGAGCGGTGAGATAGGAGGTATTTGCGTTATAAGCTGTATTATAATCGGCAAAGACCTTTTCGAAAACCTCGTCGGTCAGGGCGTTTCGAAAACGCAGAGCCCGTTTGATGAGATTCACAGCACCGTTGCCGGCAAAATAGTTGTATTCCTTTACTTCAATCGGTTCAATGCCGTGCTTGCTCAAAGCATAGTTGCCATAGTAGGCGATGGTCTTTACGGTGTCCAATACGGTACCGTCCAGATCAAAGATGCATAGTTTTGTCATAATTACACCTGCTTTTTCTTTTCCGATTGCTTTATTATACGATTTGCGCTATAATAAGTCAAGACTTTTACCATAGGAGCAGTGCTATGAAGACCATCATTTTGATTCGCCACGGGGAAAGCGAAACCAACACCAGAAAAGTGTTCACCGGTCAGTTAAATGCGGCGTTGACGCAAACGGGCAGAGAGCAGGCCCGATTGATGGCGGAGTATCTGGATAAATACGAGGTTGACAAGCTGTATGTCAGCTCTCTGCAACGGGCAGTGGATACTGCCAAACCCATTGTCCAGCGGCAGAATTGTCCCGTAGAGTTGTGCGACGAGCTGATGGAGATCAATTCAGGCCTTTGGCAGGGGTTGACCTTTGTGCAGATTTCCGAGAGATTTCCCGATACCCATGCGGCTTGGAAAATAGACATCGACAATGCTGCTCCGGATGGGGGAGAAACCTGCAGGCAGCTGTTCGACCGGGTGACGGTTTTCTTGAAGAAGGTGCTTCAGGAACCGGAGGAAACGGTCTGTTTTGTATGTCACGCAACGCCCATTCGTATGCTTGAAAGTTATTTTTTGAACAAGCCTGCTCAGGAGATTCCTTGGGTGCCCAATGCTTCTGTAACGGTGTATACTTATGATGGCACATTTCACGCTGCAGAAAGGGGCAGCTGCGGCTTTCTGGGAAGCTTAAGCAGTAATTTGCCGAAGAGTATATAATAAGACAAACGCTGACTTTTGCAAGTCAGCGTTTGTTTAATAAGCAGTTATCTGTTGCCAAGCTTATTCAGCAGGGTTACCACGCCGATGATGACCAGCGTAACAGTGAAGATACCCAACATGCCAACGCCCACAATGGAAAGGGCCTGCAGCAGTGCCGCACCGTCGATACCGGCAAAGAAGCCGTAGACAGCTGCACCGATTTTAACAATAATATCGTTCATAACAGCCTCCTATTACAGTAAACCCTTGACCAATGCCAGAATCAAACCGCCGGCAATGACGGATGCGATCTGACCGGACACATTAACACCGATGGAATGCATCAGCAGGAAGTTCTGATTGTCTTCTTCCAGACCCATCTTGTGCACAACACGGGCGGACATGGGGAATGCGGAGATACCGGCTGCGCCGATCATAGGATTGATTTTCTTGCCCTCGGGCAGGAAAATGTTCATAATCTTGGCGATCATGATGCCACCGAAGGTATCCACAACAAAGGCCACAAGACCCAGAGCCATAATCAGGATGGTTTCCCACTGCAGGAACTCGGCAGCGCGCATACGGGCGGCGATGGTGATACCCAAAAACAGAGTGATCAGGTTTGCCAGCACATTTTGTGCGGTGTCGGACAGAGAGTTCAGCACGCCGCATTCGCGGATCAGGTTGCCGAACATCAGGAAACCGATCAGTGCAACTGCGTCAGGTGCTACCATAGCCACGATCATAGTGACCACGATGGGGAAGAGAATCTTGGTGCGCTTGGAAACATTCGCACCCTCGTAAGCCATCTTGATACGGCGTTCCTTCTTGGTAGTGCACAGCTTGATGATGGGCGGCTGCACCAAGGGAACAAGTGCCATATAGGAGTAGGCGGCCACCATAATGGGAGCCATATAATTGGAAACCAGCTGACCGGCAACATAAATAGCAGTGGGACCGTCAGCGGCACCGATGATAGCGATGGAAGCGGCATCCTTCAGCTCAAAGCCGAACAGAGTTGCCATAAACAATGTAAAGAAGATGCCAAACTGGGCTGCCGCGCCGAAGATCATCAGCTTGGGATTGCTGAGCAGGGGACCGAAGTCGATCATTGCACCAATACCCACGAACAGCAGCAGGGGGAACAGCTCATGATAATCGATACCGATGGCAAACAGAGCGTCGATAACAGCCTGAACACCGGTGCCGGCCTCGGCAACGGGCAGGTTCATCAGAATTGCACCAAAGCCCATAGGCAACAGCAGGGTGGGCTCCATTTCTTTGGAGATGGCCAGATAGATCAGCACACCGCCGATTGCCCACATCACGACCATTTGCCATGTGATGTTGGCAAAGTTTTGAATCAATACCTCCATAGTTTACCTCCGCAAGTATGTTTTCACAATATCAAATCCATTATAGCACAAAACTGGAAAATGTACAGAAGAATTTTTTTGAAAAGAAACAAAAATCGACTGCAAAACACCCAAAAACAATTATAGAACAAAAATTCGAAAATTATAAAAATAATGCGTGCATTTTCGGAAAAGGTGTGCTATACTGTAGAAAAATAGGAAAGAGAAAAATGGGAAAGGAGCGGCCTATGTATCAGCCACTTGCAGACCTCCTGCGTCCTCAAAGCTTGGATGAGGTTTTCGGTCAGGAGCATATTTTGGGAGAAAACGGCATCCTGCGCCGTTTGGTCGACAGCGGCAAAGTGCCCAATATGATATTCTACGGGCCCAGCGGTACCGGTAAGACTACCGTCGCCAAGATTATTGCCCGGCAGACCAACCGCACGCTGTATCAGCTCAACGCCACCACTGCTTCTACGGCGGACATCAAGGAAATTGCCGCCCAGCTGGACACTTTTTTGGCACCCAACGGCATTTTGCTGTATCTGGATGAGATTCAGTCCTTTAATAAAAAACAGCAGCAGATCCTGCTGGATTATATCGAAAGCGGAAAGATTACCCTAATTGCCTCCACTACGGAGAATCCCTATTTCTATGTCTTCAATGCCATCCTCAGCCGCTCCACTATCTTTGAGTTTAAGCAGATCGATTCTGAGGCGGCCTTGAAGGCAGTCAAACGGGCGGTTGCCTATCTGGAGGGACGCACAGCCCTGACTGCAAAGCCCGAAACGGGTGCGCTGGAGTACATCGCTGGCTCCTGCGGCGGCGATCTGCGCAAGGCAATGAACGCCGTTGAGGTTCTCTTTTCTGCCGGTAAGCCGGAAAACGGGGAGCTGGTGCTGACATTAGAGGATGCCAAAGCCGTTTCCCAAAAAAGTGCGTTGCGTGCTGACCGGGACGGGGACAACTTTTATGATCTTTTATCTGCAATGCAAAAATCCATCCGCGGTTCCGATCCGGATGCGGCCTGCCACTATCTGGCTCGTTTGTTGGAAGCGGGGCAGATGCAGGCGGCGTGCCGCAGATTGATGGTCATTGCCTGTGAGGATGTGGGTCTTGCGTTTCCCCAGATCATTCCCATTGTCAAATCCTGCGTGGATGCGGCTCTGATGCTGGGCATGCCGGAGGCTCGGATTCCTCTGGGGGATGCGGCGGTGCTGATGGCGACATCTCCCAAATCCAACTCCGCCCATATCGCCTTTGATGCGGCTCTGGAGGATGTGCGCAACGGTTTGGGCCGGGGCTTCCCCCGCCAGCTGCAGAATATGCACGCGGATACCTATACCCAGGAGAGGGAGCAGGGATATCTGTACCCCCATAATTATCCCAACCATTGGGTCAAGCAGCAATATCTGCCAGACGACATTGCGGATAAGACCTATTATGAGTACGGTCCCAATAAGCTGGAACAGGCGGCCAAGCAATACTGGGACGCCATCAAGGGCAAGTGAGGTGCGGCGATGGATATTCAACTGAACGACATTCTCACAATGAAAAAGGCCCATCCCTGCGGTGAAAAGCGGTGGCAGGTACTGCGCACCGGTGCGGATTTACGGCTGAAATGCCTCGGCTGCGGTCACGAAATTATGGTGCCCCGGTTCAAAGCAGAGAAAAACATCCGGGCAATCAGTAAAAGTGAAAACTCCTCGACAGATTCAAGCGGCAGCTGATAAATTCAGCTGCCGCTTTCTGCTTGATGGACTTGCTTTGCCCCGGAATCTGTGGGGGAGGGGTTGTATCTGTCGGCAATGCCGTGGGAGAATGCGACCGACTTTTTCAGGAGATGGGCGTATACTGAAGCCATCATCTTACGAGGGGGCGATGGGGTGACGGTTTATCTGGATGTTGTGGTTTTATTGAATTTCCTGGTGGATGGGCTGCTTCTGATGGGGGCAAACCGCCTGACAGGCCATCCTGCCGGGTGGCGGCGATGCGCATTGGCAGCATTACTTGGCGGCGGCTATGCAGGGGTATGTATGCTGCCGGGTTTCCGCTTTTTGGGCGGTGTGTTCTGGCGTTTGCTTGTTTTGATTGCCATGGCGATCATTGCTTACGGATGGCAGCTGAGTGCGGTGCGTCGGGGAACGGTGTTTGTGCTGCTGAGTATGGCACTGGGCGGAATGGCAATGGGAATGGGAAACGGCAGCTTTTTGTCTCTTGTGCTGGCGGCTGTTGGGCTGGTATTACTGTGCGCTTTGGGTATCCGCTTACCTCTCGGCACGGCAAAATTTCAGCCGGTAGAGCTTATCTGGAGAGGACAAAGCGTCAAGCTTACCGCCTTACTGGATACAGGCAATACCCTTCGCGATCCCATCACCGGGGGCAGCGTGCTGGTCGTGGGGATGGAGGTGGGGCATCGCTTGGGCATCTCACAGGATCTGATCCGGGAGCCCATACAAATGCTGCCCCGGAAGCCGCTGCCCGGTGCGCGGCTGATCCCCTACAGAGCGGTAGGAAAACCGGGAGGGATGCTCCTGCTGCTGCGCTTGGATGGGGTGCGGCTGAACGGAAAAAGCATCAGTCCAATGGTGGCGTTTTCCCCGGAGGAAATCGGTGGAGCAGAAGGTTATCAGGCATTGGCAGGAGGGAGCGTATGATGGAAAAACTGTGGGCTTTTTTAATCAAAATCGGCTTGGTGCATCCCGGAGAAATCTATTATATCGGTGGCAGCGATATTCTGCCGCCGCCATTGAAAGCCGGGGAGGAGCAAGCAGCACTGGAGGCGTTTGCGCAGGGAGATGAACAGGCAAAGCAGCTGCTGATCGAGCATAATCTGCGGCTGGTGGTTTACATTGCCAGACGGTTTGAAAACACCGGGATCAATTTGGAGGACCTGATTTCCATTGGGACCATTGGCCTGATCAAAGGTATCAACACCTACCGTCGGGACAAAAACATAAAGCTGGCGACTTATGCATCCCGCTGTATCGAAAATGAGATTCTGATGTACATCCGCAAAACTGCCTGTCAAAAGGCGGAGGTATCTCTGGAAGAACCCATCAATATGGATTACGACGGAAATGAATTGCTGCTTTCCGATATTCTGGGCACCGATGAGGATCAGATCTACCGCCCCATGGAGGAGGATGTGGAGCTGTCCGTTTTGCGGCAATCGCTGGCAGAATTGCCCACAAGGGAGCGGGAAATTGTGCTGCTCCGTTTCGGACTTTACGGACGCAAGGAAATGACCCAAAAGGAAATTGCCGAAATGATGGGGATTTCCCAATCTTATATTTCCCGGCTGGAAAAGCGGATTATGCTGCGACTGCGAAAAGAATTTTTGCGTCAGACCAGTTGTGCGTGAAAAAAAGCTTGCAAAACGGAAAAAGCTCTGTTATAATCGGTACAAAATTATATCGATATAGTTTTGTATCGATTTCGGAGGTATACTATGACACGCAAAGAGATTTCCAAATCCGTACTGAAGCGGTTACCGGGATATCTGGCTTATCTGAAGACTGTCCCTGCCGACGGTACTCCTTACATTTCCGCAACTGCATTGGCAGCAGCTTTGGGGATGGGCGAGGTGCAGGTGCGTAAGGATCTGGCAATGGTATCCGATGGCGGTCGTCCCAAAATCGGCTATCTGCGAGAGTCTTTGATCGATGACATCGAGCAATTCTTGGGTTATGACAATACCACTGATGCGGTGCTGATCGGCGCAGGTAAGCTGGGTCAGGCACTGTGCGGCTACAGCGGCTTTAAGGCATACGGCCTGAATATTCTGGCAGCTTTTGACGCTGCGCCCTCTGCAACCCATACGCAGGAGGGCACACCTATCTACCCCATGGAGCAGTTAGAGAGCTTTTGCCGTACCAATAAGGTACTGATGGGCATCATCACCGTTCCGGCCCAACATGCCCAGGGGGTTTGTGACAAGCTGATCGCGTGCGGTATCAAGGCGGTTTGGTCCTTTGCTACTTCCCATTTGGAGGTTCCTACGGGAATTCTGGTACAATATGAGAATATGGCCACTTCTCTGGCACTGCTGAGTATGCACCTGCGGGCGCAAATTAACGAAAACAAGTAATCTTTTCGTGCCATCCCCTGATTCTGCAGAGGATGGCATATTTTCTGCTGGGAGGTGAACGCCGGTGAACAAGGACCGGATTCGAAATCCTTTTTGGGCGTTGGTATTTCTGGCCTATGGGGCACTGATGCTCTATTTGCTCTTTTTCCGGGACCGTACCGTTACCGCTGGTGTGCCCTATTGGGAGCAGGTGTGCAGTAATTATAATCTTACCTTCTGGAAAACGGTTGGCAACTATTTGGATGTTTTGTTGAGACCCGACTACTATGTGGAAAAATGGGAAGGATATGCCATTTACCGCTATCACGCCAAGGCCGCCGCGATCAATATTATCGGCAATGTGGCGATGTTTGTGCCGTTTGGTGCCTTTTTACCCGCAATGTGGCCCAAGCTTCAAAAGGCGTGGAAGGCCATCGGTGTCGGTTTTTTGTGCATTATCGGCGTGGAGCTTTTGCAGCTGTTTACCCTGCTGGGAAAATGCGATGTGGATGATGTGCTGCTGAATATGGTGGGCATTATTGCAGGTTATATTGTATGGCGGTTGTTTAGAGTTTGCCGCAAAGGAAAATAAGAGAAAGGAGGCGCGCAATGCTGCCTCAGGAATTTTTGGAACGGATGCAAAATCAGCTCGGAGATGAATATCCGGCTTTTTTGCAGAGCTTGGAGCGTCCCCGTGCCGTTGCACTGCGGTTTAATCCTCTGAAGGGAGAAACGCCGAATCTGTCCTTTGTGGGGGAGCGTGTGCAGTGGGAGCCGATGGGATATTATTATGATCCTCAGAGCCGCCCCGGTCTGCACCCTTATCACGAAGCCGGCGTATATTATTTGCAGGAGGCCAGCGCAATGTCTGCGGTGGCACTGCTGGATCCCCAACCCGGGGAACGGATCTGCGATCTGTGTGCCGCACCCGGCGGTAAAAGCACACAGATTGCCGGGCGTATGATGGGGGAGGGCTTTCTGCTCTGCAATGAATACAGCTCCAAGCGGGCCAAGATTTTAAGCGGCAATATCGAGAGAATGGGAATTGCCAATGCTCTCGTGACCAATGAGACCCCAGACCGTCTGGCGCAGCGGCTGCCCGGTTATTTTGACCGGGTGCTGATCGATGCCCCTTGCTCCGGTGAGGGAATGTTCAGGAAAGAAGAAGCGGCGGTGACCGATTGGAGTCCGGAAACTGTCGAAATGTGCGCCCAGCGGCAGGCCGGTATTCTGGATGCGGGCGCAAAGCTGGTGCGACCCGGCGGCCGGCTGTTATATTCAACCTGCACCTTTGCACCGGAGGAAAATGAGCAGGCAGTGGCAGGCTTTCTGGAACGAAATCCGGAATTTGTGCTTGAAAATGTTGATGCTCCGTGGTTTACCCCGGCAGGAGAGGGGCAATTTCGTCTCTGGCCCCATAAGCTGTTGGGGGAAGGACATTTCGGTGCGGTGCTGCGCCGCAAAGGAGAAGAGCCGACTGCCGGTGAGGGCAAAGTGGGTGAGAAACTGTCCAAGCTTTGGACAGAATTTGCCAAGCAGTTGGGCATTCAATTGCCGGAAGGAAAGGCGGTGCTGTTTGGAGAGCATCTTTACTGGGCACCTGCAGATATGCCGGATTTAACGGGATTAAAGGTTCTGAGACCGGGTCTCGAACTGGGAGAACTGAAGAAAGATCGCTTTGAGCCTGCCCACGCCTTGGCCCTTTGGCTGAAGACCTGCAATTGTACAGAAGAACTGGAAAGCAGTAGCAAACAGCTTCAGGCTTATCTGTGCGGCAATGTGTTGCCCTCTGATAAAAGGGGCTGGTGTCTTGTCACTGTGGACGGTTATACCATCGGCTGGGGAAAGGGCGACGGTAGGCAGCTGAAGAATCACTATCCGAAGGGCTTGCGGCATTTTTTGTAACAGTTTCCATAAAAGGTACTTTACATAACTCTTTTGTTATGGTATAATAACTGGCACTGAACATAAACTTTGCAAGGAGAGGATTATCCTTGGCTCGATATGAAATTATAGGCGGAACCCCTCTGCGTGGTTCTGTTACCATAAGCGGCGCAAAAAATGCTGCCGTGGCAATTCTTCCCGCTGCCTTGCTGGTAGAGGGCGTTTGCCGAATTGAAAATGTTCCCGATATTTCTGATGTCCGTATTCTGCTCTCGATTCTGGAGGGTATGGGCGTCAAAGTTTCTCGTCCGGAAACGGGTGTGGTGGAGCTGGACAGCACCAATGTCACCTGTCGCGAACCGGAAACCGAGCATGTAAAGAAGCTGCGCGCCAGCTATTACTTTATGGGTGCGCTGCTCAGCCGTTTCCACGCAGCCCATGTGGCATTGCCCGGTGGCTGCAACTTCGCAGTGCGACCCATTGACCAGCACATCAAGGGCTTTAAGGCACTTGGTGCTGCAGTGGAGGAAACCAATGAGTATGTGGATCTTCAGCCCGGTGTCAACGGTCTGAAGGGTAACCGTATCAGCTTGGATATGGCCTCTGTGGGCGCAACTGTAAATATTATGATTGCCGCAACCTTGCTGCCCGGTCAGAGTATTATTGAAAATGCCGCAAAGGAGCCCCATATTGTTGATCTGGCGAACTTCCTGAACACGATGGGCGCAAGGATCTCCGGTGCCGGTACAGATACTATTAAGATCACCGGTGTGGAGAATCTGAAGGGCGGTACCTATGCCATCATCCCCGACCAAATCGAGGCCGGCACCTATATGGCGGCTACCGCTGCTACCGGCGGCGATGTGTTGGTACGAAATGTAATTCCCAAGCATATGGAATGCATAACTTCCAAGCTGGAGGAAATGGGCGCACAGATCACCAATTATGACGATGCTATCCGGATAAAAATGGATGGGCGGATGTGCAATACCACGGTTAAGACACATCCCTATCCCGGCTTCCCCACGGATATGCAGGCGCAGATTTGCGTTTGTATGGCACTGGCTTCCGGTGTCAGCCGCCTGACGGAAAGCGTGTATGAAACTCGCTTTTTCGGCTACTGCACGGAATTGCAGAGTATGGGCGCAGACATTGAGATCAGCGGAAAAACAGCCATCGTTACCGGTGTGGAGGATCTCTATGGTGTAACGGTGAGCGCAAAGGACCTGCGTGCCGGCGCGGCACTTATCATTGCCGGTCTGGCAGCCCGCGGCACCACTTGGGTGAAGAATATTCACTATGTTGAGCGTGGCTATGAACGGCTGATCGAAAAGCTGACGGCCCTCGGTGCGAAGATTCGCAGAGTTGAAGATTGAAAAAGAGACTGCCTCAATGTGAGGCAGTCTCTTGCTTTTCTTTTATCAGATCCATTGCGGAAATTGCGACCGTGTGTGCGATGGGGTCCCATTTGCATTTGGTTACAAAAGCACAAAGCGTGATCGGCACATAGGTGGCAAGAAACAGTGGAAATGTGAAAATGGAAACGAGTTTTTCTTTGGTAGTTGCCCGGATTCGTTTCCATTCGTGGGCGACGGTATATGCACCGAGTAAGCAGATGCCGAAATAGCAAAGGCCCAGACACAGCCACAGAAGCACAAAAACCGGGACAGACGGGAAGCTGCAAGCAGTAACGAAGAAAGAAAAGAGTGAAGCAGCGGTGCCAAAGCAAAGGGCCCAGAAGGAAATGGAGAACAGCTCAAAGCAGGTGTATCCCCGCCAGCCTCTGTGCCCCATGCCGCGCAGGACAGAACCCACATATTTGAACGATACCTGCAAACCGCCTTTGACCCAGCGGGTACGCTGCTTCCAAGACTGACCGAAGGTTAAAGGCTGTTCGTCATACAGTATGGCATCGTTGCAGTAGCCGATTTTGATGCCGTTGGAGGCACAGTAATTGTTAAACTCCAAGTCCTCTGTGAGCGTGAAGAAATGCCACCCTCCAAGCCGCTCCAACAGCTGACGGGAGAAACCGAAGCCTGTGCCGTTTACGAAGCAGCCGGTATCCAATATACTGCGGGAATTGTTCAGGTGGCTGGATTCGTGCAGATACCAAAGGGCATACCCTGAGGTGAGCCAATTAGTGCCGTAGTTTTTGGTGTTCCGGTATCCGCAAAATGCCTGATAGCCGTTGGCGGGCAAAGTGTTGATTTTGCTGAAGTAATCCGGCTCCAGCAGATTGTCTGCATCAAAAATCATAAATGCATCATACTGCTCCCAACCAATATGGTTTTTTATCTGCGCAAGTAAGTGGTTTAGGGCATATCCTTTGCCGATAAGCTTTTTGTTGAAGCGTTTGAAAACGGTTGCGCCATGGTCTGCAGCTACCTTTGCAGTGTTATCGGTGCAATTATCTGCGATAACATACATATCAATGAGTTCTGCCGGATAATCCTGTGCTCTGATGGAGTCCAGTAAGTGGGGGAGTACCATTTCTTCATTCCGGGCAGCGATTAGCACAGCATAGCGCAGTTGTTTGCATGCAGTTGCTTTTTTGGGCTTTTTCAGCCGAGGGAGGATCAGGTAAAAGCCCTGATACAGATAGATGATTGAAATAAATACTGAAAGACAAATTGCAATGGCTTTCAGTATAGCGAGATTGTTCATAAAGACATCCTACCTTTCTTGGGTCTGCGGGAATTATATCATCCTTTTCGCGAAAAGCCTAATTAAGATGCCCTTAATGTACCTTAAGTTTTCTTAAGAAATGCAAAATACCGACATCATGTGGATGTCGGTATTTACAGTATTATCCTTCTTCTACAACAATTTCCTTGACAACCAGACCGGGGTTCTTCTTGCAGGTGAAATCAATGGCCCAATAGCTGCTGAATACCAGAAGATTCCGGCCGCGATAGTCCTCTAATAGCTCTGCATCGGAACCCAGATTCAGGTCACTCAGGTCGCCGGGATAGCTGTCGATCAGACGGATCTCCTCATAAGGAAGAGTCTCCATCCGCAGCTCCACACCGTATTCGTTTTTCATACGGTACTGGAACACTTCCAGCTGCAGCACACCTACAACACCTACGATGACTTCTTCCATACCGGAGTAGGGAACTTTAAAAATTTGGATCGCACCTTCCTGCGCAATCTGTTCCGTGCCTTTGACGAACTGCTTGCGCTTCATAGAATCCTTGGCACTGACCCGGCAGAAATGCTCGGGTGCAAAGGTGGGCATACCGGAGTAGGCGAACTTCTTGCCGGGGACAGTGATGGTATCACCGATCGCAAAAATACCCGGGTCGAACACACCGATTACATCGCCGGCGTAAGCCTCGTCCACAATCTCACGCTCAGCGGCCATCAGTTGCTGAGGCTGAGAAAGGCGCATTTTCTTATTGCCCTGCACATGGTAGTATTCCGTATCTCTCTGGAATTTGCCGGAGCAGATCCGCATAAAGGCCAGGCGGTCCCGGTGGGCCTTATTCATATTAGCCTGAATCTTGAAAACAAAGGCGGAGAAATCCGGGCTGAAGGTATCCACTGTGCCGCAATCAGCTACACGGGGCAGAGGCGGAGGAGTGAGCTTCAGGAAGGATTCCAAAAACGGTTCGATACCGAAATTGGTCAGGGCAGAGCCGAAGAATACGGGACTCAGACGGCCGCAGCGGACCTCTTCCATATCCATTTCCCGGCCGGCGGACAGCAGCTCCACATCATCAATCAGCTGCTGGTGCTTCGCTTCGGAATCCAGCAGGTCAGCAACCTGAGGATCATAAAGGTCCACAGATTGGCGGGCCGCACGGTTTTTACCGGAAACACCGGAGAAAAACAGCAGCTCTGCCTTTTCCCGGTCATATACGCCCTGAAAGTCCTTGCCACAGCCGATGGGCCAGTTCATTGCATAAGTCTCAATGCCCAGCTCCCGCTCAACCTCTTCCAGCAGATCAAAGGGGTCCTTGGTCTCCCGGTCCATCTTGTTGATGAAAGTGAAGATGGGAATGTGCCGCATAGCGCAGACCTTGAAAAGCTTGCGGGTCTGGGGCTCTACGCCCTTGGCACCGTCAATGACCATTACTGCGGAGTCCGCCGCCATCAAGGTACGGTAGGTATCCTCGGAGAAGTCCTGGTGACCGGGGGTGTCCAGAATGTTAATGCAGAATCCGCCGTACTGGAACTGCATCACAGAACTGGTAACAGAAATACCACGCTGTTTTTCGATTTCCATCCAGTCGGAGGTGGCAGCACGGGAATTCTTCTTACCTTTAACCACGCCTGCCTGGGCAATCGCACCGCCGTACAGCAGGAATTTTTCTGTTAAAGTGGTTTTACCGGCGTCAGGGTGAGAGATGATGGCAAAGGTTCTGCGCCGGCTGATTTCTTGTGTTAAATTAGACATATGATTCCTCCGGAAGAAGGTTTATTGATTAGCTGGATTATTCTAACATATTCTAGAAAAATTTACAAGCAGAAGATGCAAAATAGCCTTGCTATTTCCGGTTTTAAGTCTTATAATGCCCTATGGAGGCGGTTTTCAATGGATGCAATTTTTGGACAGGTGGCAATTCTGCTGATTTTTTGCCTGACCGGTTATATTCTGTGCAAAACAAAACTGGTAAATCCTGAGCATAGCAAACCCCTGTCGGTTCTGCTTGTTTATATTTTCTTTCCCTGCATGTCCTTTAATACCTTTTCTGCCCGGTTTAATGTGGCTTACTTGAGCACCCAATGGCCGCTGCTGGCCATTTCTGCGGGTATGCTGGCGGTGATGGTGGTTGTTTCCAAGCTGATTTGTAAGATGCTGGGCAGCAAGGACTATGAGAAAAATGTCAATGAATACTCGATAACCACCGGCAATATCGGATATATGGGCTATCCTCTGGTGGGTGCGGTGTTCGGAGAGGCTGTGCTGCTGGACTGTATGATGTTCGGCCTGCCGATGAGTACCTATATCGGAACGGTGGGATATAATATGCTCACAGCCGGCAAGGGTCAAAAAAGCATCTGGCAGAAAATCTTTACCCCCAGTCTGATCGGCATTCTGATCGGCTGTGTGGTGGGAATTACCGGTATTTGGCTGCCCCAGACTGTTTATGATGTGGCGAAGATGGGCAACAACTGTGTTGCACCCGTCAGTATGCTCCTGACCGGTATGGCTATTTCCCAGTTTCCCATCAAAGAACTGCTTTCCAACTGGAAGGTGTATGTAATTTGCGCCGCAAGACTTTTGCTGGCACCTGCGTTGGCTCTGCTGCTGATTAAGCTGACAGGCCTGCAGATTGCTCTGATCCCGGCAGTGGCACTGTATGCGATGCCCTGCGGAATGAATACCATAGTCTACCCCAAGCTGGTGGAAAAGGATTGCCGCCTGGGTGCAGCAACCGTACTTATCAGCACTGCACTGTCGATTCTGACGATTCCCATTTGGCTGCAGCTGCTGATGAACTAAGACTATTCGGAGGCACATTATGGCTTATCAAAGAATTTTGACAGTGCAGGACATTTCCTGCATCGGACAGTGCTCCATCACTGTGGCATTGCCCATTTTGTCTGCTTGCGGACACGAAACCTGCATTTTGCCATCCGGTGTACTTTCTACCCATACCGGCGGCTTTGGTATGCCCCATATCAAGGACCTGACGGAGGAATTTTCCGGAATTCTGGACCATTGGCAGGCACAAAATTTTGTATTTGATGCGGTATATACCGGATATTTGGGGAACACTAAGCATATGGATTTTGTTCGGGAAATTTTCAGAACACTGCTTATTCCCGGCGGCGTGCGCATTGTAGATCCGGCAATGGCGGATCACGGAAAGCTCTACACCGGCTTTGACATGGATTATGCCCGGGCAATGGGGGAGTTCTGTTCCTGCGCGGATGTGATTCTGCCCAATGTGACAGAAGGCTGCCTGATGACCGGAATGCCCTATCAGCAGGAACTGACAGAAGATTTTGTTTCCGAACTTATGGGAAAACTGGAACAGCTGGCCCCTAATGTGGTCCTCACCGGTGTGGGCTATAAAGATGAGGAAACCGGTGTGCTGGTATCCCGCAACGGGAAACGGTGGCACTATGTCCACAAGAAAATTCCGAAGAGCTTCCACGGCACCGGTGATGTATTTGCCTCTGCCTTTGTGGGGGCGTATCTGCAGGGAAAAACGCTGGAAGAGGCAGTTGTCATTGCGGCGGATTTCACTGCAAAATGTATTGAAAAAACATGGAAAGAGCCTGCCCATTGGTATGGCGTCAAATTTGAAGCGGTGCTGCCGGAGCTGATCGGCACGCTGTTTTCAGAGAAATAAAACTACACCTATCACCTCATCCCAGAGTGGGATCCGCGATTCACAGGAGACAAATATGACAAACAGAGAACGCCGTCACAACAGAGCCAAAGCCAACACAAAGAAAATGCTCATCGGCGGAGCAGTATTGGCATTTTTATTGGTAGTTTTTGTAATTATCACACTTAATATCCACATCACCGTCACCCCGGTGGGGGGCACAGAGCCGCTGGAGTTGGTTTACGGAAAGGACATCTATGTGGAGGAAGGTGCCGTTGCGTCCGGCAACGGAGATCGTTTAGAGGTGGAAACCTCCGGCTCGGTTGATGTGACCAAGCTGGGCACCTACAAAATCACATACACTGCCCGGTATCTTTGGGTGAGCAAGTCCGTCACCCGGGAGGTCAAGGTGGTGGATAAGACCGCTCCGGTCATTACGCTGAAAACTGACCCCAATTATTTTCCTGTTCCCGGTGAGACATATCAGGAGGAGGGCTACACCGCAACAGATGATTATGACGGTGATTTGACAACGCAGGTGCAGATGTGGCTTGAAGGTGATGTGATTCACTACACGGTGTCCGACAGCTCCGGCAATGTGACCACTGTTGCGCGGGACATTCTTCGCAAGGATATGAATGCCCCGGTGATTACCCTGAAAGGCGAGGCAAGCATTACCATTGATGCAGGCACTTCTTACGATGAGCCCGGCTTTACGGCTGTGGATGACCGGGATGGGGATATTACGAATCAGGTCGAAATTACCGGCGCTGTGAATATCTACCGCGCCGGAACCTATGTGCTGACTTATACGGCAACGGACCGCTTTGGCAATGTGGCTACCGCGAGCAGAATCGTAAATGTCAAGGCCATCCAACAGCCTCCGGTGAATCATCCCGACGGCAAGGTCATCTACCTGACCTTCGACGACGGTCCCAGCAGCCTTACGATGGAACTGGTGGAAATTCTGAACAAGTACAATGCCAAGGCAACCTTCTTTGTTACCAATTCCGGCTATAATATGAAAGCCATTTTCAACGCCATTGTAGACGGCGGCCACGGTCTCGGTATCCACACCAAGACCCATATTTATAACGAGATCTATGCCAGCGAAGAGGCGTTTTTCAACGATCTCTACGGGATGCAGAAGATCATCAAGGATTGCACGGGCGTGACCACCACGCTGATGCGTTTTCCCGGCGGCAGCTCCAACACCATCAGCAGGTTTAATCCCGGTATTATGACCCGGTTGACACAGGCGGTGCAGGATCAGG
The DNA here is from genome assembly GCA_015067935.1 of Oscillospiraceae bacterium. Lineage (GTDB taxonomy): Bacteria > Bacillota > Clostridia > Oscillospirales > Oscillospiraceae > Faecousia. The sequence continues at coordinate 5,070 of SVLL01000005.1, read as the reverse complement.
GGTTCCAGTATTTTGACTGGCATTTGGACAGCCAGGATTCGGATCCCAGCAAATTTACCGGCACCGACGAGGAAAAGACAGCCAAGGTGGCTGCCAATGTAATTGAAGGTATTTCCGGCAGACAGCAGGTTGTGATCCTGCAGCACGATATTTTTGATTACAGCGTGGATGCGGTGGAGCAGATCTTGATTTGGGGCATCCAAAACGGTTATAGCTTCCAAGCATTGACTCCCAATAGCCCGGTGTGCCATCACACAGTACGAAACTGATAAAAAGAACGCTTCCCATCGGAAGCGTTCTTTTGTGCTTACGGCAATATTTCAAATTCATAGCCCTGAGAGCGGGCAGTGTCGATAAAATCCTCCATAATGGCAACATTGGTAGAGGAAATGGCGTGGAGATAATAGATCGCACCGCTGTGCAGCGCATGAATCATCTTGTCTAAAGAAGATTGTGGGTTGGGCTGGTTTTCTCTGTCCCAATCCCGATATGTGAAGCTGTAGTTGTAGCTGCGGTAGCCGAGGCTTTGGGCAATTGCCCAAACCTGCTCGGAAAAATAGCCGCTTGGTGGACGGAACAGACGCATTTCATAGCCGTAGTAAGCTTTTACATACTCGTGGATGTCCATAATCTGTTTGACGATCTTGTCAATGGTCAGCTCGGGAAGCTTCGGATGGGTGGTGCAGTGATTTCCCAAAATATGCCCGTCGTCAATGATCTGCCGGGTAAGCTCGGGATAAAGTCTGGCAAAAGCTTTGTCCACAAAGAAAACGGCCTTTACATTCTTTGCTTTCAGAATATCCAGTGTTTTCTTTACATTGCCCTCGTGCTCATAGGTTGCGGTGTAGGTCAGATAGATCTTGCCGTTATCAGGACCGATGAAGTGTGCATCGTACTTCTCATATTGCTTGTCAAGATTAAGAGCGTTGATGGGGCGATTCTTTTCATCCACATTTTTTCCGATACCATAGAGGTTCATTGTCCGATCCAAGGCTTCCAATTCTGTCCGGGTATAAAGGTTGCCGATATACTCCAGCCCGGGTTTGGTGGCAGGGGGCGTGGTAACGGGAGGAAAGGTCTCCGGAGGCAGGGAAGTGGGCGGCGTTACAGCCGAGGAGGAAGGGGGAACAACGGAAGAGCTGGGCTGCGTGGGAGGATTGGTACTCTGCAGCTGGGGTCCGGAATTCTGCGCGCTAGTGGGAATCAGCAGCGCAATGATCAGGCAAATCGCCAGTACTGCGGATAAAAGCACAATCAGCTGTTCCATCTTGTTTGGGTGACGCTTTCTTGGGCGTCTTACTCTTCTTGGAATCTCCAATATGCCACCTCCTTTTTTCGTGATTTTAGCATATAGTATGACCGAATGCAAGAAAAAACTTCCCGGCAGCAACCGGGAAGTTTTGGTATTTTAAGAGAGAATGCCGATGGTGTAGTTCTGCTCGTTGCGCAGATGATCGATCACATCGCCCAAGACAGCGGCATTGGTTTCGGATACTGCATGCAGCAGGAAGATACAGCCGTTGTGGGAATTGTCGGTAATCAGCTTAAAGGCACTGCTTGTGGAGGGCTGATTGTCGGTGAAGTAGTCCGCATACTGGAAGCTCCACAGAACACTCTTGTAGCCCAGATTCTGCACAACTGCGAGGGATTGGATGGAGTAAGCACCCGTGGGAGGGCGGAAGAGGGTCATAGTGTAGCCGTATTTTTCCAGAATATGGTTGTGCAGGTTCATAACCTCCCGCTGCATCCGGTCAATGGACTTGGAGGGCATTACCGGGTGGTATACGGTGTGGTTGCCAACCACATGACCTTCGTCGATCATACGCTGAACAATATCCGGGGACATATTCACATAGTCCATGGTGATAAAGAAAACCGCTTTGGCGTTTTTCTCTTTCAGCACATCCAGAATCTTGGCGGTGACTGCGTATTCCTTGCCGTTTTCGTCCTTGGCATAGTATTCGTAGCCGCAGTCAAAGGTCAGATACACAGTGTCGCTGTCCGGTCCGATGAACAGACCGCCGTACTGCTCATATTTTGCCTGCTCAGACACCACGAAAGAGGGACGCTGATGGTTGGGGGCTCTGCCGGCACCAAAGCCGTTGGGGTTGTAAGTCTTGTCCATTGCCTCAAGCTCTTCTCTGGTGTACAGACCGATGCCCACTTCCGGACCTGTGGCGGGGGGTGTTGAAGGCTGCGTGGGAGGAGTGGTGGGCTGAGAGGAGGGTGCAGTGGGCTGAGAGGACGCAGGTACAGAGCTGCTGGGCTGCGTGGGTAGTGTCGCCGAGGACGAGGGGACCGAAGAGGAGGAAGATCCGGGCGTGCCGGTCGAGGAGGCCGGAGGATTGGGCACATCACTATCCTGATTCAGTTGGAAGGAATAGAAAATCAGACCTGCCAGAATCAATGCCAGAACACAGACCGTAATGATCAAGATCACATTATGATTCTCTTTGTAAACACAGTGTCCGCCGCAGTGGGGGCATTTGCGTGGCTGCTTGCGGAAAACACGGTGGCAGTTGGTGCAATGGAACATAGGCATCGCCCTTTCTTGGAACATTTTGTTGGAGATAGTATACCATTATTGTGGTGTAAAGTCAAGAAATCTGACGGGGATTCACTATGACCAAAATCTGACATTTGTACTGTAAATATGGCATTTTGGGGCTGTTTTAGAACAAAAGAAAGAAACTTGAATTGAAAACAAATTGTAAACTCTTTTCACTTGGGTCGGATATGGTACGTGATTGCTGTTTTGCCTTAGTTATTTGCGCAAAGAAACACGAAAATGTGCAAATAAATCCTTGCTTTTTTTCGACTTTCAGGGTATAATAAATTGATATTTTTTACATAAACGATAAGGGGTTTTACTGTGTATTTAAAATCATTGGAAGTGCAGGGCTTTAAGTCCTTCCCGGATAAGACCGTAATCCGCTTTGGTGATGACATTACCGCCATTGTCGGACCTAACGGTTCCGGCAAATCGAATATTTCCGATGCCATTTTGTGGGTTATGGGCGAGCAGAGCACCAAGACGCTCCGCGGCGCAAAGATGGAGGATGTTATCTTCGGTGGCACCCAAAAGCGTGCGGCTGTGGGTTTTGCAGAAGCAACCCTGACCTTGGACAATAAGGATCGGGCTCTGCCCTATGATGCGGATGATGTGATGATTACCCGCCGGTATTACCGCAGCGGTGACAGCGAGTACTATATCAACCGTCAGAGCGCGAGACTTCGTGATATTCACGAGCTGTTTATGGACACCGGCTTGGGCCGGGAGGGTTATTCCAATATCGGTCAGGGCCGCATTGATGAGATCTTGTCCCTCAAGAGCGCGGACCGCCGGGAGATATTTGAAGAAGCTGCTGGTATCTCCAAGTTCCGTCACCGCAAGGAGGACACCGAGCGGAAGCTGGCGCATACAGAAGATAATCTGCTGCGTATAGGCGACAAGGTTTCCGAACTGGAAATGCAGATCGGACCTTTGAAGGAGCAATCTGAGAAGGCTAAGAAGTATCTGGAGCTGAAGGATGAGCTGCAGGGTGTGGAGGTCGCTGTTTGGCTGGATACGCTGGACAGGCTGTCCGCTGCCGCCAAGAAGGCAGAGGAGGACTATGCCTCGGCCTCCTTCGTACTTCAGCAGGCACAGGATGATCTGGATAAACTCTATGCACAGAGCGAAAGCCTGGGTGCGCTGCTTCGCCAAAAGGATGAGGAACTGGAAAATGTCCGTGTCAAGGTCAGTATGCTGGATGCCAATCACCAGCAGCTGGAGGGACAGATCGCTGTGCTGCGCAGCAATGTGGAGAACAACAACGCCAACATTGCCCGGATCGAAGAAGAACTGCAGGGTGATGATGACCGCAGCGGCGGCATCGTAGCCCAGATTGCACAGACAAAAGAACGCATCGCATCCATTGAAGCGGAGCTGGCAGAAAGGAAAAATGCAATTGAATCCCTGCAACAGCAGCTGACAGCAATGACCGTCAGCGCACAGGGCATCACCAAGCAGTTTCTGGAGCTGCGTGGCAAGGAATCCAGCCTTTCTGCCGAACTGGCCGGCCGGGAGGCAGATGTACGAGGTCTGGAAGAGAGTATTCAGCAAACCAAGGAACGCAGCGATATTCTGCGTGCTGATCTGGAATCCGGTGAGGAACGCAAAGCGATCGCCCAGAGCGATCTGGACGCTTGCACAGCGCAGCTGCGCAAGGCGCAGGACGAGGTGACTGCCACCCAGAATACCATTTCCGGATATACCCTGCGACAGAATACCCGCATTAAGCGTCGGGACGAGCTGGCGCAGACACTTCGCGAGCAAACTGCCAAATTGGATTCCGTTTCTGCAAAGGCGCGGGTGTTCCGGGCGATGGAACGGGATTTTGAAAGCTACAATAAGTCCGTTAAGGCGGTTATGCTGGAGGCCCAGCGCGGTCTCCTTCAGGGGGTACACGGACCGGTATCCCGTTTGATCCGCACGGATGATGATTATACGGTTGCCATCGAAATCGCCCTTGGCGGTGCGATGCAGAATATTATCGTCGGTGACAAGCAGGACGGTAAGGCGGTACTGTCTTACCTGAAGCGCACCGGTATTGGTCGTGTGACCTGTCTGCCCATTTCTGAGATGGAGGGCAGGAAACTGACCGAAAACGGCCTTGATAAATGCCGTGGCTATGTGGGCATTGCGTCGGAGCTGGTAAGCTGCGAGAAGCAATACCGGGGCATTGTGGAATATCTGCTGTCCCGTACCGTACTGGTGCAGGATATGGATGCCGCCATTGCAATGGCAGGAAAGTATAACAACCGATTCAAGATCGTTACCTTGGACGGTCAGGTGATGAACCCGGGCGGTTCTATGACCGGCGGTTCTGTGAACAAGGAAGCCGGTATTCTCTCCCGTGCCAATGAGCTGGAAAAGCTGACCGCGCAGGAAAAGGAACTGACCGAGGAAAAGGCGGCAACCGAACTGGAGCTGACGGAAGCCCAGCGGCAGGCAGATCAGGTGGAATACCAGCTGAATACTGCCCAGGAGCAGCTGCGTGAGGCGCAGGATCAGGTGCTTCGCCTGGA
>SVLL01000059.1 GCA_015067935.1 Oscillospiraceae bacterium | reverse complement strand
AGAATAGACAATTTGAGAAAACTATAAATTTCAATTTATCGAACAAAGTAAAACGAACGCCGGCAGATTTTCTGTCGGCGTTAATATTTGTTTATAGCATAGCAAATTTTTCTTATCCGTAGGGGAGACCTGCGGTCTCCCGCGGGCGAACACAGTTCGCCCCTACCGTGTATTGGTGAAAGATTTTGCGATTTCTCCGCTAAACGTACGCACCTTTCGGCAGGATTTTTTTATATGTCAAACCATCAGCCATTCAAGGTCGAACTCAAACGCTGCAATACCGTCGCTGTAGCAGTTATCGTTGCCCTTTTCGTAAACGAGCACGAAGGTCTGAGTGACTTTGTTCCATGCAAGGCAGGAGTAAGCGTTCTTGCCCTCGTTGATCACCTTGACCTTCGACCAGGTCTTGCCGCCGTCGAAGGATACGCAGGCGCACATATTGGAGCGTGTTTCGGATCTGGGATTGCAGAATACGGTAACGCCCTCTGCTCCCTCGGGAAGCAGGGATTTATCCTTGATATCGTCAAGCTCCACGCGAAGGAAGGACGCCTGACAGCCCATTTTCTTTTCTTCGATGAGAAAATCGTCGGTTCGGAAATCGCCCCAGGTTTTGCCGCCGTCGGTGGATGTGGCAAGATAGCGCTTCTGATCGGCAAAGTATGCTCGGGAGTTGTATGTAACGCTTCCGTCGGCGTTTTCGATAAGTGTGCCTTCGCCTGTACCAACCTGAACGCTACCGGTGGTATGCCAGGTTTCGCCGTGGTCATCGGAGTATATCGCGGTATTGTATGTGCATTCTCGAATGCCGATCCAGTCGGTGTATTTACCGATGCCAAAGCGACCGGGAACGAGCAGTCTGCCCTTATGCTCGCCGTGTTTTAACTGCACGCCGTGACTGCCGCTGCTGATTCTGCCGGTAATGCTGTATGTTTTGCCGTCGATGTGGAGATGCTCCATAGGCTCGATGGTGAGCGGCTTTTCGGTGAAGGTTTTGCCGCTGTCCTTGGATATGTACACATAGTTACCGGGCTTAATGCCGAGTGCTTCTGCTTTTTCTGCGGCGGTACGTCTCATTTCCTCCATCTGTTCGGGAGTATACGCCTTGAATTCGGGCTTCGTTACGGCAGTTTTGTTTCCGAATACGAAAACGGTATCGGTTTCTTCATCGTAAACAGAGCCGCAGTTTCCGCACGACCAGCCTTCGATCCAGATAAGCTCTGAAAGCTCCTCCCAATTGCCGTTTGCATTTTTTCTTCTCATAACGAGAGCTTTTTCGGGTGCGGAATCGGCGAGGGTGTCCTTTCTGTCGGTGCAGGTAGCGATGAACGCACCGTCGTTTGTGGCGAGAATTGAGGGAATGCGGTAATTCGAACGTCTGCCGGAGGGAAATATAAGCGTTTCTTTTGCAAACATTGTTTTTTCTCCTATTTACAGTGATTACAAAAGGCTGTCTTCGGACAGCCTTTTTCGGTTAAATTATTCGGAAAGAAGCCATTCCATATCAAATTCGGCTGCCGTGATGCCGTCGCTGTAAGGATGCTTTTCGCCGGTTTCGTAAAGCAGGCAGAACTTCTGGGTAACGGGATTCCACTCAAGGCTGGAGTAAGCCGCGTGACCGGGATTTATGACCTTGACCTTACTCCATGTATTGCCCGAATCGAAGGATACGCAGGCGCACATATTGTCGCGTGTCTTTGCACGGGGATTGCAGAATACGGTAACGTCCTTTGCGCCTTCGGGAAGAATGGATTTATCCTTGATATCCTCCAGCGCTACACGAAGGAAGGATGCGTTGCATCCGCAGAATGCCTCCTCCTCGAGGAAATCGTCATTGCGGAAGTTACCCCAGGTTGCACCGCCGTCGGTGGAGGTTGCGATACGGCGCTTGCCGTCCTTGAAGTATGCACGGGAGTTGTAGGTAAGAGTGCCGTCTGCATTCTCGATAAGAGTGCCCTCGCCGGTACCTACCTGAACGCAGTTTGCGGTCTTCCAGGTCTTGCCGTGGTCATCGGAGTAAATGGCGTTGTTGTAGGTTACCTTCTGAAGTCCGTTCCAGTCGGTGTAGGAGCCGATGCCTGTACGGGATGCGCAGAGAAGTCTGCCCTTATATTTACCGTGCTTTAATTGAATACCGTGAGCCGCACCGTGAGTGCCGCCGCCTATTTTGTAGGTCTTGCCGTCCCAGTGAAGCTGTTCAACCGGAGCAACGGTATGCTCGCGCTCGATTCAGGTTTCGCCGTCATCGGTGGACTCAAGCTTGTAGCTGGAGAACATACCTTTGGCTCTGATCTCCTCGCGCATCTTTGCTGCCTGCTTTGCCATTTCAGCCTTTTCTTCGGGTGCATAGTCCTTAAACTCATGTCTTGAAATTGGGTTGCGTCCTCCGAAGATGAACGCCTTGCCGATCTCGTTATCGTAAACCGCGCTTCCGATACCGCAAGCCCAGCCTTCGAGGAATACAAGCTCCTCAACCTCGCCCCAATCCTCACCGGGCTTCTTCTTGCAGAGTACCAGAGAGGTCTCCTGCGCCGCGTCGGAAAGGGTGTCCTTTCTGTCGTTGCAGAATGCAAGCACGGTACCGTTGTTGGTAACGATCATCGAAGGAATGCGAAAATTGGAGCGTCCTCCCGATGCGAATATGAGTTTTTCGTTTGCGTACATAATTATTCTTCTTTTTATGGGGATTTATTGGCACAAATAGGTAATATTTGTGCTTGTTCACATTATAGCACACATTGAAAGTAAATGCAAGGTGTTTGGAGAAAAATATGTTATTTCCGAACTGAATTGTCAATGGCAGGCGGTGGTATCTTCACTAAAATTATTCGAATAACGATTCAAAATCAGCTCTGTCCCAAAGGGGTGAAAAGATTTCAAGTGTTTTTATTCGGTTTGTCAGCTGCTCGTAGATCGTTTTATTAACATCATCAATGGTGGTGAGGATGTAGAGTGGATTGCTGCCTGTCGTAAATTCGGACAGACCTTCAAGAACACCGCTGGTATAATCCTGTGTTCCACAAGGAATCTTTTTTGCGTGTTCCAGCATTATCTTCAGATATTCCATTGCTTTGTCTGAATTGCCCACCTTCAGCGCAAACTGGGCGCGCACTTGATATACACAGCACAGCACCTTGTGAAATCCGAGATAATTCCCGTCCGGAATTGCGGTTTTCAAAAGAGCTTCCGTTGCATCAAGTGCTTCTGTAACATAAGGTTCATTTTGCGTTTCAAACCAGTATATTCTCGATAAGGATATAAACAGATCATAAAGCTTACAGCGCACCTGGAATTTGCGGTGTTCTATCAATTTTTCGCCTTGCAGGCACAAGTCCAAAGCTGAATTCCGTGTGAGATGATGCACTTCGTTTGGAAGCATATTTGCATATTTCAAGGCTTCATCGTACCGATCAAGCGCTTTACAGCACAACACAGCATTCCATATGGCATTCCCGCGGATTCGAGGATCGTTACACTCATCGATGACTCTGTTGCTGTGTTTTATGGCTTGTTCCATCATTTCGGCTGAATACTGCGCTTCAGAATCTGTCTTGTATTTTGGAGAATATGCCGCACCTCTTTCACAGGCGGCAAGCCAGGAAAGATACTTATAATCCATCGGATATTCGCGCACAGCTTTCAGTGCCGTTTGATAGTTCTCATCGGGGGTGTGTTTCAAATGATCTTCATAGAACTTGTCAAATTCCGCACGCCGCGCATCAATTTCTTCGGGTTTACCGCTCAGCAGTTCATCGGCGGACACATTCAGGATTTTGGCAAGAGGCATGATCAGTGCTACGTCGGGAACGGTCACCCCACATTCCCACTTGCTGACAGCCTTATATGTCACACCGAGATAATCTGCCAATGCCTCTTGTGTAAGGTCAGCTTTCTTTCGCTGTTCCTTGATTCTTTGTCCGATATTATTCATTATTAATACCTCACTTTAATAAAAGTAAGCTGAGCTCTGCTTCCGCATTTATTATAGCATACCTTCACGAATCCCGCAACCCCCGCGTTGTTGAGAAAAATTCTCCTGCGAGGAGAGTTTTGGCATTGTGAGCAGCGCCGTCTTCCGACCGAGGGGGCGCGCAATGCGCGCGTGGGGAACAGAGCTCCACGATTTCAAAGGGCAAAGCACGCGCCCAAAGAGTTCGTGAAACTATAATTGTCAAGACAATCGCATACAAAAAATCCTGCCTTTCTCTCTGCATTCTTAGCGGAGAAATGGCAGGCACATAAAATTTCGGCAGAGAACTTGTTTTCTCTGCCGATTTGTGGTATAATGGGGTTAACGAAAAGCCTTCCTCCGAGAGGAAGGTGGCACGCGTAGCGTGACGGAAGGAGCCTGCGTGACTTTGAAGTTTTGACAAGTTTTGTTGTAACGCGCTCTCCCTCAGTCGCCTACGGCGCCAGCTCCCTCCCAGAAGGAGCCGCAAGACGCGCTCTACTTCAGGGGTATGGGCTTTGCCCGAAGCCTTTGTAATACAAAGGCGAAACTGGCGATAAACAGAACGATAAATTAAGAATTTGACGAGGTGGTAATATGGCAAACTATAGTATTTGTGGTATTGATTGTGATCTATGTAGATTCAGAACTGAACAAAACTGCAAGGGTTGTAAAACAATTAAAGGCAATGTGTTTTGGGGCGAATGTGATTTATATAAATGTAATTCACAAAAAAATCAAGAACATTGCGGAAAATGCTCTCAATTTCCTTGTAACACATTGAAAGAGTGGGCATCGTCTGAAAATCCTGAAAGAATAGACAATTTGAGAAAACTATAAATTTCAATTTATCGAACAAAGTAAAACGAACGCCGGCAGATTTTCTGCCGGCGTTAATATTTGTTTATAGCTTAGCAAATTTTTCTTTTCCGTAGGGGAGACCTGCGGTCTCCCGCGGGCGAACACAGTTCGCCCCTACCGTGTATCGGTGAAAGAGTTTGTGATTTCCCCGCTAATTTTGCACGCCCTTGTGCCGATTTTTTGTTTTGGACACCCGGGGACGGGTGTCCCTACAGTCCATAATTGGTTGTCGCCGGCTTAATAAGACTGTCTCTTTGCCTTATTCCAGCTCGAAGGCACCGGTGTAGAGCCGGTAGTAGGTGCCCTTTTGGGCAATCAGGTCCGCGTGGGTACCGCGCTCGATGATATGGCCGTGGTCCAGCACCATAATGCAATCGGCATTGCGCACGGTGGACAAGCGGTGGGCGATGACAAAAGTAGTCCGGCCCTGCATCAGCGCGTCCATACCCTTCTGCACCAGGGCTTCCGTACGGGTATCGATGGAGGAGGTGGCCTCGTCCAGGATCATCACGGGAGGATCCGCCACCGCTGCCCGGGCAATGGCGATCAGCTGCCGCTGACCCTGGGACAGCTGGGCCCCGTTGCCGGTGAGCATGGTGTCGTAGCCCTCCGGCAAGCGGGTAATAAAATCGTGGGCGTTGGCGGTCTGGGCTGCCCGGATGCAATCCTCATCGGTGGCGTCCAGGTTGCCGTAGCGGATATTCTCCATCACCGTGCCGGTGAACAGGTTGGTCTCCTGGAGCACAATGCCCAGGGATCTCCGCAGATCCGCCTTCTTGATTTTGTTGATGTTAATGCCGTCGTAACGGATCTTGCCGTCGGCAATGTCATAAAACCGGTTGATCAGGTTGGTGATGGTTGTTTTGCCTGCGCCGGTGGCGCCCACAAAGGCGATCTTCTGGCCGGGCTTGGCATACAGGGTCACATCGTACAGCACCTGCTTCTCCGGCACATAGCCGAAGTCCACGGTTTCCATAGTGATATCGCCGGCAAGGGGGGTATAGGTAACGGTGCCGTCGGCCTGGTGGGGGTGCTTCCAGGCCCAGGCGCCGGTATGCTCCCCGCACTCGGTGACGGTATCGCCTTCGATACGACAGTTCACCAGGGTCACATAGCCCTTATCCTCTTCCACTTCCGCATCCATCAGCTCAAAAATGCGCTCCGCGCCAGCCAACGCCATCACAATGGCATTGATTTGGTTGCTGACCTGACCGATGGGCATATTAAACTTCCGGCTCAGCAGCAAAAACGCCGCCAACGCACCCAGATCCAGCAGCTCACCGCCGGAGGCAATGGCAATGGCACCGCCGGCAATGGCCAAAAGGGTGTACTGGATATAGCCCAGATTATTGTTTACCGGGCCCATCATATTGGTAAAGGCGCCGGCCTTGAATGCATTTTGCCGCAGAGTCTCGTTGATCTCGTTGAACTCATCCTTGCAGGTCTCTTCCCGGCAGAACACCTTCACCACCCGTTGGCCGGAGATCATTTCCTCCACATAGCCGTTGACCTTGCCCAGGGATTTCTGCTGGCCGATGAAGAACTTGGCAGAATGGGAGGCCACGGTCTTGGTCACATAGAGAATGCCAAAGGCGGTGACCACCACCACAGCAGTGAGGATGGGGGATGCCAGCAGCATCATCACAAACACCGACAAAAGCGTAGCGATGGAGGAGATGCAGTTGGGCAGGGCCTGGGTGATCATCTGCCGCAGGGTGTCGATATCGGAGGTGTAGCGGCTCATAATATCGCCGGCGGGGTGGGTATCGAAGTAGCGGATGGGGAGGCGCTGCATATGGGTGAACATATCGTCACGGATCCTCTTCTGAATACCCTGTCCCACCTCCACCATAAGGTAGTTATACAGGAACGAGGACAGGATGCCCAGCAGATAAACAACCGCCATAATGATCAAAAATCGGATCAACGGGAGATAATCCGGGTCAATTTGCCCGGCAAGGGGCTCAATATAATCGCTGATGAGGGGATCCAGAGAGTAGCTGCTCAGAGCGGTGGCCAGGGAGGAGATCAGAATGCACACCACCACGAGGATCATATTCACCCGGTAGGGCTTCAGATAGGACAGCAGCCGTGCCAGGGTCTTTTTGGGGTCCTTGGCCTTGCGGCCATCGCCTTTCATACGGATCGGGGGCATTACTCCTCGCCTCCTTTCACCTGAGATTCATAGACTTCCCGGTAGATGGGGGAGCTTTGCAGCAGCTGGTCGTGCTTGCCGGCGGCGGCGATCTTGCCGCCATCCAGCACCAGGATCAGATCCGCCTCCTGGATGGATGCCACACGCTGGGCAATGATCAGCTTGGTGGTACCGGGGATCTCCTCGGCAAAGGCCTTGCGGATCAGCGCGTCGGTGCGGGTGTCCACCGCGGAGGTGGAGTCATCCAAAATGAGGATCTTGGGCTTTTTCAGCAAGGCTCTGGCGATGCAAAGCCGCTGCTTCTGGCCGCCGGACACATTGGTGCCGCCCTGCTCGATGTGGGTATCGTAGCCATCGGGGAAGGCGGTGATAAAATCGTGGGCGCAGGCCAAGCGACAGGCCCGCTCCATCTCCTGGTCGGTGGCATCAGGGTCACCCCAGCGGAGATTATCCTTGATGGTACCGGAGAACAGCACATTCTTCTGCAGCACCATGGAGACCGCGTCCCGGAGGGCGTGGATATCATACTGCCGCACATCCACACCGCCCACCTTCACCGCGCCCTCGGTTACATCGTAAAGCCGGGGGATCAGCTGCACAAGGGTGGACTTGGAAGAGCCGGTGCCGCCCAGAATGCCCACGGTCATACCCGGGTCAATATGGATATTGATACCGTCCAGGGCGTTGCGGCCGGCGGTCTTGGCATAGCGGAAGGACACATTTTCAAAATCGATGGAGCCGTCAGCCACCTGGGTAACGGGGTCTTCCGGGCTGGCCAAGGCAGGCTTCTCGGTAAGCAGCTCGTAAGCACGCTGCATCGGCGCCTTGCTCATGGTGAACATCACGAAAACCATGGACATCATCATAAGGCCC
>SVLL01000004.1 GCA_015067935.1 Oscillospiraceae bacterium | reverse complement strand
TGGCTTCTGCACTGTAAAAGTCCGCTATGTATTTCCCCAACACTTTCTGTCTGGAGAAACGGACAGGATAGGAGCGCAGAAAGTCATACCATAGATGACGCTCTTCTTTGGTCATTTCTCTTCGCAGATGCTTTGCCAGTGGAATCAACTGTTTATTATGCTTTCTCTGCATAACAATCCCTCCGTCACGGCTTTGCCGTGCCACCTCCCTTTACACAAGGGAGGCTTTGGCGCGGTGCAAAGCCGCACAATGCGCACCACACCGAACGGTGTATAGAAGTGCGCCCTTTATCTGTTCGACAAATTCCAATTTATCGGTCTATATGAGTTATTTTATCATGTGGCTGCAATATATACAAGAACAGTCCCGGCAGGCAATCTTGCCGGGACTGGAACTGTTTTGCGGACACCCGCCATTCGGGCGAGCCTTTTTCAGTAATTTCTGCAGGGGCGATTCACGAATCACCCCTTACGATGAAAACACCCGCCACCTGCCGGTGGAGGGTGTTCTTTTTTTATTTGGTGCCGAAGATGCGGTCGCCGGCATCGCCCAGACCGGGGATGATATAGGCGTGATCGTTCAGCTTTTCGTCGATGGCGGCCAGATACATCTCCACATCGGGATGGGCCTCCTGCACGGTCTTGACACCCTCGGGGCAGCCAATGATGTTCATCATAATGATGTTCCGGCAGCCACGGGCCTTCAAAAAATCAATGGCGGCAACGGCACTGCCGCCGGTGGCCAGCATGGGATCCACCACGAAAACAGTGCGGCTTTCAATATCCTCAGGCAGCTTGCAGTAGTATTCCACGGGCATGTGGGTCTCCGGGTCACGGTACAGACCGATATGACCGATTTTTGCAGAGGGGATCAGGTCCACCATACTGTCCACCATACCAAGACCGGCACGGAGAACCGGTACGATAGCAAGCTTCTTGCCGGCGAGCATCCGGCACTTTGCCATAGCAACGGGAGTCTTGACCTCCACCTCTTCCGTGGGAAGATTTCGGGTGGCCTCATAGCACATCAGGCCTGCGATTTCGCTGACCAGCTCGCGGAATTCCTTTACACCGGTGTTTTCGTTGCGGAGGATTGCCAGCTTGTGCTGGATCAGGGGATGGTCTACTACATGTACTTCTGCCATTTTTATATCTCCTTTATTTGTTGTTCATTCTTTCGTTTCGTTCCCGTTCTGCTTGGCTCAGGCGCAGATATTCGGGGGTAAGGGTCGCCGGATCATCCGGCTGCTCCTTTGCAAGGGCCGCCAAGCCCACACCTACGGCTCGCTGATGCATTTTGTGTTCCGGGGGCAACACAAGACCGGGAATCTCATCCTTCAGGGTATTATAGCACAAAATGCTGCCGTCGCCAACCAGAAAAATGGGCTTTTCCAGTGTTTTCAGCTCGTTTTTCAGATCGTCCAAAGCGATTGCCCGGTCGGGCGTGACCCGTTCAAGGCCTCCTTGGTTTACATAAAACAGAGCATTATAGACCTGTGCCCGACGGGCATCCATTGCGCAGCAGATGCATCCATCAAAAACGCCCAATCCCCGGGCCATTGCCTCCAGCGTGGACACACCGTAGATGGGAATTTCCGCACCCCACGCAAAGCCCTTTGCCGCTGCTGCACCGATGCGCACGCCGGTGAAAGAGCCGGGGCCGTTGGCAACCGCTACCGCATCCACATCGCCGGGGGTCAAATCGCATTGCCGCAGCAGATCCTGCGCCATCACCAGCAGCGTCTGGCTATGGGTCAGCCCCGTATTCTGATATTGCTCACCCAAGAGCTTATCCCCCTCAAAAAGTGCCACAGAGGCGGCTTTTGCCGAGGTTTCAAAGGCCAGTAAGCGCATTTTGTTCGCTCCCTTCGATGATAATTCGACGGCTGTTTTCGCCGGTTTTTTCAATGGTCACGGTGATGGGATCCTCCATCGCTTCCGCTACATTTTCGCTCCATTCCACCGCGCAGATGCCGCCCCGCTCCAGATAGTCATCCCAGCCGATGTCAAAAAGATCGTCGGCACACCGCAGGCGGTACATATCAAAGTGGAAAAGGGGCAGCCTTCCGCCGAGATATTCGTTGACGATGGTATAAGTTGGACTGGTGACCTGCTCCCGGCAGCCCAAACCCCGTGAAAGTCCCCGGGTGAAGGCGGTCTTTCCGGCACCCAAGTCCCCCCGATAGGCGATGATCGTGCCGGGGGTGAGTATTTTAGCCAATCGTTCCCCCAGAGCTTCGGTTTCCTCCGGGGAATGGGTGATAAATTCCATGTTTTTTCCTCCAAAGGCTCCCCTGTGTAAGGGGAGCTGGCAAAAATCTTTGATTTTTGACTGAGGGGTTGTCTTATACCAACATTTTACAATCCCTCCGTCTGCCCTTCGGGCAGCCACCTCCCTTTGCACAAGGGAGGCTTTTCCGCCTGCGGCGGTTATTGCGCATTCTTAAGCCTTTCGGCCTGATCCGCGGTGGCCAGCGCATCAATAATTTCATCAATTGCACCGTCCATCACCGCGTCGATTTTATAAAGGGTAAGTCCCACCCGATGGTCGGTCACCCGCCCCTGAGGGAAATTATAGGTTCGGATCCGCTCGTTGCGCATGCCGCTGCCCACTTGGCTGCGGCGCAAGCCGGTGACCTCCGAAGATTGCTTTTCCTGCTCGATCTCGTAGAGCTTGGAGGCCAGCATCCGCATACATTTTTCCCGATTCTGCAGCTGGCTGCGCTCTTCCTGACAAGCCACCACGATGCCGCTGGGCTTGTGGATCAGCCGCACTGCGGAGGAGGTCTTATTCACATGCTGACCGCCTGCACCGCTGGCCCGGTACACCTGCATTTCAATGTCCGCAGGGTTAATTTGCACATCCACCTCTTCCATTTCCGGCAGCACCGCCACCGTGGCGGTGGAGGTGTGAACACGGCCGCCGGATTCCGTCTCCGGCACTCTCTGCACCCGGTGGACACCGGATTCATACTTCATCCGGGAGTAAGCACCCCGTCCGGAAATCACAAAATCCGCTTCCTTCACACCGCCCAGCTCGGTTTCGTTGTAGTTCATCAGCTCCACCGTCCAGCCCTTGGAAGCGGCATACATAGAATACATCCGGAACAGGCTGTGGGCAAACAGCGCACTTTCCTCGCCGCCCACGCCGCCGCGAATCTCCACGATGACATTTTTCTCGTCATTGGGGTCTTTGGGCAGCAGCAGAATCTGTAATTCCCTGTATAATTCCTCGCTTTTTAGTTTTGCCTGCTGATAGGTTTCCTGACAAAATTCCTTCATCTCCGGCTCCGACATCAGAGCAAGGGAATCCTCCATCTCCTGCAGGGCGGCATTATAAGCGTGGTAAGCTTCCACGATCGGCTCCAAGTCATTGCGCTCCCGGAGCAGCTTGGCAGCCTTTTGGGGATCTGCGTAAAAATCCGGTTGCTGGGATTGCACACAGAGCTTGTCATAGCGGTCTGCCACATTTCGCAGCTTATCTAGCATAGCACCCTCCTGAAACGGTTAATTTTATATATTATACACCGAAAAGGCCCAGTATGCAAGAAACTTTCTTTCCTTGCAGGATTTGACAAAATTTTTTCTTTCCCCGTGGTAGGATGGGAGGAGAAATGCAGGGACCGTCGGGGACACTGGCTTCCCACAAGGCAAGACTTAGAAGGAAAGGACTGTATACATATGATGGTGACGATTGGAATCTATATGCGTCGGTGGCAGCGAAAGCTCCGTCGCTGGGCGGTGGAGCCGCGGGTCCATGCTGTGCTGCAGGGGGCGGTGCTGCTGCTGGCCGGCTTTTGCGGCAGTGCTGCCGGCTTGGGAAACCATCCTCAGCCGGTGATTCTGGGGCTTTTGTGCGCCAAAACCGGTGTGCCGGCGGTGTTGATTGCCGTGGGGAGCTATGCCGGCTACGGTCTTTTCTGGGGCACGCAGGCTGTGCAGGGCTGGCTGTGGACCACGCTGGGTCTGGCTACCGCCCTTTTGCTGCGCCCGCGCCTTCGGGAAAAAACGGTCCTTTTGGTTGCTGCCGTGGCGGGGGTGATTGTGGCTGCAGGCGGTTTGGCGTTGCAGTATTATCAAGGAAATTCTCTGCCGATTCCTGCCTATTTGCTCCAAATTGCTATGGCGGCCGGCTCAGGGGCGGTTTTCTGCGTGGCAACAACCCGACGGGAGCCGGTGGCAGATTGGCTGGTGTACGGTCTCGGGGTGCTGTGTCTGGCGCAGATTATGCCCTTGCCCTATGTGGGTTTGGGCTTTTTGGCTGCCGGTATGATCGGGGTCTATGCCCCCTTCCCGGCGGTGGCCCTGGCAGGTCTGGCACTGGATCTGGCGCAGATCACCCCGGTTCCCATAACGGCGGTGCTGTGCCTTGCTTACTTCGTTCGGCTGATTCCCGGTATTTCTCCCGTATTTCGCCATCTGGCTCCGGGAGCGGTGTATATGCTGGTGATGTGGGTGTGCGGCGTGTGGGATCTGATGCCCTTGCCCGGCTTGGCGGTGGGGGCGGTTGCCGCGGCAATGCTCCCCCGGCAGACCACCATCCCTCAGCGACGGGGAGAAACCGGAGCGGCGCAGGTGCAGCTGGAGCTGGCGGCGGCTGTTTTACAGCAGATGGAGCAGCTTCTTTCCGATACGGAGGAGGCTCCCATTGATGAGCAGGCGTTGATCGTCCGGGCGGCGGACCGGGCCTGCGGCAACTGTACCTGCCGCAGAAGCTGCCGGGAGGATCCCCGGCAGATTTCTCCCGCACTTTTGCACCGTCCCTTGGGAAACGGCAGCGACCTGCCGGTGGGCTGCCGGAAGCAGGGGCGGCTGCTGTCGGAGATGCGGCGAAGTCAGGAACAGCTGCGCGCCATCCGGGCGGACCGGGACCGGCAGAGGGAATACCGGGCAGCTGTGGAGCAGCAATATCGCTTTTTAGGGGACTATTTGCAGGAGGTCTCCGATTCGCTTGCCCAGCGACGGGAACCGGCAAAGCCGTGGTACCGTCCGGAGATCGCTGCCAGCGCATCCGGGAAAAACCAGACCAACGGAGACCGCTGCTTGTGGTTTGCCGGGGTGGGGTGTCGGTACTATGTGCTGCTGTGTGACGGAATGGGCACCGGCGCGGATGCGGCCAGGGATGCCCGGAAAGCGGCGGATATGCTCCGCCGGCTGTTAACGGCCGGGTATCCGGCCAGTTATGCACTGCGGTCCATCAACAGCCTCTGTGCCCTGCAGGGGCAGGCCGGGGCGGTGACGCTGGATCTGGCAGAGCTGCGGCTGGATACGGGCAAGGCAACGCTGTATAAATGGGGAGCGGCACCGTCTTATGTGATCGCCCACGGGGAGCCGATAAAAATCGGGACAGCCACTCCACCCCCGGGTCTGTCGGTGACCGACGGACGGGAAATTGTGGAACGGCTGTCCCTTCGCAGGGGAGAGACGCTGGTTCTGCTCAGTGACGGTGCAGGGGGAGAGGAGTCCCTGCACCGGGTCTGGCTGGACGCGGATGAACCGGCAGGTAGTTTGGCAGATAAGATCCTCCGCAGCAATCGCCTTCCCGGCGCGGATGACGCCACTGTCGCTGTGGTGCGTCTACATCATACCGCATCTTGAGTGCGAAGTTTGTCGAAACACAAGACTTTGTGGAAAAATTTTGCTAAAAACACAATATTTAGCCGTATCTTGACAAAGCTAACCGGAGGTGGTATACTTTCCCTATCAAAAAACGGGAGGTATTTCTATGGAAATCCAAAAGAAGAAGAGCTTTGCCCTTGGCGTTGTGGGCGCAGTCATCGGCGGTCTGTTGGGCGCAGCATCCATCATTCTGCTGGCGCAGGCCGGCATCATTTCCGCTATTTCCGGCTTCGTGCTGGCATTTTGCACCCTGAAGGGCTTTGAGCTGTTGGGCGGCAAGCTGGATAAGAAGTCCATTATCGTGTGTGTGGTCATTATGTTGGTTGTTCCCTACTTGGCTCACCATACCTCTTATGCAATTATTTTCGTCCAAAATTGGGAGGATTTGCAATTTGGCGATGCATTTGCACATCTTTATAATCTCATTGATACCGTCGATACCATCAACGAGAACACCGAGTTGATAAGCGCGTTCATTAAAGATCTGCTGTTCATCTATGCATTTACCGCGCTGGGCGGCTTTACCATTGTCAAGCAGGCCTTTGCCAAGAAGAATGAGGTCATCGAAGAGGCTCCCGAGGGCGAGGTCATCGAGGAACTTCCCACCGAGGAGACCGTCGAAGAAGCACCCGTCCAAGAGTAATCAAATAACAAACGAAAAACCGCACCTTTCGGTGCGGTTTTTTATTGCCTTCCCCTGGGAAAGGTGGCATTTGTGAGGAACGAACAAATGACGGATGAGGGTTGTTCCCCTATATCCTGCCGCACCACTTGCCTCCCTCTGAGGAGGGAGGTGGATTCGCCGTAAGGCGAAGACGGAGGGAGAGAAAATAAAACCATTTCTCTCCCCCAGTCAAAAATCAAAGATTTTTGCCAGCCCCCTCCTCAGAGGGGGCCAAGGGGATGGGAAATCCGTCCCCGACATTTAAGCCGCGTTATCCAGCTGGACAAAATCCTTATATGCCGTAGGTACATAGGGGGTGGGGTTGCAGTTTGTCTTGCTGGAATGCTCACCGCCGCCGGTGATATTGCCGAAGATCTCGCCCCAGCCGCCGTAATAGTTCAGGTACTCCCGGAAATCGTTGTAGTGATTGTCCGTATAGAACACATACACCTCGTCCTGCTCAATGGTGCCGTTGCGGTTCTTGTCCTGCCGGGTGTAGACGATCCGTGCCGCGCCCCGGGTGATGACGGTGCCGTCATTGTAGATCTTCACCGCATAGCCGCCGGGGGTATAGGTGCCGGTGGTGCCGATGTCCATCTCAAAATACTGCAGATCGCCGCCGCAGCCGGAAATATCCGGCAACTCCGGTTCATAGGGGTATTTGCTGGTACTGCCGGAGAATTTGGAATGATTGACGCGCAGGTGCTCGCCCCAGATACTCTCGGAGGGGCGGGTCTTTTTGCTGGTGGTGTAATTAGCCGGGATGCCGGCGGAAGAGCCGCCAAAGGCGTACATATAGGCTGCCACCTCTTCCAAGGTGATGTAGCCGCCGCCCTTGTAGATGCGCATCACTTCTTTACCTGCGGAATCCACGATGATATAGGTGCTGCCGCCGTCAGCATAGTAGGCACTTGTGTTGCGGATATACTTGCCGTCCGCCATAGGCCGGTTTTCCGCATCAACGGCAAATTGTCCGGGCACTTCTGCAGAGCCGGAAAGAAGGCCGTGCTTGCTGCGGTATTTGGCATTGGTCAGGCAGCAGGCAGGAGAATAATTGGCATAAAAGGCCTCTTTTGTGACATTTTCATAGGGGTCTTTGTCCGGGCACTGTCCCTCGTGGGTGGAGGGGTTCAGGGGGATAATGTTGCCGGGCTTGCTGGTATCCGGATTCTCCACCGCAGGGGTGCAGGCGGACAGCAGCAGAAGCAGTGCCAGCAAAAGAGAAAAAATTCTGATTTTCTTCATAAGCCGTTCCTTTTCGTTATTTTTCCTCATCATTTTACGGGATTTATCGAAAAATGTCAATCATATTGTAGCACAACCCCTCTGGGCAAAATCAAAGATTTTGCCCACCTCCCCTTACACAGGGGAGGCTCGCGCTGCGCGCTCCGAAAAAACACCGCTGGGATTTCCCAGCGGTGTGATTTTCAATTACTGCTCTTCGATTTCCTTCAGAGCGTCCTTGCGGCTGAAGTTTGCACGGCCCTTCTCGTCGAAGCCCATGAACTTAACCCAAGTCATATCGCCCAGATTCAGGACATCCTCAACCTTTTCCACGCGGCGGTTCTCCAGCTTGGAGATGTGAACCATACCGTCGTGACCGGGAGCAATCTCCACGAATGCACCGATAGGCAGGATACGAACAACCTTGCCGTAGTACAGCTTGCCAACCTCGGGAACGAAGCAAATGTCGTCCACCATCTTCTTGGCAGCATAAGCAGCAGCGGAGTCAACAGCGGAGATGAACACAGAGCCATCGTCCTCAATGTCAACCTTAGCACCGGTGTCAGCGCAGATCTTCTGGATGGTCTTGCCGCCGGAGCCGATGACCTCGCGGATCTTGTCCACGGGAATGGTCATGCTGATCATCTTGGGAGCAAACTCAGAAACCTCAGCGCGAGGCTCGGGGATGGCCTTGAGCATCACTTCGCTCAGGATCTCCAGACGGGCAACGCGGCAACGCTCCAGAGCGTCGGCGATGATTTCCATAGTCAGACCCTTGTTCTTCAGGTCCATCTGGATGGCGGTAACACCCTCGGTGGTACCGGCAACCTTGAAGTCCATTTCGCCGTGGAAGTCCTCAACACCCTGAATGTCGGTGAAGGTTCTCCACACGCCGGTCTCGTTGTCGGTGATCAGACCGCAGGAAATACCTGCAACAGGACGCTTGATAGGCACACCGGCATCCATCAGGGCCAGAGTAGAGCCACAGATAGAGCCCTGAGAGGTGGAGCCGTTGGAGCTAAGAACCTCGCTCACCACGCGGATGGCGTAGGGGAACTCCTCAACGGAGGGGATCACGGGCAGCAGAGCCTTTTCAGCCAGAGCACCGTGACCGATCTCACGACGGCTGGTGGAACGGGCTGCACGAGCCTCACCGGTGGAGAAGGAGGGGAAGTTGTAGTGGTGGATATACCGCTTGGTGTCCTCGGGGTAGATGGTGTCCAGCTTCTGAGCAGCGGACAGGGTGTTCAGGGTGCAGATGGACAGAACCTGAGTCTGACCACGGGAGAACAGACCGGAGCCGTGGACGCGGGGCAGAACGCCAACCTCAGCATCCAGAGGACGGATGTCATCCATACCGCGGCCGTCTACGCGCTTGCCTTCCAGCAGCCACTTCTTGACGACCTTCTTCTGCATCTTGTACAGGCACACCTCGATGTGCATCTCGAACTCTTCCTCGCCGTACTTTTCAACGAACTGGTTCTTGAAGTCGATACGGGCAGCGGTCAGACGCTCCTCGCGGATGTTCTTGTCATCGGTGTCCAGAGCGTACTCGATCTGGGGCAGACCGTAGGCAATCAGGTCATCCAGCAGCTCGTGGTTGACAGCAGCCTTCTCGAAAGTGAACTTGGGCTTGCCGATCTCAGCGACGATGCCGTTAATGAACTTAACGATCTCCATATTGGTCTCGTGGGCCACACGGATGCACTCGTAGACGATATTTTCGGGAGCTTCGTTGGCCTCGGTCTCGATCATAACCACCTTCTCAAAGGTGGAAGCGATGCACACGAAGCACTCGCAGGCGTCACGCTCCTCAGCGGAGGGGTTGACGATATACTGGCCGTTCAGGTAAGCCACATTGGTGGTAGCCACGGGGCCGTTCCAAGGCACATCGGAAGAAGCAATGGCGATGGATGCACCCAGAGAGGCAACGATTTCCACGGGGCAATCGTTGTCAACAGCCATAACGGTGCAGGTGACGACAGTGTCGTTACGCAGCTCCTCGTCGAACAGAGGACGCATGGGACGGTCGATGATACGGCTGTTCAGAATGCCGCGCTCGGAGGGCTTGCCCTCGCGGCGGTTGAAGGAGCCGGGAATACGGCCCACAGCGTACATTCTCTCCTCAAACTCGATGGTCAGAGGGAAGTAGTCAATGCCGGCCTTGGGGATGGGGTTGCAGGTGCAGGTGGTCAGAACCACGGTGTCGCCGTAACGGCAGATGCACTCGGCATTTGCCAGCTCTGCGACCTTACCGGTCTCGACGGTGAAAGTACGGCCGCCGATTTCGGTCTCGAAAATGCGATGGTTGGGATACTGTTTGCGAGTAATCATTTGTTTACCTCCTGTATTTTTGTGTGTTGTTCGGGAGGTTTAGCACTTGAAACGAATGTCGAAAATCGACAGCCCTTTCAACTGCTAAAGCTACTCCCGATGGACGGATAAAATCGTAGGGCGGGGCCTTGGTCCCGCCGGTCAATTTATAGCATAAATTGACATCGCCTTCAGGCGATCAATAGGGGAAACGAAGTGTTTCTGTTTTGGCGGCGGGAGCAAGCCCCCGCCCTACTGTGTTTCCAAAATAAGAAACAAGGGGCGATGATACCATCGCCCCTTCGATATCTTACTTACGGATACCCAGCTTGGCGATCAGTGCACGATAACGGTTGATGTCCTTCTTTGCCAGATAGTCCAGCAGGCTGCGACGCTTACCAACCATCATCAACAGGCCACGACGGGAGTGGTTGTCGTGCTTGTGGACGCGCAGGTGATCAGTCAGCTCGTTGATACGAGCGGTCAGAATAGCGACCTGAACTTCGGGAGAACCGGTGTCGCCTTCGTGGGTTGCGTTTTCCAGAATAACCTGGGTCTTCTTTTCCTTGAGAATCATGATGTTTACCACCTTTTTTAAAATTTACCGCACGCCAAGTAAAGGGTCGGTGTCTTCCCAAAACTGAGCTGTGGGCATAGAAATATTGTCTGGCTATAGCCAGCCCGAATATCTTACCACAAGTTTTCCCAAAAGTAAAGGGAAATTTTCATAAAATACAAATTTTTTATGCAAGATCGGTTACATCTTTGCTTTCCCGCATCACCCAGCGACCGCCGGTAAAGTCCGGAATATCGACGGGCATACCGCCATTGGCGATGGATGCCTCCGACAGGCAGGTAATAACCATCCAGCTGGCGGCATCGTACACATCAATGGGCATTTCCTTGCCCTCGCGTACCGCATCAAAGAAGGAGCGGAGCATCAGGGTATCCATACCGCCGTGACCGGCCTTGATCTCGCCTTCTGTGATGTCTTTCCAGATTTTGGGGCGCAGGTCCTTGTATTTGTCGGCAGAATCCCGGCAAAGCTCGATGGTGTCATCGTGGTCGTAATCGCCGCCGTCCTCCAGCACGATATTGCCCCGTTCGGAGTAGATGCCCTTGGTGCCGCTCACTGTCAGCTCCCGGCTGTAGGCCCGGGGCAGAGTGGTGTCCAGCTTCAGGGTAATCAGCGTGCCGTCGGCACAGGTAATCATAGTAGTCACAATATCGGACTGGGCAAAGTGCTTGCCCTTGAGGTGGATATATTCCTCGTGCTCGCTGACATAGGTTTCCAGTCCCCGACTCTTGGAGCCAAGGCTCACCAGCTTCAGCATCCGGTTGCCCCGGTTGATGTTCAGCAGCTTTGCGATGGGACCCAAGTTATGGGTGGGGTAGTTGTCGCAATTTCTGGCGAGGTAATTGCGCAGGCGATAGTGACGATTCTTAATGCCGCCGCAGATCTCGGCACGCAGGTCGTGGCAATACGCACCGTGGCAGTAGACCACTTCGCCCAAAATGCCGATGCGGGCCAGCTTGGTTGCCAGCAGCTCTTTTTCCCCATAGCAGCAGTTTTCCAGGAACATAAAGGGCGTCTTGGTCTCCTCCCAAGTATGTACCAGCTGCCAGCAGTCCTCAACGCTGTACGCACCGCCAACTTCCAGCGCGGTGATCTTTCCGGCGCGCATTGCGGCAATGGCCAGCGGCACATGGGCCTCCCAAGCGGCGGAAATGATGACGATTCCCACATTTTCATCGGCCAGCAGGGCATCGGAATCCGTGTAGCCGGCAGGGGAGTTGCCCCGGCTTTCCTTCACCCGGGCGATGGCATCCTCCGTCCGGTCGGCATAGCTGTCGCACACGGCAACGATGTCCACATCCGGGAAATTATTCAGCACATTTTTCATCAGCCATTGACCCCGCTGACCAAGACCGATAAAGCCAATTTTTAACTTTTCCATAAAAACCCCCGTGTTTATTTCAACAATTTATATGCCCTTGCGGCATCTTCTTGAATTTGGACCTTCAGTTCTGCCAGAGAGTCAAATTTCCGCTCCGGGCGGAGGAATTTGTGAAATTCCAAGGTGATTTCCTTGCCGTACAGATCCCCGGAGAAATCCAGAAGCCACGGCTCTACGGTCACACCCTCGCCATTTACAGTGGGGCGCGTGCCGATGTTGGTCACCGCCACATAGCGGTGCCCCTCCACCACGGCAATACAGGCATAAACGCCAAAGGCCGGGGTGACCAATTCCGACCGCAGGTGCAAATTTGCAGTGGGAATGCCAATGGTGCGGCCCAATTTTTGCCCGGAAACCACTGTTTCCGTCAGAATATGGGGATGGCCCAAAAGACGGTTCGCGTTTTCCACATCGCCCTTTTCTAACAGCTCACGGATCCGGGTGGAGGAGATTTTCTCGCCATCCAGCCGCTGCTCCGGCACGATCACGCAGGACAAGCCCCGTTGGGCGGCAAATTTCGCCAGAGTTTCGGCATTGCCCTCGCCGCCCCGGCCAAAGCGGTAGTCCTCACCGCAGACGAAGCCCACGCTGTCGTATTCCGCCAGCTGCTCCAGAAACGCCTGCCAAGGGGTGGACAGATTTTCCTCGTTGGCGGTGTAAGTATAGATGGGGCCGATGCCGTACTGCCGCAGCAATGCCGCCCGGTCCTGCTCGGTGTTGATCATATTCGGTTGGGTATTTTGTAAAACAGCACTTGGGGGCAGATCAAAGGTGAGGGCGCAGGGCATTGCCTTCCGCTCTGCCGCCAGCCGGCAGCATTCCTCCAGCAACGCCTGATGTCCCAGATGCACCCCGTCAAAGAACCCAAGGGCAAATATTTTCTGTTTCATTTGTGACCACCTTCTCGGCCCCCTCTGAGGAGGGGGCTGTCAGCCGAACAGGCTGACTGGGGGAGAGACTGTTGCACCTGCAGGTCGATCATCTCGCAAACACCGCGAAAATTACGATCTATGTCCAAATTACAAATTCTTAAAACACGCAGACCGGTTTCTTCCAGCTTCTCCGTCCGTTGTAAGTCCACACTTACCTGATGCTCTTCATAATGACCGCCGCCGTCCAGTTCAATGACCAGTTTTGCTTTTGCACAATAGAAATCAGCAATGTAATTTCCAAGCATTTTTTGGCGTTGAAAACGGATAGGGTACTTGCTTAAGTAAGCATACCACAGCTTTCTTTCCCACGGGGTCATATTTTTGCGCAATTCTCGCGCATAGAAAAGGTTGTTTTTGTTATACTCTTTCATTTTCTCTCCCCCAGTCAAAAATCATAGATTTTTGCCAGCCCCCTCCTCAGAGGGGGCCAAGGGCCGCATACTCTGAAGGTTAAACCTCAAAGAAGCTTTTTATGGTTGACATAACGCCGTTTTCCACACGGCTGAGGGCGAGAAAATCTTTATTTTGTCCGTAGACACGGTAAGTGCCGTCAGGGAGGGTGATGGAAAAGGAATTGCCGTTGCGACACCGCTCCGTTTGCTTGACGGTCAGTGTCACCGCCTCGTAATTGGCAAACATACTGTCCACAGGGCGCAGATATTGTTCCGGATTCTCCGTTTCCAAAAGCTCCGCCAGCGGCACTGCTTCGCAGATGCCGTATTCCCCGGCACTTACACGCCGCAGGGCTTCCATACAGCCGCCGCAGCCCAGCGCATCGCCAATGTCCTTGCAAAGCGTTCGGATATAAGTGCCCTTGGAGCAGTGAATGCGCAGCTGGGCAGTATCACCGGAAAACGCAAGGCAGACAAGCTCAAAAATCTCGATCTCCCGGCTCTGCCGCTCCACGACTTTTCCCTTGCGGGCCAGATCGTACAGCTTTTGGCCATTAACCTTTAAGGCAGAATACATAGGTGGGATTTGTTGGATTTTCCCCCGGAATTTCGGCAAAATCCCCAAGAAATCTTCTTCGGAAATATTCACTTTCCGGGTTTCCAGTACCGCACCGGTGATGTCCTCGGTGTCGGTCATCACGCCCAGACGCAAGGTTGCCTCGTAGATTTTCTCCGCGTGTTCAAAAAATTCAACACCCCGGGTGGCCCGCCCCACAAATACCGGCAGTACGCCCGTAGCCATGGGGTCCAGCGTGCCGCCGTGACCGATGCGCCGGGTATTGAACACCCTGCGCAGCCGGGCGGTCACATCCTGACTTGTCCAGCCTTGGGGCTTGTCCACAATTACAATTCCATTCATTGTTCTTCGTCTTGTTGATCTCCCACATTCAGGGAGTTGATAAGCTGCAGCATTTTTGCACCGTAGGTGATGGAATCATCCAGTGCCCACTGCAGGCTGGGGGTATGCCGCAGCTGCAAAGCCGCGCCCAGCTCCCGGCGCAGATAGCCGCCGGCGGATTCCAGACCCTTCAGGGCGTCCTTGGCCTTGTCTTCTTCCAAAAAGCTTACATAGATCTTTGCAAAACGCAGATCCGGGGTGGTTTCCACCCGGGTGATGGAGATCATTGTGCCGCTGACCCGAGGGTCCTTGACACTGCGCAGCAGGTCCGCAAGGGCCTTCTGAATCTCCTCATTGATTCGATTGATTCGATTGGATGCCATAATTCATCCTCCTTTGTGGCAATCCGCCACGCCGCACAAGCGGCGCGGCGGAATCAAGAATTACTGTTTGATTTCCTGCATGGCGAAGCATTCAAATACATCGCCTTCCTTCAGGTCGTTGAACTTTTCGATGCTCATACCGCACTCATAGCCGGCGGCAACTTCCTTCACAGCATCCTTAAAACGCTGTAGAGAGCCCACGCTGCCCTCGTGGATAACGATGTTATCACGCAGTACGCGAACCTGTGCATCCCGGGTGATCTTGCCGTCCTTGACCATACAGCCGCAGACAGTACCGATGGCGGAGACCTTGTAGGTCTGGCGCACCTCGGCGTGACCGATGATGACCTCTTCAAACTTGGGAGCCAGCATACCCTTCATTGCAGCCTCAATTTCGTCGATGGCATCGTAAATGACGCGGTAGAAACGCATATCCACTTCGCTGCGCTGGGCACTAGCCTGCGCACCGGCATCCAGACGGACATTGAAGCCTACGATAATGGCACCGGCAGTGGTAGCCAGCAGAATATCGCTCTCGTTGATGGCACCCACACCGGTGTGGATGACCTTGACCCGGACCTCCTCGTTGGAGATCTTCTCCAGAGAAGCTTTCAATGCCTCGGCAGAGCCCTGCACATCGGCCTTGACGATCAGGGGCAGCTCCTTCATCTGGCCTTCCTGCATACGGGCGAACAGATTGTCCAGTGTCACCTTGCTCATAGCATTGGCGGCGGCATCCTTTTGGGCCTGTTTACGCTGTTCAACCAACTCTCTTGCCATACGCTCGTCAGCAACAGCATTGAACTCGTCGCCGGGGGCGGGGACTTCTGCCAGACCGGTGATCTCCACGGGAACGGAGGGACCTGCGGACTTGACAGTGCGGCCCTTGTCGTTGGTCATCACACGGACACGGCCCACAGCGGTACCGGCAATGACGATATCGCCCTGATTCAGCGTGCCGTTCTGCACCAGCAAGGTGGCAACAGGACCGCGGTTCTTGTCCAGACGGGCCTCGATGACCGTACCCTTAGCACGGCGGTTGGGGTTGGCCTTCAGCTCCTGCACCTCAGCGGTCAGGATAACCATTTCCAGCAGATCGTCCAAACCGTAGCCGGTTTTGGCGGAGATGGGAACGATAACGGTATCACCGCCCCATTCCTCGGGAATCAAATCGTACTTGGTCAGCTGCTCTTTGATCTTATCGGGGTTTGCGGTAGGCTTATCCATCTTGTTGATGGCCACGATGATGGGTACCTCGGCAGCCTTGGCGTGATTGATGGACTCTACGGTCTGAGGCATAATGCCGTCATCGGCTGCAACCACCAGAATAGCGATGTCGGTGCTCTTTGCACCGCGGGCACGCATAGAGGTAAAGGCTGCGTGACCGGGGGTATCCAAAAATGTGACCATATTGCCGTTTACATCGACAGTATACGCACCGATGTGCTGAGTGATGCCGCCGGCCTCACCGGCAGTGACGCTGGTCTTGCGGATGGCATCCAGCGTAGAGGTCTTACCGTGGTCAACATGGCCCATAACAACCACGACGGGTGCGCGGGTCTGCAGCTCTTCTGCGGTATCCTGATGATCCTCGATCAGCCGCTCCTCGATGGTAACGGTGATTTCCTTTTCCACCTTGCAGCCCATTTCGGTGGCCACATACTCGGCGGTATCAAAATCGATGGTCTGGTTGATGCCGGCCATCACACCGTTCTTCATCAGCAGTTTGATGACCTCGCCGGCGGTCTTCTTCATCCGGCTGGCCAACTCGCCAACGGTGATTTCGTCGGGAATCTTAACGGTTGCAGGTGCCTTACGGGCAACCTCCAGCTGCAGACGGCGGAGCTTTTCCTGCTCCTCGTTCTTGGACTTGTTGCCCTTGAACTTGTTGTCCTTCTTGTTCTGCTGCTGACCCTTCTTACCGAACTTCTGCTTGCCGCCCTGATATTCCTGCTCCTTCTCGGACATCAGGTTATCCACATCTGCAAAGCGGTTGGTATTGACCTGCACCGCAGAGGTATCCACCACCCGGCGTTCCCGCTTGCGCTCCGGCTCAGCGGGTTTGGCAGGCTTATTGTCCTGCTTGGGCGCGTTCTGCTGAGGCTTGGCGGCAGCAGGCTTATTGTCCTGCTTGGACTCTTCCTTCTTGACCTCGGCTTTGGGCTCTTCTGCCTTGGGCTTTGGCTGCACAGCAAACACCACCTCCAGAGAGGAGATCTGGTTATGCTGAGTCATATAATCAAAAACGATGTTCAGCTCCTCGTCCGTCAGCACCTGCGTGGGGGACTTGGGCTTTTCACTGTACTTTGCGAGAATTTCGGAAATCTCTTTGGTGGGACGACCAAAATCCGCCGCAACTTCTTTCACACGATACTTCACTAAACTCATATCTAAACTGCACCTCCGTAATCGTAGTTCCTTACTTTCCATCCGATGTCATTGCTGCTTGGCCCCCTCTGAGAAGGGGGCTGTCACGCTTACCAAGCGTGACTGGGGGAAAGAGAAAATTTAAATTCTCTCCCTCCGTCCAGAATCAAAGATTCCGTCCACCTCCCTCCTCAGAGGGAGGCAAGGCGGCTTCACCGCAATGACAACTTATCTTACTTATTGCTTTTCCTTTTGCCGATGCGCTTGTTCTGCTGATGAACCTTGGCTTCCTTTTTTCGCTGCAGGGCCTTTTGCTCCATTTCCTCCAGCACAGAAATCACATCCTTGTACTTTTGTGCATCCAGTGTTTTTACCAATGCAACGGAAAGCCCAATGTCCGTAATGGCGGCAATGGCAAGGCTTGTTCGGCCGATGGCCATACCCATCTCGTCCTTGGTGGCACTAAGGCGCACCAGCTGCTGCCGGGTGCCTGCCACAAAGCTCTTGGCTCTGCGCCAAGTGTGGTCCGACGCATCCGATGCCACCAGAACCAGCCTTGCGTGACCGGCCCGTGCTGCCGCACCTACCGGTTCTTCGCCCAATTCGGCAAGACCTGCTTTTCTGGCCAGAGCCAGATAATTAAGTGCTTTATCCAATGGGTGCCTCCATTTCCTTTTCCAGACGGTCATAGACCTCTTCGGAAATGGTGCTTTCCAGACAACGCTCCAAAGCCTTGGTCTTTCTTGCCTTGGCAAGGCAGGCTTTGTCGGGGCAGACATAGGCACCCCGACCGTTGAGCTTGCCGGAAAAATCCAGACGGACCTCACCGTCGGTGCAACGCACCACCCGGATCATCGCTCTTTTTTCTTTGCGTTCACGGCAGCCCATACACTGCCGCTGGGGAATCTTCTTTTGCATACTGCTGCCTCCTTTTTGATAGCTTCCCCCGAGGGGAAGCTGTCGCCGCCATCAGGCGGTGACTGAAGAGAAATGCGGGAGGAAATGTGAGTTGCTTGCCACTGTACAGGCATACTCCTATGTCGGTTCTGCCGCCATTCCTCTCCCGCCCCTTTCAGGGGCACCCTCCCCCCGGGGGAGGGTTTATTTTACTCCGCCTGAGAAGCGGGCTTGATGTCGATCTTAAAGCCGGTCAGGCGTGCTGCCAGACGGGCATTCTGACCCTCCTTGCCGATGGCAAGGCTCAGCTGGTCATCGGGAACGATGACACGGCAGGCGTTCTTCTGACCGGGGATCAGCTCCACGGAAATCACATCCGCAGGGCTCAGAGCTGCGCTCACATACTGGCAGGGATCCTCGGACCACACCACGATATCGATCTTCTCACCGTGGAGCTCTTCCACAACTGCTGCCACACGGCCACCGCGGGGACCGACGCAGGCACCCACGGGATCGATGCCCTCCATTGCGGCACGAACGGCCATCTTGGAACGGGAGCCGGCCTCACGGGCAATGTTGCGGATCTCCACCTGACCCTCTGCGATTTCGGGGGTCTCCAGCTCAAACAGCCGGCGCACCACATTGGGATGGGTACGGGAAACATAAACATTGGTGGAACGGTTGCCCTGACGGGTTTCCAGTACATAGACCCGGATGTGATTGCCGGGGCGGTAGCTCTCGCCGGGGATCTGCTCGGAAGTGCGCAGAATGGCGTTGTGCTGCTCGTTGCCCTGACCCACGGTGACCAGAATGTCGCCGCTTTCGGGATCAATGCGCAAAATGGTGCCGGTAAGCAGCTCCTGCGTCTTGGAGGAGTAGTTTTCGTAAGCCATTCCGCGCTCAGCTTCACGGATGCCCTGAATCACCACCTGCTTGGCGGTCTGGGCAGCGATGCGGCCGAACTTCTGAATGTCTACGGGGATGGACAGATTGTCACCCACTTGTACGCTGGGGTTGATGTTCCGTGCGGCATCGATGTGGATCTCCAGAGCGGTATCCTCCACCTCTTCCACAACGGTCTTGACCTGATACATAAAAAGGCCGTTCTCGCTCAGGTCCACCACCACATTTTCAGCGGGGATGTCCCGATGGTCTTCCCGGTCCTTGCGGTAGGCGTTGGCCATAGCCTGCTTCAGACGCTCCACCATATAGTCCACGCTGATGCCCTTGAGCTTTTCCAGCTCACGCAGACTCTCAAAAATTTCTACGCCGATGTCGATCTTGGGGGCATCGTTCTTCTTGCTTCTTCTCTGTGCCATTGTCGGTAAATTCCTCCTATATATCTAATTTTTTATAATTTTTTAAAATTCCACACGAAGCCGCACCAGTGCGACCTCGGATTTTTCAAAGGTAATGGTTTCTTTGCCTGCCTCAACGGTCACCTTGCCGTCCTCATAGCCACGAAGTACACCGGGGATCTCCTTCAATCCGTTCCGGGGGCGATACAGCTTGACCATAACAGCACTGCCCATAAACCGCTCAAAGTCAGCCGGTCGTGTGAGCTTGCGCTCCAGACCTGCGGAGCAGACCTCAAAGTGATAGGATTCGGCAATGGGGTCCTTTTCATCCAGAATGGGATCTACCGCCCGGGAAATGGCTTCACAGTCGGTAATGTCCACGCCGCCTTCCTTTTCAATATACAGCCGCAGGAAACGCTCGCTGCCTTCCCGGACATATTCCACATCCCAAAGGCTGCAGCCGTGGGCTTCCACAATGGGCTGTGCAAAGCTTGCCACCAGTTCCGTAACTTTCATATTCTTCTCCTTTGCATTAAGAAAGAGAGAGGCGTTTGCCTCTCTCTCGTCAGTCCAACATCTTCGTACAATGGGATTATAGCACCCTTTTCCGGGAAATGCAACCCCTTTTTTGCGGAAAATATCCTATTTTTTCGACATTTACAACAAAAAACTCACTTGGCTCCCCCCTTTGGGGGAGCTGGCACGCCGCGAGGCGTGACTGAGAGGGCGTTCAGAATTGCCCTCTCCGCCCCGGTTTACGAACCGGGGCACCTCTCCCAAAGGGAGAGACAAGGGGATTTATGTACCAACGGACAGGTATTTCCGGTCCCAATCCATATCAAACAGACTCTTGCCCACCATTTCCGAAAAACCGATGGACATATCGTCCGCCAGCTCTTTCAGGTATGGTGCGGCTTCCAGTCCTTCCATATAGAATTCCGGCACGCCGTCTTCTCCCAGCACCGCGCCCAGCATGGCACCGACGACGGCACCCACCGCGCTGCTGCGCCCGGAGTGATTGACAGCGGTGATCATCGCCGTGTCGAAATCCCGGTTGCAGGTGGCGTAGACATACACCGCGCCGGCCAAGACCTCAGAGGCTGTCCGGCAGCCCAGATTTTCCATAGCGGTTTTGGCAGGAATGTGGGTCAGGGATGACTGCGTCAAAGCAAATTGCAGATTCTCCCAGAGCTTACCCCCTTGGGCAAATTGGGCACCTACCGTATTGGCGGTCTGATTCACCAGCTCTTCGGCAGTGGCCCGGGGATTTTTCAGCAGCATACACAGGATATGGCACAGTGCCGCAGCGGTAATATACGCTTCCGGCTCTCCGTGGGTCAGCACCGCAGTTTCCGCTGCCAGACGGTCGATCTCATCCTGCTCCAGCTGCAGATCGTCCTGCATCAGAGCCAGCGGAACCGCTGTGGGCAGACAGCCCGGGTGGTTGGAACGGAATCGGGGATCCTCCAGTGTGCCCAGCGTTTCCTTGCTCAGGGCATCCAGCATCCGGTTGTCCATACAGAATTTCCGACGCATTGCCGGAACACCGGACAGCCAACATATATTCTTTGTCGGCAGGTTAAAGCCTTGACTCCGGGACCATTCCCGGATGGCGGCGGTCAGAAACCGGATCAGCTTGGTGGGACGCCCCTGCGCCTGCCCCCGGGTGAGCCCCAGCAGCAGACCGTTGGCGGCAAAGGCTGCCAACTGAGTGTAGGAGGTAATATCCGCATAGTCGTTGGAGAGGTCGTAGCCCATCAGTCCGCCCGGACCGTAGTCCTTGCGGATCTCATCCAGACTTCGGTTGTCAATGGGATGTCCCATCGCATCGCCCACTGCCATACCCAGCAGAACACCACGAGTTTGAAGACGGCGGTTCAGCATATTATTTCCTCCTCTTTCTTTACGGAAATAAGACCATTTTCTCCTGAAAACGAAAGAAAAATGGCACTTAAGGATGTTGTATAGCGCAGCAAACCTTGGCTCCCTCTGAGGAGGGGGCTGGATGCCCGCAAGGGCAGACTGGGGGAGAGAAAAATATTAATATCTCTCCCTCTGGCAAAAATCGAAGATTTTTGCCACCTCCCTCCGCAGAGGGAGGCAAGGCGCACTGCGTGCGCATAGCCGGTCCCTACAATTTTTTTGGTTTAAAGAGCTTGCAAAGTGCGATGAAAACCAGAGGGGCAGCCACAAGGAAGGGGAGCGTCATCAGCATTTCCTGCCAACGGCCATAAGACAGATCAAAAAGTCCGCGCAGCACCGTAAAGCACAGCACCAGCGCAATGCCCATCGCCCACCAGAGCAGCCTTCGAAATCGGTCAAATGGGAGGCAGGTACGGTAAAGCACCGCCATACCCGTCACCGCCAGAATGCCCACGCAGGCGGTGGGGATCTGTCCTGCGCCCACGCCCCAGAGGGGCAACAGCAGCTGCACAAGCAGCACCAACAGCAGATTGGTCAGACCGCCCGGCAGGGCTCTGCCCAGCACTGTGGGCAAGAACCGCCCGGAAACGCGCTCGTAATTGGGCTCCAACGCAAGGAAGAAGGAGGGGACGCCAATGGTCAGGGCGGAAATCATCGTCAGATGGATGGGAGCAAAGGGATAGCTTTGCCCGGTAAGCAGGCACACCAAAGCCAAGCCCAAAGACAGAATGTTCTTCACCAAAAACAGCGATGCGGCACGCTGGATATTGTTAATCACCCGTCTGCCCTCGTCCACAATTGCCGGCATTGCGGCAAAATCGGAATTCAGCAGCACCAGCTGCGCTACCTGATTGGCCGCCTGTGCACCGGAGGCCATAGCGATGGAGCAATCTGCCTCCTTTAAGGCAAGAACATCGTTCACGCCGTCACCGGTCATTGCCACCGTATGCCCGGCCTTTTTCAATGCCTGCAAAAGTGCTTTTTTCTTGTCCGGGGTCACCCGTCCGAAGACGGTGCAGCGGATTGCCGCAGCGGCAATTTCCTCCGGTGTATTCAAAGTCGATGTGTCCACATAATTTTCCGCACCCTCGATTCCGGCACGCAGGGCCACCTGCGAAACGGTCAGGGGATTGTCACCGGAAATCACCTTCACGGTCACACCCTGTTCCCGGAAATAGGCGAAGGTTTGCTTTGCGGCGGGGCGGATGCGATTGGACAAAATGGCCAATGCCACCGGCTGCAGACCGTTCTTTTCCGGGAAATGGGGCGCAGCGGCCAACAGCAGCACCCGGCTGCCCTTTTTCGACCAGAACTCCACCTTATCCCGGATTTCTGCATACCCCGCGCCCAGCACAAATTCCGGTGCACCAGTTATAAACGCGCCCTGCTTTTCAAAAACAGCGGCACTTTGTTTGGTCTCGGATGTAAAGGGAACACGCTTTTGGCACACCCAATCGGATGTACCGGAAAAACGCTCGCAAAGGGCCCGGGCAGTATCGTTTTCCGGTTCGATGTTGCTGTAAAATGCGGTAAAAACAGCGTTGATATCCACCCCGTCGGTCAAGGGTACGATCTGCTCAACCTCCATTCCCGGCTCGGTGATGGTGCCGGTTTTGTCCACGCACAGCACATCCACCCGGGCAAGAGATTCAATGCAGTTCAGGTCCTTGACCAGCACCTTATCCCGGGTCAGCTTCAGGCTGGACACCGCCATGGCAACGCTGGTCAGCAGGTAAAGTCCCTCGGGGATCATACCCACCAAAGCGGCAACGGTTTTTTCCGCACTTGCGGTAAGATCCAGATGATTACGGAAAAATTCCTGACAAAACAGCAGCGCGCCCACGGGGATCAACGCAATGCCCACAAAGCGGATCAGCTTGTCAAGGGCGGTCATCATCTCGGAGGAAGCGGCGTGGGGGTCTTTTTTTGCCTCCTGCGCCAGCTTTGCGGCAAAAGCGTCTGCACCCACCTCCGTTAGCCGCACCCGGCCCTTGCCGGAGATGACGAAGCTGCCGGACAATAGCCGGTCACCGATTGCCTTGGTCACTGCGTCCTCTTCACCGGTGATGAGAGCTTCGTTTACCTGCAGCGTGCCGGTCAGCAGCACGCCATCTGCGCAAATCTGGTCACCCACCACGAATTCCACAATATCATCCCGCACCAGTTCTTCGGATGGCAGGATAATTCTCTGTCCCTCACGGATGACCGCAATGCGCTGGGCTGCCACCAGCTTCAGCTTGTCCACCGCCCGTTTGGCGCGAATCTCCTGATAAATGCCGATGCACAGATTGCAGATTACCACGACCATAAAGGTCATATTCTTTATGGAAGAACCGGCGAGTGCCAGCAGCACCGCCATCACGATGAACACCAGATTGAAGAAGGTAAACAGGTTTTGGGCGATGATGTCCCACTCCGTTTTTCCCGCACTGACGGCTTCGCCGTTGGCCCAGCCTTTGGCTTTTCGTTCCTGCGCCTGCGCTTCC
Source organism: Oscillospiraceae bacterium (assembly GCA_015067935.1). Lineage (GTDB taxonomy): Bacteria > Bacillota > Clostridia > Oscillospirales > Oscillospiraceae > Faecousia. The sequence continues at coordinate 33,139 of SVLL01000004.1, read as the reverse complement.
GTCAAGCCCATATCCGGTGAGGCTTCCAACACCTCCAACGGCTGACGCAGTATGTTTTTCCTCTTTTTCATACGCTCTCCTTGTGTAAACTGCTTTCGTTTACGCTGTGTCCAAAGCCGCCCTTGTGTAAGGGGAGCCTTTAGGGGGTAATAGGCAGCGGATTATTGGCATCCCAAAGCACCAGTAATTTTCCTTGCTTTACAGAGATTTCCACACTTTTTCCCATAAAATGATTGCTCACGCCCAAAGGAAAATCCGCTGTAAGCGTGCCGTTTTCCAATTCGTATTGCGCCCCCCGGATGCATACCCCGGTGGCCGGCTCGCCCATACAGAATACGGAAAAAATACCCTCACAGCCCTTGAAAACGGCCGTTTCATTTTCAAGGACCGTGGCTGCCTGCTCCCGTCCAAGCAAAAAGCCCCGGGCATTATGGGCGCGCAGGAAGCAAAGAGCCTGCAGATTGGCGAGGGTGTGATCCAGCCGTTTGCCCTCCATACCCCCGTAGATGAAAAACTCCCGACAGCCGCAACCCAGACCGTGACGGATCGCCAGCATCACATCGGTATCGTCCTTTTCCACGGGAAATACCCGGGCATCTTCCGGAATGTAGCCCAGAGAATCAAAATCCCCCAGAATCACATCCGGATCCCGGCCGATTTTCTCAAAATGCCGCAGACCGCCGTCGGCGGCAATGAGCAGATCGTCCTTTTCAATTGGCAGGTGCAGTTCGTCAAACTCCGCCGCACCAAAGATGATACATTTTTTCATATTAAGCTCCTGCAAGAGTAGGGTGAGCATTGCTCGTCCGGGTTTGCACGATTTTTCAGTCTTGCTATTGTGAAGAAGCCAAGGGACTGTGACATCGGTCACTGGTTCGCAATGACACAACTGTCAATTATCAATTAGTATGTAAGCCCCTTGGGGTAGAAGAAACGGATCTTTTCGTCGGCAATGCGGATATCCACTGTCTGATTCACACGCAGCTCGCCGTCCAGATTGATGGCACTGGGGGCGTCGCAGTGAATCACTACCCGGTCTGTGCGGAAATGGCGCACCAGATGGGTCAGCTCTTTGTAGCGTCCGTCCTTATACTTTCCGATGACCTGCGCCACCTTCAGCCGTGAAACCTTGGTGATCAGCAGCACATCCAGCAGTCCGTCAGTGGGATCTGCCTCGGGAACGGGGTTGAAGCCGCCGCCGTAGTAGCGGCCGTTGCAGGCACAGATCAGGGTCTGCTCCCCGTCGATGGTCTGCCCGTTGATTTCTACGGTATAATGCTCTGCGATTCCCCGGACCACATTCACCACCGTAGAAACCGCATAAGCCCGGAAACCGCTGAGCAGGGGAATCCGCTTGTAATTGGCAACATCTGTGCCGATCCGGGCATCCAGACCAACAGAGCAGATGTTCAGGGAAATATCGTCATTGCAGCGAATCAGGTCAAATTCCGCTTCTTCGGCATCCAACAGCCGCTCCAGATCAAAAAAAGCCTTGGGCTCGGAAAAGAGCTTGACAAAATCGTTGCCGCTGCCGCCGGAAAAGACGGTCACCGCCACATTATCATAGCCTGCCGCACCGGCAACCACCTCGTTCAGTGTGCCGTCACCACCGCAGGCGTAAAGGCGGTATTCCTCCCCGGATTCGGCGGCTTCACGGGCAATACGGGTACACTCGCCGGGGGCGGCGGAGACCTCAATGCGATAGTTAAGACCTCTTGCACCGCAGATTTTTTCAATTTTTTCGGAATAGTCTCTGGTTCTGTCCCGGCTTCCTGCCGCCGGGTTGATGATAAACAAATGGGTCATATATTTCTCCCTTAAAGCCTTCCTCTTGGCTCTCCCTCTGGGAGAGCTGGCACGCCGCACGGCGTGACTGAGAGGGCATATTTATTTTTTCGCCCTCTCCGTCAGGAATCAGAGATTCCTGACACCTCCTCCAAAGGGGGAGGCAAGGGGGAAGGCATTACTTCCGCCTGCTATGATCCGTATACATATAGTAATCGCATTTGATCATACCGTTATAAAGCTTGCGCTTTTTGTCAGCTCGGCGACCGAAATAATGCTCAAACTCCGGCTCGGAGGTGATGATATACTTTTTCCAGCCGTCGGCAAATTTCAGGTGCCGCCCCAGTGCTTCGTAAAGCCGCTGGGCACTGCGCTGCTCCATCATCCGCTGTCCGTAGGGAGGATTGCAGATGAGAATGCCGCTGTCGGTGGGCAGGCTCATTTTCGTTGCATCCCCGTCTTCAAATCGGATGAGCTTTTCTACGCCTGCTTTCCGGGCGTTTGCCATAGCAAGGCTGATGCACTTGGGATCGTTATCCGACCCCATGATCCGGTAATCGCCCCGGAATTCCCTGTCAATGGCCTCACCCCGGGCATCACGCCAAAGCTGCTCGTCCATCCACGCAAATTTCTCGGATGCAAACCGGCGATTGATGCCGGGAGCCCGATTTTTGGCGATCAGTGCCGCCTCAATGGGAATGGTACCGCTGCCGCAGAAGGGGTCCCACAAAAATTCTCTGCCCCGATATTTGGTGAGCATCACCATTGCCGCGGCAAGAGTCTCCCGGAGCGGTGCGTCGTTGCCGATGGCCCGGTAGCCTCGCTTATGCAGACCCACGCCGGAGGTATCCAGATACAACACCGCCCGGTCATTCATAATAGAAAATTGCAGCTGATACTTTTCTCCGTCTTCGGGCAGCCAGCTGACACCGTATTTTTCACCCAGCCGCTTGGATGCGGCCTTTTTCACGATGGCCTGACAATCCGGCACAGACATCAGCTGGCTGTTCAGGCAGTGTCCCTTTACCGGGAACGCGCCGTTTTTGGGGATAAAATCCTCCAGATTGGTCCGGTACACCCCCTGAAAAAGCTCTTCAAAGGTGGTTGCTTTAAAATCTGCCAGAACCAGCAGCACCCGTTCGCCGGTGCGCAGGTTCATATTGGACCGGGCAATGGCACTTGCATCACCGGAGAACAGCACCCGCCCGTTCTCTACCCGTACATTTTCCATATTCAGACGGCGCAGCTCGTCGCCGGCAATGCCCTCTAAGCCAAACAGCGTGGGCACCGCAAATTCAAAATCAGACATATTTTCCTCCTTATTTAACCTTCTCCCGGGGAAAGGTACCCTTGTGCAAAGGGGGCTTTGAGATCTGCACTTTTACAGAATAATCTTCGTGGGCTTCAGGTATCTTTCCTGCTCGGAAAAGACACAGCCGCAGTATTTTTGCATATAAAAATCGTGCTCCCGGGCAAAGGCTTGTCCATCCCGGAAGTAGGGGCGGAAATCCCGGTACAGAAATTCCACACCGTATTCGGCACCGGCACGCTCCGCCACCTGCCGCATCAGCTCGTGATTCTGGTAGGGGCTGATAAAAAGACTGGAGGTGAAGCTGTCAAAGCCTTTTTCTTTGGCATTGCGTGCGGCCTCAAAAAGGCGCATTTCGTAGCATTTAATGCACCGATTTCCGATATCCTCCGCCACCTGACGGATGAAAGGCCGCAGGGCGTAATCGTCCTGCTCGATGATGGGCAGGTCGATGGTGGCGGCGTAGTCACGCAGACAGTTGCGTCGGGCGCGATATTCGGTAAAGGGGTGGATATTGGGGTTGTACCAGTAGCCGGTGACCTCGATTTTATCCCCCCGAAGCACCTCAATGCACTGATTGGCGCAGGGTGCGCAGCAGATGTGGAGCAGGGTTTTCATAAATTCCTCCGAAAAATGGGTATATTTCTGTCATTATAACATTGATTTTTCTTAAGCGCAAGACTTTCCCTTCGGGAGAGAAGCAAAAAACCACCGACCCGGACGGGTCGGTGGTTTGGGAAGCTTATTCCAGATTCAGCTTTTTGGTGATGATCCACCGAACCAGCAAAAATTCCAGCAGCAGGAATAGGGTTGCCAGAAGGATACCGGTGCACATCAGCAGATGGATGGTGGCAACGGGATGCTCGGCGATCCAGTAAATCCAGGTTTCAAACACACCGGTAGCGGCAAACACGGAAAGCATAATCGTCATAAAGGTAGCCAGCACCTGGGTGAGGATGTAGTAGCCGAAATAGGCACCCACTGCCGCCAGAATCCGGTTCTTCCGGGAGAGCTGACCAATGGAGATAAAGCAATAGTACAGCATCACACTGGAAAAAGCCGCCAGCAACAGCATAATGAGAAATTCAACAGCATACAACACCAAATGAACGACTGCATCGGTGGGAATATCGGCAAAGATTATCGCAAAGGCATTGCCGAGTTCCGTCAGAATTTCACCGGGCACAACGATCAGGCCGGAAACGCCCACCATCAGCATGGTGACCAGCTCCACGCATACTGCCGTCACAGCTTTTACGATGATGTGCTGGTCTGCCGTCACCGGCAGGGTGAAGGACAGATAGCCCTCGGCGGTGAAAAGATTCCGGTAAAAACGGACGATGCCCATCACCCAAGCAAAGCCCCACGCAGCTATCAGCGAAAAAACATAGACAATGGTGGTAAAGCCCCGGATGATCTGATAGGCGGTGGTATTGCTTTCAAAGGTGTAAATCAGTTTCGTTGCCACGGAAACGGTCAGCAAAACAGCGTAAACGATGGCCATTACCCGGACATAAAACAGATATTCGTGCTTAAACAGCTTCTTTACCATTTGAACACCTCCCGGAACAGCTCGTCGACACTTTTTTCGTGCTCTGTACGGATCTCGTCCACAGTTTTCTGCAGGACAATGCTGCCGTTTTTCAGGAAGATCACCTCGTCCAGAATCTGCTCGATGTCAGAAATCAGGTGGGTGGAGATAATCACCGTCGCTTGGGGATTATAGTTGTTGATGATGGTGGAGATCACATAGTCCCGGGCGGCAGGGTCCACGCCGGCGATGGGCTCATCCAGCACATACAGCCGGGCGGCACGGCTCATTACAAGAATCAGACAGACCTTTTCCTTGTTGCCCTTGGAGAGGGTTTTCAGTTTGCTTTCGGCGGAGATACCCAGCCGGGCAAGCATCTCATAGGCCACCTCCGGGCGGAAATCCGTATAGAAATCCGCAAAATACGCCACGATCTGCTTGACGGTCATCCAAGCGTTCAGGTAGCTGTTGTCCGGCAGGTAGGCAACAATTTCTTTGGTCTCCACGCCGACGCGCTTCCCGTCGATCAGGATCTCGCCCTTTGTGGGGGCAAGAAGACCGTTGAGCAGCTTGATCAGGGTGGTCTTACCCGAACCGTTAGGACCCAAAAGCCCCACGATCTTGCCGCTTTCCAAGGTGAAGCTGACATTATTCAGTGCCGTTACGCTGCCGTAATTCTTTGTCAAAGCCTCACAGCGAACCAATTCACTCATACCTTCCACTCCTTTACATATTCTTTGACTGCTCCGGCATCCATCCCCAAAATCTCCATAGCAGCAAAATAAGCTGCGGTTTTTTGTGCCAGAATGCCTGCAAATACTTTCTTTGCCGGCGCGGTATCCTCTTCCACATACCAGCCGGAGCCGCGCACAGAGTACAAAATGCCCTTTTGCTCCAGCTCTTCAAGGGAACGCTGCACCGTATTGGGGTTGACACCTGCAAGCACCGCAATATCACGCACAGAGAGAAGCTTTTCGCCGGGGGCGTATACCCCGGTGGCGATTCTTAAACAAAGCTGCTCACAAAGCTGGGGACAGATGGGGCGATTTTTGTCAATTACCCAATCCATTTGACCACTCCTTTCTGAAAGTGTACTACCTAGCTAATACAATAGTACACTTTTTCCCCAAAAATGTCAAGTATTTGCAACCCACGCTGCTGCATCCGCAGGCAGGGGAGAAGAGATGCCGTAAAGCAAAAGCCCGCCGCGGAAATCCGCAGCAGGCTTGGCCTTCAATTACAAGGGCAGCTTGACGACGATCTTGCTGTATTCCCGCACTTCCTCACGGTGAACGCCGGGGGCGTGGGCATCCTCGGGATACACCACATAGCAGTAACCGGGGCGAATGTCGATCAGATCGCAGCTTCCGGAAAAATGCCACACATCCTTCACATCGTTATAAGGCTTAGCGGGCTCCAGCTTTTCAATGGGGGCCCAACCCATAGTTTCCGTTGCCTCGGGGATGTACTGAATGTCCAGAAAATTCTTGTGGGCCTCCAGCAGTGCGCCTTCTGCCGGCTTCGTGGTGATGCGCTGCACCAGCACGCGGCCGCCGCAGGCAAGGGGATAGGTGGCAGGCTCAAGGCTTTCAAGCTTTGCAACCAGATCCATTGCTTCCTTCAGACCGGGGATGATGGCTTCATAACGGGAAAGATCCTTCCAAGGGCAAATAATCATAATTTATTCCTCCTCTTCAAAATAAACGGCAGGTGTGCCGTCCAGATGATGCTTGATGCGGCCCAGAATCATATCCAGTGCCACGATGTTTTTTCCGCCCTCCGGGATGACCAGATTGGCGTATTTCTTGCTGGGTTCCACATATTTTTCGTGCATGGGTTTGACGGTGGAAAGATACTGATTCAGCACAGATTCCAGCGTTCTGCCCCGCTTGGTCACATCCCGTTTGATTCGCCGGCACAACCGCTCGTCCGCATCCGTATCCACAAACAGCCGAATATCCATCAGTTCTCGGAGTTCCTTGTTTTCAAAAATCAGAATACCCTCCACGATGATAACGGGACTGGGCTCCAGATGCACCGTTTCGTCGCTGCGGTTGTGGCGGGTAAAATCGTACACCGGGCAATCGATCGCTTTGCCCTCCCGCAGCTGCTTCAGATGCTCCACCATCAGGCTGGTTTCAATGGCGTTTGGCTCGTCATAGTTCAGCGCACTGCGCTCCTCAAAGGTCAGCTCATCATGCCGCTTGTAGTAGTTGTCGTGGCTGAGAACCGTCACCTTTCCTTCCAGCTTGGACATAATGTTCTTCATCAGGGTGGTTTTGCCGCTGCCGGTTCCTCCGGCAATGCCGATGACCAATATTTCTGCCATGGGGCTCCTCCTTGTATAGATCGGTATTGTAGGGACCGTCGGGGACGCTGGTTCCTACTGTATTATCATTATCGCTGATATAGGGGAGTGCCGGGGTCAAAGCCTTGGGGCTTATAAGTAACGGAGCCGATGGCCTTGCCGTCGATGCCGTATTTGGGACTGTAGCCGAAAAGGTTAACATAACATTCTAAGTCTGCCTTCTCCGCTTCCATTTCCTTCATCACTTCCAGCGTTGCCAGCACATCATCCACCGCCCGGTGGGAATTGACCACCTTTCCGGTAAGACCGTAGGCCTCAATGGCGTTGCACAGCTTGTGGGGATAGGACCGACGGTCCTTGTATACCGTCAGCAGGTCCAGCTTGTCCTTGCCCTTTAAAATCATCGGATCGCCGTCCCGGAGCAGCATATAATACAAAAAGCTCAGGTCAAAGTGGGCGTTGTATGCCAGCAAAAGGGTGTTTCCGGCAATCATCTCCGCAATGTCCCGGCAGACCCGGGTTTTGGATAGACCCTTGGCCAGAATGTCCTGAGTGGTGATGCCTGTGAGATTCTGAATCACCTGAGGCACACAGCCGCCGGGGGTCAGACTCACCAGCTCGTCATATTCCCGGATGACAACCGGTTCGCCGTCCCGCTGCTCCACAACGATGGCGGCAAATTCGATGATCTCATCCCGGGAAAAGGAAAGACCGGTGGTTTCCGTATCGAATAAGACCAGACGGTCATATTTTTGAAAAAGTCCGGTAAATTTTCCCATATTATTCTCCTTTTGCCAGAAGATAGGCGCGCTTGAATTTGCTCTTGGTTTCACTTTGCAGGGCAAAACGCTGCGCAAAATGACCTGCCCAGTTCACAGCCGCAGCTTCCGCGCCGGATTTGAATTCTATTTCCAGCTCGCACAGAGGGATTTCCTTGCCGCCGCCCAGCAAAACACCGGAATCCAGGGCAAGCTCCACGGTGCAGCCCGGCAATTCTACAGTTTTTGCCAGCCGGGTGAAGCGGGCACCGCACACAGGCAGTAAGGATTCGAAGGCAATGGGCGTTTGCGCAGCATCCGCAAAGAGTCGGGCAACCGCTTCTGCGCTCCAAACAGATTGCACATCCCATTCGCCCCGTCCGAAACCGCTCAGGGGAGTTTTCAGGGTGCAAACGCTGCTGCCGTTTTCCAAACGCTGACGGAGGGTGCATTTTTTTCCGGATAATTTGCCGTCAGCGGTGTCAAAATAGGTGGTTTCCATAGAAATCTCCGTCCAGCCGTCCCAAAGTGCGCGGATTTGTGCCAAAACTTCCGGTGTGGCAATGTATTTGAACTCCAATTCCCGGCCCATGAAAGCACCTCGTTTCCGTATTTTCTTGCATTATATCAATTTTTTCGGGAAAAGTAAAGCCAGCAAAATGAAAAAGAACCACGCAAAGCGATGAGGTGAAAGGGAGGTAGCGGAATGCTGCGTCGAATCCTGTCTGTTATTTTATGCGTATGCCTGCTGGCGGTGCCCTCTGCCCGGGCTGAGGAGGAAAAATATGTGGCATTGACCTTCGATGACGGACCATCCGGACGCTTTACGCGCAGACTGCTGGATGGTCTGGAGCAGCGCGGAGTGCAGGCAACATTTCTGCTCTGCGGCTATCGGCTGGCGGTTTATCCGGGCTTGGCAGAGAAAATCCACGAGGCCGGACACGAAATCGGTCTGCACGGCTACTCCCACAAGGATATGGCAACCCTTTCCCCGAAGGAGCTGAAAAAGGAACTTGCGGATACCCGTGCTTTGCTCCCGGCAGGGTGTGAGGCGGTATTTTTGCGTCCGCCCGGGGGCAGTGGCTCGGCTGCAGTGGTGCAGGTGGCGGAAAAGATGGGCCTTGCGCTGCTTTTGTGGTCCGTAGATCCCCGGGATTGGGCAGTACACGATGCCGCTGCGGTGGAGGCGGCAGTGGTAAGTCAGGTGCGGGACGGGGATGTGATACTTTTGCACGATTTGTCGGATTCTTCCGTGGATGCGGCACTGTCCATTATTGACCGCCTGCAAAAAGAGGGCTTTCGGTTTGTCACCGTCAGCCGTCTGGCGGAAATCCGGGGCGAAACGCCCCAGCCGGGGAAAATCTATAAATGCTTTCCAAACGAAACCCTCCCCCCGGGGGGAGGGTGCCCCTGAAAGGGGCAGGAGAGGAACGGCGGCAGAACCAACATAAAAATAGGCCTATAAGTAGTAACGGTCTGGGATTACCCCCTGATAAGATCAGTTTCGTTTAAAATGATATATTTCTATCGATAAGGATTTGACAAATACCTTCTTTACAGTTATAATATGACAGATGGGCTTTTACCCACGACGCTATCCATTACACTGAGAAAGAAGGATCAGTTTATGTTTCAAATCGTTCGTAAAAAGGAACTGAATTCCGCCGTCACGCTGATGGACATTCAGGCTCCTTTCATCGCCAAGAAGGCCAAGGCCGGCCAGTTCATCATCTTCCGTATCGATGAGCAGGGCGAGCGCGTGCCCCTGACCATCGCCGGCTATGACCGGGAGAAGGGCACTGTGACCATCATCTTCCAGAAGGTCGGCTTTGCCACCAAGGCTCTGGGCAGCCTGAATGAAGGCGATTACATCCGGGACTTCGTAGGTCCTCTGGGCAAGCCTACCCCCGTGGAGGGCAAGAAGAAGGTTTGCGTGGTTGGCGGCGGCGTTGGCTGCGCCATCGCTCTGCCCTCTGCTGCTGCTTTTAAGGAGGCCGGCGCAGAAGTCACCGTTATCATCGGCTTCCGCAGCAAGGACATCGTCATTCTGGAGGACGAGTTCAAGGCCGTTGCCGACAATCTGATTATGATGACCGACGACGGTTCTTACGGCCGTCACGGTCTGGTCACCCAGCCTCTGCAGGAGCTGCTGGAAAAGGGCGAACAGTTTGACGAGGTGCTGGCCATCGGTCCCGTGCCCATGATGAAGTTCGTCTGCAAGACCACCGAGCCCTTCGGCGTCCACACCTCCGTGTCCCTGAACCCCATTATGGTGGACGGCACCGGTATGTGCGGCGGCTGCCGCGTCACTGTTGGCGGTGAGACCAAGTTCGCCTGCGTGGACGGTCCCGAGTTTGACGGTCACAAGGTTGACTTTGCCGAGCTGATGAGCCGCAACAGCCTGTACCGCGGCCGTGAGGCTGAGGTCACCGAGAAGCACACTTGCCGTATTGAAAATATGGGCAAGAAGCTGATTAAGTAAGGAGGGCACGAAAATGGCAAATATGACTTTGACCAAGACCCCCATGCCCGAGCAGGATCCGAAGGTCCGCGCCCGGAATTTCAAGGAAGTTACGCTGGGCTACACCGCGGAAATGGCCATTGCCGAGGCAGGTCGCTGCCTGAAGTGCAAGAACCCCAAGTGCGTGGAGGGCTGCCCCGTGAATGTGCGCATCCCCGAGTTTATCGCCAAGGTGGAAGAGGGCGACTTCAAGGCCGCTTATGAGATCATCACCTCCACCAACGCACTGCCTGCTCTGTCCGGTCGTGTCTGCCCTCAGGAGACCCAGTGCGAGGCGCGCTGTGTCCGCGGCATCAAGGGTGAGCCTGTTGCCATCGGCCGTCTGGAGCGTTTCGTTGCCGACTGGTATCGGGAAAATGTGAATGCAATGCCTGAAAAGGTGGCATCCAACGGCATTCAGGTTGCTGTGGTCGGTTCCGGCCCTGCCGGTATGACCGCCGCAAGCGATCTGGCCAAGCTGGGCTATGAGGTCACTATGTTCGAGGCCTTACATACCGCCGGCGGCGTGCTGGTTTACGGTATCCCCGAATTCCGTCTGCCCAAGGCAATCGTTGCCAACGAGATCACCAAGCTGGAGGCTCAGGGCGTGAAGGTGATGACCAATATGGTCATTGGCCGGGTACTGACCATCGACGAGCTGTTCGATATGGGCTTTAAGGCTGTGTTTGTGGGTTCCGGCGCAGGTCTGCCTATGTTTATGAATATCCCCGGTGAGAGTCTGAAGGGCGTTATGTCCGCCAATGAGTACCTGACCCGTACCAACCTGATGAAGGCTTACGACGAAAACTACGATACCCCCATCATCAAGTCCAAGAATGTGGCTGTGGTCGGCGGCGGTAATGTGGCAATGGATGCCGCCCGCTGCGCAATGCGTCTGGGCGCAGAGAATGTGTATGTTGTCTACCGTCGCGGTGAGGCTGAGATGCCTGCCCGTCTGGAGGAGCAGCACCACGCTAAGGAAGAGGGCATCGAGTTCAAGACTCTGTGCAACCCCATCGAGATCATCGGCGATGCAGATGGCCGCGTTTGCGGTATGAAGTGTATCCGTATGGAGTTGGGTGAGCCGGATGCTTCCGGTCGTCGCCGTCCCATCGAAATCGAGGGCAGCGAGTTCATTCTGGATGTGGATACGGTCATTATGAGCTTGGGCACCAGTCCCAACCCCCTGATCCGCTCCACCACCCCCGGTCTGGACACTAACCGCAAGGGCTGCCTGATCGTGGACGAGAACGAGATGACCACCCGTGAGGGCGTGTTCGCCGGCGGCGATGCCGTTACCGGTGCAGCTACCGTTATTCTGGCAATGGGTGCCGGCAAGAAGGGTGCAGCCGCCATCGACGCATTTTTGAAGAAGTAAGAACTATCCCCTGCAAGGCAAGCCTTGCAGGGGGTTGCTATTTTGTGATGATTTTGTCTATGCAGGGACCGGCGTCCCCGACGGTTCTTTTCTATGCCGCTTTGCGGACGGACTGTCCGGGGGCCAGTCCCTACACGCACAATCGAACATTTCGTAGGGCGGGGGCTTGCTCCCGCCGACACAGGAGCATTGCGGTTATTGCAGCATAGTTGTTACATTTCGTCTTGATAGGGCAGGGGTTATTTTGTGAGTTTTTCTGCAATGGGGAGCATCAGCTCCGCTTTCAGCTTGCAAACCTTACGGTCATAGGTGAGGATGCCGTTGGTTTCGTCCTCAATGTCGGAAACCTGTGTATAGACTGCGGCGCAAAGTCCCTTTTCCTTGGCTGGGATCACCTGCTCTTCGTAGAGCTTGACCACCGCTGCAGCAAAGTCCTCCTGATTGCTGTATTTTCCGTAGCCGTAGGTGCTTTCTGTATTGAACACATGCCCCTCGGGCTTATAGCTGTAGCCGCCGAATTCCGACAAAACCAGCGGCTTGTCCGTTTCCTTCAGCCGGATGGGTTTAAAATACACATGGCGGCTGTCCACATCGGTCTTTTTCCGGCGAAACCAGCCGGAGGTGCTGTCGATGAAACGGGTGTCGTCCAGCTTTTTGAAAATCTCATATACCCGGTCGCTGTCAAACTGCCCCCAAGCCTCGTTGAAAATGGTCCAGTAGCAGATGCAGGGATGATTCTGCAGCTGACGGACGGCAGATTCTGCCTGCCGCAGAAATTCCCGGCGGGTTTTTCTGTCCCTGTGCAACCGTTTGTCCGGCAGCCGTTGCAGACCGATGGTGGGCAGGGCGGTATCCCGGAAGAAGGCGTAATCGGCGTTGTTCACCATATCCTGAAAAACCACCATACCCAGCCGGTCACACTGGTAATAAAATTCCTCCGGCTCGATTTTGATGTGCTTGCGCAGCATATTGAAGCCCAGCTGCTTCATAGCCAGAATGTCATCGGCATAGCACTCAGGAGTGGCGGGCGTGAACAGCCCGTCCGGCCAGTAGCCCTGATCCAGCAGTCCGTGGAAGAAATAGGGCTTGCCGTTCAGGCACAGCCGGTTATCTATAATTTCCAGACTGCGGATGGCAAAATATGAGCGGATTCTGTCCTGCGCTGTTTCAACGGTGAAATAGTAGAGGTAGGGATCTTCCGGACTCCAAAGATGAGGTTTGTCCGTTTCAATCAGGGTTTTGCCGTCCTTCAGGGGAAATACGCCCAATCCGGGAACAGTGACGATGCCGGTGAGTGCCGGGGTGACGGTGATTTCCACGGTGTAGCCCCGGTTGTCGATGCGCAGGCTTTCAATGTAGCTTTCCGGTACGCTTTCCAGCCACACAGTTTGCCAGATGCCGGATACGGGGGTGTACCACATTCCGCCCCGTTTTTTGGGCAGCACCTGCTTGCCGTATGGCTGGCTTTGATCCCGCAGATCGTCGGTGCAGAGAATCACCAGCTCGTTTTCCTCCTGCAGTGCCGGGGTGATGTCCACGGTGAAGGCATCGTAACCGCCGATATGCGTTCCCAGAAGGACTTGGTTTACATAAATCTTTGCTTTTTGATCGGCTGCGCCAATATGCAGCAACACGCGCCCCTTGTTAAAACCCTCGGGCAAAAGGAATTTCCTGCGATATTCCAGTGTTGTACCCTCGGAAAAGTGCTTTTGCACCCCGGAAAGAAGACTTTCCGGGCAGAAGGGCACCTGAATCTCATAGGTTTCTCCCTCGGCAGTTAGCTGCCAAGTGCCGTTTAGGTTTACATAACTATCACGCTGCAGTTGGGGCCGGGGGTAGACCTGCCACGGTTTTTCGCCGGATTGCAGCAGCTGTTCTCCTTGGATTGTAGTAAGTTGTACGGGCATAGTTTGCGACCTCCCTGAAAAGTTACAGACAAGCCTTCTCCTCAAGGGGAAGCCTTTGTAACAGTATACCACAAACCGGCCCCGGAAACAAGCGGCAAGAGAATGCATAAAATAGTGTCTGAGGTGATTTTATGCCAATCGTTGACACAACTGTCCCAATGACGCCCTTGTTATGCACCAAAACCATCAACGCCCTGACCGTTCGGTATCCCTCGTGCCGCAGTGAAACCCTGACCTATTCCGCCTTTGGCCGTCCTGTCCGCACTCTGGTAATCGGCAACGGACCGCGAAAGGTGCTGTATTCTGCCGCCCACCACGCAAACGAGTGGATCACAACCCCGGTAATATTGAAATTCGTGGAAGATTTTGCCGCTGCCATCGAGTCAGGCGGCCAGATCGGCGGTGTGGATGCCCGCAGCTTGCAGGAGACGACAACCATCTATACCGTGCCTATGGTGGACCCGGATGGAGTAGCTCTGGTCACAGGGGAGATCGCCCAGGGGGACCCCCAATATGTGCAGGCACAGGCCATTTCGTCGGAATTTCCGGCCATCCCGTTCCCCAACGGCTGGAAGGCAAATCTGCTGGGGGTGGATCTGAATCTGAACTATCCGGCAGGGTGGCTGCAGGCCCGGGAAAACAAATTTGCCCAAGGCTTTACCCGTCCTGCGCCCCGGGATTTTGTGGGTCGCGCGCCGCTGGATCAGTACGAAACCCGTGCGTTGGCGGATTACACCCAAGCGGTTGACCCGGCTCTGGTGCTGGCTTATCATACCCAAGGAAAGGTGATCTACTGGCAGTTTCAGGATTACGACATCCCCGGTGCCCGTCAGTTGGGGGAGCGGTTTGCCGAAATAAGCGGCTATGAACTGGCGGAAACGCCATTTTTGTCGGCATTTGCCGGGTATAAGGATTGGTTTATTAAGGTTTTCCGTCGCCCTGGGTATACCATCGAGGTGGGCGCAGGGGAAAATCCGCTGCCCATTTCCCAATTCGATGAAATCTACCGGGACAATCTGGGAATCCTTGTGACCGCCGCGATGGGTTAAATGGCAATGCAGGGTAGGGGCGTGCCCCCACCCTGCATAATCGTGTGCGGAATATAGGAAAAACCCTTGCAAGAAAGGGGGATTTTTATTATAATAAAAGAAAAACACAAGGAGCGGAAAAATGGAGAAAACGGTATATATGGCACCGGATGCCATCGTCACAGGAGATGTGGTGCTGGGCGACAAGGTGAGCATCTGGTACGGTGCGGTTTTGCGTGGCGACAGCGGCACGATTACCGTGGGCGACGGCACCAATATTCAGGAAAAATGCATCCTCCACGAAGAAACGAAAATCGGCAAAAACTGCACCGTCGGTCACGGAGCAATCGTCCACGGCTGCACCATCGGGGATAATACGCTGATCGGTATGGGCGCAATCGTACTGGATGGGGCGGTGATCGGAAATAATTGCATCGTTGGTGCCGGCGCGCTGGTGACGGGCAAGACCGATGCTCCCGACGGCTCTGTTCTGCTGGGCAGCCCGGCCAAGGTGGTCAAGGAGGCGACCGAGGCGCAGATTGCGGACAATCGGAGCAGTGCGCAGCACTATATTGCGCTGGCGCAGGCGGCATTTGCACAGAAAAATTGACGGCATTGCCGATAGCTGCCTGCCAAATAAGAACTGTGCGGAGGCCGGTGCCTACATAGCTCAGTTGGCAAAAATAGCAGATCCCCATAAATTTTATTGCAAAGTATGCATATTTTTGATATAATATAAAATCCCAAAGGGGACAAGGAGAGAGAAAATGGCGAAGCTTTATTTTAAATACGGCGCAATGGGCTCCAGCAAGACCGCCCAAGCCCTGATCACCAAGTACAATTACGAGGAAAACGATATGTCCGTCTGGCTCATCAAGCCCAGCGCGGACACCCGGGATGGGGCGGATATCCTGCGAAGCCGCATCGGCCTGCAGGCATCCGTTGAGGTGATGACCCCGGATATGAACATCTTTGACCGCTTCACCCAAACCAGAGCAGGAAATTGCAATGTGGTCATCGTGGATGAGTGCCAGTTTATGACCCCTGCGCAGGTGGAGCAGCTGCGTGACATCGTCAATGTCCACGCTGTGCCGGTGCTGTGCTTCGGTCTGAGGACGGATTTCCAGACCAAGCTGTTTCCCGGTTCTATGCGGCTGATGGAGCTGGCGGATGTGATCGAGGAAATCAAGACCATGTGCGATTGCGGTGCCAAGGCAATCATCAATGCCCGTATTGACGGCGCAGGGCACATCGTCACAGAGGGCGCGCAGGTGGTTCTGGGCGGCAACGACAGCTACATCGCCATGTGCCACCGGTGCTATGTCAACGGCATTCGTGATAACAAGAAAATCAAACTCCACGGACAAAATTAAAAAGGAGAAATCATTATGGAACTGAAAGAAATTCTGGCAAAATGCGACCACACCCTGCTGGCACAGACCTCCACTTGGGAAGAAATCAAGGCAATCTGTGACGACGGCATCAAGTACGCCACCGCATCTGTCTGCATTCCTGCCTCTTTTGTGAAGCAGGCCAAGGAATATGTGGGCGAAAAGCTGGCAATCTGCACCGTCATCGGCTTCCCTAACGGCTACGCCACCACAGCAAGCAAGTGCTTTATGGCCGCTGATGCTGTTGCAAACGGCGCGGATGAAGTGGATATGGTCATCAACATCGGCTGGGCCAAGGAAGGCAAGTGGGCCGAGATCACCGAGGAAATCGCTGCCATCAAAGAAGCCTGCAACGGTAAGCTCTTGAAGGTCATCATTGAGACCTGCCTGCTCACCGACGAAGAGAAGATCGCTCTGTGCAAGTGCGTTTCCGACTCCAGCGCCGATTACATCAAGACCTCCACCGGTTTTTCCAAGGCAGGTGCAACCTTTGCGGATGTGGAGCTGTTTGCCAAGTATGTTGCTCCCCATGTGAAGATCAAGGCCGCCGGCGGCATCTCCAGCTTGGAGGATGCTGAGAAATTCATCGAACTGGGCGCATCCCGCCTGGGCACCAGCCGCATCGTCAAGATCGCCAAGGGTCTTGCCAACGACGGCACTTACTAAGAAACCATTGTTATTGGGAGAACGCGTTAAAGGCCCCTTTGTGTAAAGAGGGCTGGCAAAAATCCGGGGGATCGTAAAAACCCCCTCCGTCACGGCTTACGCCGTGCCACCTCCCCTTACACAGGGGAGGCTCGCACTCCGTGCTCCCTGCAGTAATGCTACCAAATGAAAAGGAGAATAATGTTATGTTAACTACACCTACCCCCCATATTGCTGCCGCACCCGGCGATTTCGGCAAGACCGTTCTGATGCCCGGCGACCCCCTGCGCAGCAAGTTTATCGCTGAAAACTTTTTGGAGAACCCCGTTCTGGTGAACAATGTCCGTGGCGTTCACGGCTACACCGGCACCTATAAGGGCGTAAAGGTTTCCGTTATGGCCTCCGGTATGGGCATGCCCGCTATCGGCATCTACTCCCATGAGCTGTACAACGGCTACGGTGTGGAGAACATCATCCGCGTGGGCTCTGCCGGTTCCATTCAGGAGCACATTCATCTGTATGATCTGGTTATTGCGCAGGGTGCCTGCACCGACTCCAACTTTGCCCACCAGTTCCATTTCCCCGGCACTTTTGCCCCCATTGCTGACTTTGCGTTGCTCAGTGCTGCTGTGGAAGCTGCAAAGGAAAACGGGGCAGTGTACCATGTGGGCAATGTGAATTCCTCCGATGTGTTCTATGGCGACCACGCAGAAGTTCCTGCCGGCCTGGATACCCTGTACAATCAGAAAAAGATGGGCGTTATGGCTCTGGAGATGGAGGCTGCCGCACTGTATATGAACGCTGCCCGCTACGGCAAGCGCGCTCTGTGCATCTGCACCATTTCCGACCATATCATCACCGGCGAGATCACCACTTCTGACGAGCGTCAGAACGCCTTTACCACGATGATGAAGGTGGCTCTGGACACCGCCGTGGCAATGGAGAATAAGTAAAAGAAGCCATCCCCTTACGAGGTGACCCTTATGAAAAGAGTATTTTTAATTGTTTTGGATTCCTTCGGTATCGGTGCGATGCCCGACAGTGAGTCCTTCGGTGATGTGGGTGTCAATACCTTGGCATCCTGCGCCACTTCTGCAAAACTGCATATTCCCAATATGCTCGCTGCCGGCTTGGGCAACATCGACGGTGTGACCTGCCTGCCCAAGACGGACAACCCCACCGGTGCTTATGCCCGTCTGACGGAAGCCTCCATGGGCAAGGATACCACCATCGGTCACTGGGAAATCGGCGGCATTGTGTCCGAACACCCCCTGCCCACTTATCCCGATGGCTTCCCGGATGAGATTCTGGAGCCTTTTAAGGCAGCTACCGGACGGGGCGTGCTGGCAAATGCCCCTTGGTCCGGCACTGCCGTTATCGAGGAGTACGGTGCGCAGCATATGGAAACCGGTGACCTGATCGTCTACACCTCTGCCGACTCTGTGTTCCAGATCGCTGCCCACGAGGACATTGTGCCCCCTGAGCAGCTGTACGAATACTGCCGTATCGCGCGAAAGCTGCTGCAGGGCAAGCACGGTGTGGGCCGGGTCATTGCCCGCCCCTTTGTGGGAACCCCCGGTGCTTTCAAGCGCACCTCCAACCGGCACGACTTTTCTTTGGAACCCACCGCGGATACATTGCTGGATGTTCTGAAACGCGAAGGTAAGGCGTCCATCGGCGTGGGCAAGATCTATGATATCTTTGCCGGTCGGGGCACTACTGAGCATGTGTACAACCAGTCCAATGCCAACGGTATGGAGCATACGCTTAACTACGCCGACAAGGATTTTGAGGGTCTGTGCTTTGTAAATCTGGTGGATTTCGATATGGTCTACGGTCACCGCCGGAACATCGATGGCTACGCCGAGGCCCTGAACGAATTTGACGCTTGGCTGCCCAAGCTGCTGGAAAAGCTGGGGGATGAGGATGTGGTAATGATTACTGCTGACCACGGCTGTGATCCCGGCTATGAAGCCACCACCGACCATACCCGTGAGTATGTGCCCCTGCTGGTTTTGGGCAAGCAGGTGAAGAATGTGAATTTGGGTACCCGGGAGAGCTTTGCGGACATTGCCGCAACGGTTGCCGAAATGCTGAAGGTTCCGCTGGATACCCCGGGCAAGAGCTTTATGGAGGAGATCCTATGACACCTGAAAAGCTTTGCGAATTGGCAAAAGAGGCTATGACTCACGCCTACGCCCCCTATTCCGGCTACAAGGTCGGTGCGGCACTTCTGTGTGCGGATGGCAGTGTGTATCAGGGCTGCAACATCGAAAATTCCGCATACAGCCCCACCAACTGTGCCGAGCGCACCGCCTTTTTCAAAGCCATTTACGACGGCAAGCGGGAATTTTCCGCTATTGCCATTTGCGGTGGCAAGGACGGCGTGATTGCCGGCTTGTTCCCTCCCTGCGGCGTGTGCCGTCAGGTGATGCGGGAATTTTGCCCAGTGGATTTTAAAATCTATATGATTACCCCGGGCGGTTACGAGGAACGCACCCTCGCCCAGCTTCTGCCGGATAGCTTCTCTCTGTAATGATAATCCCCTCGTTGTGCATCTGCACTGCGAGGGGATTTATGTACCCACCCCCGGGGGGAGGGTGCCCCTGAAAGGGGCAGGAGAGGAACGGCGGTAGAACCGACATAGGAATAGGCCTATACTGTGGTAATGGTCCAAGATTGCCGCCCGCATTCCTCTTCCGCCTCGCTCGCGCTCGGCACCTTCCCCCCGGGGGAAGGTATAAAAATGCCGCACCTTGGGGTGCGGCTGTTATTTATTTTTTGCCGGGTTTTACATTTTCCGCAGAGGGTACTTCCTGCGCGATTGCACCGTTAGCATCTTCAAATTTGCGAATGCTTTCCCGTACCAAAACCAGAATGTGGCTATTCACACTCCGACCTTCGTAATCGGCAACATAGGCGATTTTCTGGAGCATTTCCTCTTCAATTCGAATAGACACACTTTTGACAGCCATAAAGCACACCACTTGTAGATACATTGTGTGTTCATTCTATGTCTATTTTTCCCCATTTTGTTTAATTTGGCTATACTATATATCTACAATTTTTTAGGAGGTAAAACAAATGGACAGAGAGGAACTATGGCGCAGATTGATGCTCAGTGCAGAGCAGAATGTGGAATACCAGAAAGCCTTGCAGGAATTGAAAACGGTTGAAGAGGACTACACAGCCCTCTTGGAATCGCTGTCAGCAGAGCAACGGGAGGTGCTGGAACGGTATATTTCCGCCTGCGAGGAGATGGATGAGGCGTTGGTATTTGCCGCTTATCAAATCGGCTTGTCTGGGAATTTGCATTAACCTTCCGGGTTTGTCATTCCGAGGGCCTTTAGGCCCGCGGGAATCTCCCGGTGGGATGTTTGTTACTGCACAGCGTATCGGTGGATGGAAGCAGGAGATTGCCACGGTCGCTCCGCTCCCTCGCAATGACATAAGCGTGTGCGTTATCCTTTATCGCAGGGGCGGTTCATAAATCGCCCGCAACCCCTCCCCCGGGGGGAGGGTGGATTTTGCGCAGCAAAAGACGGGAGAGGAATGGCGGTAGAACCGACATAGGAATAGGCCTGTACTGTGGTAATGGTCCAAGATTGCCGCCCGCATTCCTCTTCCGCCTCGCGCACGCTCGGCACCTTCCCCCCGGGGGAAGGTATTAAAATGCCGCATCGGCTGATGCGGCATTTTTGCTTATTCCAATTCAAATGCACCGGTGTAGAGCTGATAGTATGTGCCCTTCAGGGCAATCAGGTCTTCGTGGGTGCCGCGCTCGATGATGCGGCCGTGGTCCAGCACCATAATGCAATCGGAATTCTGAACGGTGGACAGCCGGTGGGCAATGACAAAGGTGGTTCTGCCCTGCATCAGGGCATCCATACCCTTTTGCACCAGTGCCTCGGTACGGGTATCGATGGAGGAGGTGGCCTCGTCCAGAATCATCACCGGGGGATCGGCCACTGCCGCCCGGGCAATGGCAATCAGCTGCCGCTGACCCTGAGAAAGGTTTGCACCGTTGCCGGTCAGCTCCGTGTCGTAGCCGTTGGGAAGTCTTGTGATGAAATCGTGGGCATTTGCCAGCTTTGCAGCCTGAATGCATTCTTCATCGGTGGCGTCCAGATTGCCGTAGCGGATATTATCCATCACCGTGCCGGTGAACAGATTGGTCTCCTGCAGAACAACACCCAAGCTGCGCCGCAGGTCGGCCTTTTTGATCTTGTTGATGTTGATGCCGTCATAGCGGATCTTGCCGTCGGCAATGTCATAGAACCGGTTGATCAGGTTGGTGATGGTGGTCTTACCGGCACCGGTCGCGCCCACAAAGGCGATTTTCTGACCGGGATGGGCATACAGTGTCACATCGTGGAGCACCGTCTTTTCCGGCACATAGCCGAAGTCCACTTCCTCCATCACAATGTCGCCCTTCAGCTCCACGAAGGTGGTGGTGCCGTCGGCCTTGTGGAAGTGCTTCCAGGCCCAGTGACCGGTATGCTCGGGGCATTCGGTGATGTTGCCGTTTTCGTCGAATTTGGCGTTGACGAGGGTCACATAGCCGTCATCCACCTCGGGCTCCTGATCCATCAGGTCGAAAATACGCTCCGCACCTGCCAGAGCCATCACGATGGCGTTCATCTGCTGGGAGATGTTGTTGATGGGCATATTGAAGTTCCGGGACAAGGTCATAAAGGCCATCAGGCTGCCCAGCGTCAGCAGTGTCATATCCTCTGTAGAGATGATACACAGAATGCCGCCCACAATTGCCAGAATGGCATACTGCAGATAGCCCAGATTGTTGTTGATGGGGCCCATCATATTGGTGAACTTACCGGCAGAGTAGGCATTTTGCTGCAGCTCGGAGTTCAGCTTGTCAAATTCTTCCTTGCAGACTTCCTCGTGGTTGAATACCTTGACCACCTTCTGACCGGTGATCATTTCCTCAATATAGCCGTTGACAGCACCCAGAGATTTTTGCTGATTGATGAAATAATTGGCGGATTTGCCTGCCAGATACTTGGTGGAGAACACCACCATCATTACAGTGAGCAGGGTGACGATGGTGAGGATCCAGGATTCGGTCAGCATCGTAATAAAGATGACCACCAGCGTCACCACAGCGGAAACGGCTTGGGGAATGGACTGGGAGATCATCTGCCGCAGAGTGTCAATGTCACCGGTGTAACGGGACATAATATCGCCTGCGGTGTTGGCATCGAAATAGCGGATGGGGAGAGTCTGCATCTTGCGGAACATATCATCCCGGATGGTCTTCTGGATGCCCTGGGTCACGCTCACCATCAGGAAACTTTGCAAGAAATTGGCAAGCATACCTACCACAAAAATGCCCGCCATATATAGCAGAAAGGAGCCAATGGCATCAAAATCCCACTGCCCGGTCTTCAGCATCGGATCGATGTAGTCATCCACCAGATTACCCAGCATAGTGGCACTGCGGCTTTGCACCAGAGCGGCGGCGAGGATGCATAGCAGAACGGCAAAGATCCGTACCTTATACTTTAAAAGATATTTGAGGAGGCGTCCCAAAGTCTTTTTGGGGTCTTTTGCTTTGCGGCCATCGCCGCGCAGTCTTACAGGAGGCATTATTCTTCTCCTCCTTTCTTCTGAGAACGGTAGACTTCCTGATAGATTTCACAGGAAGCCAGAAGCTCGTCGTGATTGCCTTGGGCGACAACCTGACCGTTGTCCAGCACGATAATCATATCCGCATCCTGCACAGAGGCAATACGCTGGGCAATAATCAGCTTGGTGGTGCCGGGGATATGCTCGGCAAAGGCCTCCCGGATGAGGGCATCGGTGCGGGTGTCCACCGCGGAGGTGGAGTCGTCCAGAATCAGGATCTTGGGCTTTTTCAGCAGAGCCCGGGCGATGCAAAGCCGCTGCTTCTGTCCGCCGGACACATTGGTGCCGCCCTGTTCGATATGGGTGTCATATTTATCGGGGAAGGACGCAATGAAATCGTGAGCGCAGGCCAGACGGCAGGCATGCTCCAGTTCCTCGTCCGTTGCTTCGGGATTGCCCCAGCGGAGATTCTCCTTGATAGAGCCGGAGAACAGCACATTCTTCTGCAGCACCATTGCCACATTGTCACGGAGCACTTCAAGGTCGTATTTCCGTACATCCACACCGCCAACCTTCAGGCTGCCCTCGGTCACATCGTAAAGCCGGGGAATCAGCTGCACAAGGGTGGATTTGCTGGAGCCGGTACCGCCCAGAATACCCACGGTGGCACCGGAGGGAATGTGCAGATTCACTTCCTTCAGTGCCCGGTGCTTGGCGGTTGCGCTGTAGCGGAAGGACACATTTTCAAAATCAATGGAGCCGTCGGCAACTTCCGTAATGGCATTTGCAGGGGATTCCAGATCCGGCTCTTCCATCAGAATTTCGTTGCAACGCTTCAGGGCGGTGCGGGACATGGTCATCATCACGAAGACCATGGAAAGGTTCATCAGACCCATCAAAATCTGGGTAGTGTAGGTGAACATTGAGGACAGCTGACCGGTGGTCAGGCCCAATTCAGGCACATTGCCGGATTGCTGCACCATCTGGGCACCCAGCCAGGAAATACCCAGCATACAGGCATACACGCAGCCCATCATAATGGGGGAGTTCAGGGCGAGAATTTTTTCTGCCTTGGAGAAATTTCTTGCCAACTCGCCGGAAATATCGGTAAATTTCTCGTTTTCCTTCTCTTCCCGGACGAAGGATTTGACTACACGGATGCCGTGGATATTTTCCTGCACCACATTGTTCATCCGATCCAGCTTCCGGAAGCTGCGGTCGAAGATGCGGAACACAATGGGCGTCAGGCATACCAGCGCGATCACCAGCACAGGCATCACCTGCAGATAGATGGTGCTCAGCTTTGCGGAAAGCCGCAAGGCCATAGTCAGTGCCAGCACCAGCATCATCGTGCAGCGGATGGTCATACGGATCACCATCTGAAATGCCATCTGCAGCTGCGCCACATCGGAGGTCAGCCGGGTCACGATGGAAGAAGAGGAAAATTTGTCAATGTTGGAAAAACTGAATTTCTGCACCCGGTAGAACATATCGTGGCGCAGATTTTTGGCAAAGCCGGTGGCGGCTTTTGCGGCAAAATTGGCGGATGCCACACCGAACAGCAGGGACATAATCGCGCACATCACCAGCTGGATAGAACGGGTGATGACCACATTCATATCCTGCAAACATACGCCGTAGTCATACAGATCCGCCATCACCAGCGGAATGATGACCTCCATAGTCACCTCGCCGACCATACAGATGGGGCTGAGCAAGGCCGCCCATTTATATTCCCGGATACACCGGGCAAGGCGTCGAATCATTACCATACCTCCTTGGGGATAAAATGCTACATTTCATCATAACACAAATAGAAAATGATGGCAAGGGAATGTAAAAATTGTTTACAATTTTCTTGACGGGAAAAGGCAACGGGAACGGCAATGCCGTTCCCGTGTTTGTCAGATTTTTTCAACATAGCCGCCGGCTAGGATGCCGCTTTCTTCTGCGTAGCATTCCATCTGGTTGCCCAGAGAGTTGGAAACACGCAATTTCAGCGTATGGATACCCTGCGCGACGGAGAAACGCAGAGCGTAGGGCGGGCGGGAAAGGGTCTGGACGGTTTTTCCGTCTACCTCCAGCGCGATCACATCCCGTACCCGGGGCAGAATCAGACGGTATGTGCCGTCCTCCGCCAAAATGTTCCAAGTGTAGGAAACCTCACCGGAGTAGAAAATCTGCCCCTGCCCAGCCCAGGATTTGTTGGTCAGGAGCGTGCTTCTGCGCTTGCTCAGCTTGATTTCTGCTTTTTCCGGGATGGAAACCTTCAGGTTATACAGATTCAAAACGGTCTTGTGGGGCTGCGTGCCTGCCTGAATATCTGCGTCAAATTCGCCCTCCAGCAAGATCCGGTCGTAATCGTGGAATACGCCGTTCTTTTCAACCACAAGGCGGTGCTGACCGGGTTTCAGCGCAGGCAGGTCGTAGACGAGATAGGTGTCGTCATAGACTTTTGTTTCTGCGCCGGAAAGGGGCTTTTTGTCTACGGAAACCCCGGTGAGAATGTCACATTTGGGAATGTACAGCTTCAGCCCGGGCAATCTGTCAGCGCAGGCGAAGGGGAAAATCAAATTTCCTTCCTCGGTCTTGGCAGTGCCGCCTTCAAACCACTCCATCTGGAGCAGATTGGGCCGTTCAAAGGTAACTTCCAGCTCTTGGGGCAGTTGGGCCATCCATTCACCGGCCTTTTCCACTTCGGGGATGCTGTCGTAATTTCGGGAAATGTAGATCACATCGCCGGGATAAAGGCAGATTTCCTTCTCCTTGCCGTAGGCGTACAGCGTGCCCGTGACGGGCTCGGCATTTTCCACATTGGCAACAAAGCAGAATTCCTCGCCGTCGATGATTTTGCGCATATAGTGGGGCGTGCCGGTGCCGTTGTAGGATACATCGCAGGCAATTAGCTCTTTCAGCTCGTCCAGCCGGGTTTCGTCCAAAACCGCAATACCCTTTTTGGCAAAATTCGCAACTTGTGCGGCATCCAATTCGATGCCTGCTGCCACTACTGCCCGGAATTTCACAGAGCCGTTTAAAATCTTTTCTGCGTCACAGATCACATAGCCGTAGGGAAGTCTGTTCAGCTGGGCAAAGGCGGAGAAAAATTTTTCTTCCTCAAAATCGTTCATCCACACCTTGTCAGTGGGATCAAGGAGCGCAACGGGATAGACCGCTTCGCCCTTTTCCATCATATAGGTCAGCTCTGCAAGCTCGTCGTTCAGCTGCTTAATGCTGCGGCCGATCATACCCCGTCCGGAAAATTCCGGGGGCGCAAAATACTTGATATCCCCGTTAAAGCGATAATGCCATGCGTGGGGGACAACGAAGGTCACGCCCTGCATAAGCTGGAAGGTGGAGATCTGCTTCAGCTCCGCCGGGCTGACGCCGTAATTGGATGCGGCGAACATTTCACACATTACGCCCTTTTTGCCGTACATATAGGCAGTGGAGGCCGCCTGCTTGGCCCGGGTGTCCCATTTCATATCAAAATAGTCCGTCATCCGCACCGCAAGCGGCTGACCCCAAATGGCGTGGGGCTGATACATACTCTCAATGCGCAGATGCTTGCCGGTGTCGATGGCCAGCATTTCCTGATCCGTGCCGGGATAATCGAAATGCCGCTCCAGATCGGAGAAGCGACCCTCAGAGAAGCAGGAAGAACGGGGGGCGTGGTGATACAAAAACGGGGAAGAATCGCTGGTATGGCCGGTGTAGAGCAAATGATGCTTTTGCAGCCACGCGTGATTGTTTTCAAACCAGCGGTGGTACAGCCGCCCGGCGTGTTCCCAGTAATCCCGGGAATACTGACAGTTTTCCCGGTCCAGAACGCGCTGCATATAGGGGAGGATGTCATAGCCGTAGGCGGCCGCAAAGCTCTCGGCAAAATCGTCCGTCCAAGGGAAGTAATCCCAAGCCGGAGCATCCTTGCTGTACATCACATCCGGGAAAATGCGGCGGTTGTCCGCATCGGAGAAAAAGCCCACGATAGGGTTGCCGAAAAATTCTCCCACCTGCTTTTTGTACTCCTCGTACACCAATTCCACGAATAATTCACCGGAACGCTTATGCTCAAAGGCGGGGAACCCCCAATCCACCGTTTCCACACACAGCTGACCGTCCTTCATCCGGACGCGCTGCTGCTTGAGTTCCGGGGCAATTTTTTCCACCTTGCCGGCCACATTGCCGGGAGGGAAGTCAAAACCGTCGTTGATCCACATTGCCAGCTTCAGCTTTTTGGCGGCAATGGCAAAATTGCGGACCATAGAAAACCAGCCCTGACCCAGATAGTTTTCTTCTGTGTAGGCCTTATTGAACAGAACAAATCCGCCAAAGCCGCACGCTTTCAGCTGACGCAGGCTTTCCTCGGTTTTTTCCAAGGTCAGGTCTGCGTCGTCACTTGTGGTGATGAAGAAAAAAGGCTTGGGGCGGTAATGAAAAATCTGTTTTTCAGAAAGGGGATATTTCATAAAAGAACCTCCCAAAATGATTGATACTGTCACTATAGCATAAGTTTTTGAAAAATACAATCAGCATTTTTCCGGGACAAGGGGCATAGGCTATAGCACAATAAGAGGAGGGATTTGCAATGAAGCGATTGGGGATATTTTTGGCATTGCTTTTGGTGGTGCTGTGTGCCGTACCGGCATCAGCGGCAAGCTTGGAGGTGGCAGGCAAAAGCGCGGTTTTGATGGATATGGCCACGGGGAAGGTGCTCTATGAGCAAAATGCCCACGAAAAGCTGCCGCCTGCCAGTGTGACCAAGGTGATGACAATGCTGCTTATCATGGAAGCCATCGATTCCGGGCGCATCGGCTGGGAGGATGTGGTGACGGTCTCCGAAGCAGCCGCGGCAAAAGGCGGCAGCCAGATTTACTTAAAGGTAGGGGAACAGATGACCGTTTCCGATATGCTGAAATCGGTGGCGGTATCGTCGGCCAACGACTGCGCCTGCGCATTGGCGGAGCACATTGCCGGCTCGGAAAGTGCCTTCGTGGAGCAAATGAACATCCGGGCAGGGCAGCTGAAAATGTACGATACGAATTTCGTCAACTGTACAGGGCTTGACGATGATATCAATGCCAAGGAGCATCTGACCAGTGCCTATGACATTGCGGTAATGAGCCGGGAGCTGATGGTGAATCACCCGGATATTCAAAAGTTCACCACCATCTGGATGGATACGGTGCGGAACGGGGCGTTCGGTCTTTCCAATACCAACAAGCTGATTCGGTTTTATCCCGGTGCAACGGGGCTGAAAACCGGGTTTACCTCGGCGGCAGGCTACTGTCTGTCCGCTACTGCCCGGCGGGACGGGATGGGGTTGATTGCGGTGATTATGGGGGCAAAAACCAGTCAGGAGCGATTTGCCGGCTGCAAGACGATGCTGGATTACGGCTTTGCCAATTTTGCCCTCGTGCGCCCGGAGATCCCCGGGGACAATGAAATTCCGGTAACCTTGGGCACGAAAAAAACCGTCAGGGCCATTCCCGGGGAGCAGATAGAGCTGCTGATCGACAAGGCGCAGAAAAACCAGGTGAACATCAAGCTGGAACTGGCGGATGCGCTTGCCGCCCCGGTGAGCAAGGGACAGAAAATCGGAACTCTGACAGTGCGTGCCGGGGAGCAGGTATTGTCCCAAGTGCCGATGGTGGCGGCGGAAGCGGTGCCCAAGCTGACTTGGTGGGAGCTGTTTGTGCAGCTGCTGCAAAAAATCGCAATGGCAAAGCAATAAAAACAAGCCCCCTCAGCAGAGGGGGCTTTGGTGCGTTTACAGTATTACCAGCTCAAACAGAGCCAGAACGATCAAAAATGCAAAATTAAAGGCGGAAAACAGCAGAACATAATACCGGGTTTTCCCTTTATTCGCTTTGGTGTACTCCCGAAAAGTAATCAGGCTTGCCAGAGATGCGATCAAAGTGCCCACACCGCCGATGTTGACACCCAAAAGCAGCTCCCGGTAGTTTTCCGTAAACTGGGACAGTAAAATGGCAGAGGGAACATTGCTGATCACCTGACAGGACAAAACGGAAAACAGCAGAGTGCTCTTGTCCAAAAGATAGGAAAACAGATTCCGCACCCCTTCGATTCTTGCCATATTTCCGGAAAAGACGAAGAAAAAAACGAATGTCAGCAAAAGGGGGTAATCCACCATCTTCAGAGCCTTGCGGTCCATCACCAGCAAAAATGCGGGGATGATGATCAACCCGAGCCAGTAGGGAATTCCCCGGAACACAATGGCGATCGCCAGCGCAAACAGTAACAGATAGATAACCGTGCGCCCTACGGGCATCGTCACCTTTTCGTCGGAAAGCTCCAAGGGCTCCGGCTTTACGAAAATCAGACAGCATAGGGTAATCAGTGCCACCGCCAGCAGGAAGGGCGGTGCCATGATCTCCATAAATTCCAGATTGGGGATGCTGAATTTGGTGTATAAGTACAGATTCTGGGGATTGCCGAAGGGCGTCAGCATACCGCCTAAGTTGGCGGCAATGTTCTGCATAATAAAGGTAAAGGCCATATATTTGTTTTTGCCGGTGGAGGACAGAACGAAAAGTCCCAGCGGCAGGAAGGTCAAAAGGGCCATATCGTTGGCTATCAGCATAGAGCCGATGAAGGTGATGTACACCAGAGCCAGAACACTCATCCGGGCATTTTTAAAGATACGGACGATTTTTCTTGCCAGATTATAGAAGAAATTGATATTCTTCAGAGCGCACACCACTGCCAGCACGCAGAACAGACAGGTCAGGGTTTTCAGGTCAAAATAATCCAGATATTGGGCATCCGGCGGCACAAAAAAGCAGGTGATCAGAGCAGCAACCAGAGCCACTACCATAACCACATTTTTTCTCACAAAGTCCGTCAGACCGTGCAAGGGATGTATCTTTTTCATAACGCTTCCTTATTTTCCGAATTTACGGGCGACACTCTTCAGCATTTCCCGGATGGGAAGATTATAGGGACAGCGGCTTTCACAAACGCCGCATTCAATACAGTCGGATGCGGTTTTGCCCAAGCCCTCATAGCGCATTCTGGCCCAGTCCGCCAGACCGTAACGGGAAAGGTAGCCCTCCATCAGGAACATGGCCGGGATTGAAATTCCCACAGAGCAGGGGGCACAGTAATTACACCGGCGACAGAAATGGGTGCCCAGCGTGGCGCGAAGGGTGTCCATTGCGGACAACTCATCCGGCGTTAAGGGTGCGGTGTTCTCCATTGCAGCCAAATTCTGCTCGGCTTCTCTGATTTCTGCCATACCGGGGATGACCACCGTCACATTCTCGTCGGCACAGAGGAAGCGCAGAGCAAGGGTCGCATCTTCAATCGCACCGCCTGCCAGCGGCTTCATGGCGATAAAACCGATATTGCGCTGTGTGCACTTGGCAATCAGCTCCTGTCCTTGGGTTTCCACAATGTTGTAGGGGAACATAATGGTCTCCACCCAATCAAAGTCCAATGCCAGCTTAAAGGTGTCAAGGCTGTGGGCGGTGATGCCGATGTGACCGATTTTGCCTGCCTGCTTTGCCTCCTGCAGAGCCTCCAGCGCACCGCCGGGAGCGGTGACGGTTTCCACATCCGCAGGGGTGGCGTTGTGGATCTGATAGATGTCTATGTAATCGGTGCGCAGGTTTTTCAGGCTGATGTCGATATCCGCCGCCATCGCTTCTTTGGTGCGGGCCATACTCTTGGTGGCGATGACAAACTGATCCCGAATGCCCTCCAGAGCCTGCCCCAGATATTCCTCACTGACGGTATAGCCCCGGGCGGTGTCGATATAATTTACACCCTTGTCCCGCAGCCAGCGCATCAGGTCTTTTGTGCCGGCGGCGTCAATGCGCTGAATGGGGATGCCGCCAAAGCCCATCCGGGAAATCTTCAGCCCGGTTTTTCCTAAAATCCGATATTCCATAAAGTGTTGCTCCTTTGACGATTCGCTGCATTATGCAATTGCAAATTTGTAAAAAATGATTGCATGAAGCGTGTTTTTATAGTATAATAGCACACTAGGGTTAAAATACGCAAGAGAAAAATAAGTGAGGAATACTATGTTTCAGGAACTTTTGGAAAAAATTAAAAAATACCAAACCGTTATCATCCACCGTCACAAGAATCCCGACGGTGATGCCCTCGGCAGCCAGCTGGGTCTGAAGTGCATCATCAAGGAAAACTTTCCGGAAAAGAATGTCTACATTGTGGGCGACAGTGCCGGTCACTACAGCTTTATGGACGGCAGCGTGATGGACGAAATTGCCGACGAAACCTATGCCGATGCCTTGGCCATCGTGCTGGATACCTCTGCAAAGCACCTCATCAGCGATGACCGCTACGCAACTGCCAAGGCAACCGCCCGTATGGATCACCATATTTTTGTGGAAAAGATCTGTGATACGGAAGTGGTGGATACTTCCTTTGAAAGCTGCTGCGGTCTGGTGACGGCTTTTGCCCTTCAGTGCGGTCTGCGGCTCTGCCCGTGCTGCGCCAAGGCACTGTATACCGGTATGATCACCGATTCCGGCCGCTTCCGCTACGATTCCACCTCCGCCCAGACCTTCCGTCTGGCGGCGGCATTGATGGAGCAGAAGTTTGACCTGAACGACATCTACCGCAAGCTTTATGCAGATGATTTTGCCAAGCTGCGTCTGCGTGCCCAGTTTGTGCTGAAGATCCGCTTCACCGATTGCAATGTGGCCTATATCTACACCACCAAGGAAGAAATGGCAGAGCTGGGTGCGGATACCTTTACCGTCTCCCGGGGGATGGTCAGCACCATGTCCGATATCAAGGGCGTGGATATCTGGGTGAATTTCACCGAAACCGAGCAGGGCGTGCTTTGTGAGCTGCGCTCTTCCAAGTACAACATCAACCCCATTGCGGTCAAGTACGGCGGCGGCGGTCACGCCAAGGCCAGCGGTGCAACCGTGGCAAGCAAGGAGATCGCCATGCAGATGCTCAGCGATCTTGACGCAATGACAAAGGAGTAAATATGAACAAAGAAGCGATGCAGAAGATTCTGCAAAAAATCAAAGACTATGACCGGATCATCATCACCCGGCATTTCCGCCCCGACGGTGACGCCGTGGGTTCCACCAAGGGCTTTTGGAGAATGCTGCAGTTGACATTCCCGGAAAAGGAGATCCTGCTCATCAACGAGGATTATTCTGAGTATCTGTCCTTTCTGGGGGGCGAGAGCGAGCCGATTCCCGAGGAAAAGTATGCTTCGGCGCTGGGCATCGTGCTGGACACCGCCACCATCGACCGGGTGTCCAATAAGAAGATCACCCTCTGCAAGGAGCTGGTGAAAATCGACCACCACATCGACAATAACCCCTACGGAGATCTGTTCTGGGTGGAGGAGCACCGCAGCTCCGTCTGCGAGATGATCGCCGCCTTTTACGATGCGTTTTCTGACGAGCTGAAGATCGATTCTGAAGCGGCAACCTATATCTATGCAGGTATGGTCACCGACTCCGGCCGTTTCCGCTTCTCCTCCGTTTCCGGTGATACCATGCGCCTGGCAGGTCTGATGCTGGATCAGAAGATTGATACGGATGTGCTGTTTGCAAATCTGTATCTGGAAGAATTTGATAAGCTGAAATTTGAGG
The DNA here is from genome assembly GCA_015067935.1 of Oscillospiraceae bacterium. Classification (GTDB taxonomy): domain Bacteria; phylum Bacillota; class Clostridia; order Oscillospirales; family Oscillospiraceae; genus Faecousia. Next base: position 1,411 of record SVLL01000004.1, on the reverse strand, counting down.
CCTATGTGTACGACAAAATGCGCATCACAGAAAACGGTGTGGCCTATATCTATGTGGACCGGGAAATGCAGGAAAAGTTCCAGCTGACCCAAGAGGATGCCTCCTCTGCCGTGGGATATATGGATACCATCAAGGGTGCGCTGTGCTGGATCGCCTTTATTGATACTCCCGGAGCGGAAACCACCATCCGGGTGCGTCTGCGCTCCCGTTTTGTGACCATCAATACCATTGCGGAAAATCACCACGGCGGCGGTCACGCCTGCGCCAGCGGTGCAACCGTTTACTCTGTGGAGGAGATGGAGCAGCTGATTGCGGAAGCCGATGCAAGAGTGAAAGAATACAAAGAAACCCATGAGGGCTGGCTATGAGAATCTTAATTACCAATGACGACGGCATTTATGCCGAGGGCGTACTGCCGCTGGTGCAGTGGGCCAAGACCAAGGGTGAGGTAACGGTAGTTGCCCCCAAAGTAGAGCAGAGTGCCAAGAGCCACGGCATCGAAATCCACAAGGCCTTTGAGGCGAAAAAGGTGGAGCTGTGCGAGGGCGTGGAAGCTTGGGCGGTGGATTCCACCCCGGCAGACTGCGTACGCCTTGCCATTTTGGGTCTGAAGATGGAATTTGATCTGGTGATCTCCGGCATCAACCGGGGACTCAACATCGGCCGGGACATTATGTACTCTGGCACAGTTTCTGCGGTTTTTGAGGCGGGAAATCTGGGCGTGAAGGCCATGGCTGTGTCCACAAGTCCCGCATACTATGCCGAAGCTGCCAAGGAAATGGACAAGATTTGGGATTTCATCGTCAAGCACGATCTGTTCGGCAAGCACGACATGTATAATATCAACATCCCCACCGGCGGCAGTGATGAATTTCGCTTTACCCGTCAGGGCGGCAACTACTATTCCGACAATTTCCGCCCCGAGGAGAATGATATGTTCTTCCCCTGCGGCGTGGATGTATTTGCAGCCTGCGCAAGCACGGAGTTCGATACCGATGCGGTGCTGGTGGACAAGGTCAATTCCGTGATGCCCATCACCTTGGACCGCACTGATCTGGTGCTGTACCGACAGCTGCGGAATATGGAAATCTGATGTAGAAACGGTAATGTTCTAAACTATGTCATTCCGAGGCCCAGCGGGCCGTGGGAATCTCCCGGTACGAAGCTTGTTTTTGCACAGCGTATCGGTGAGTTTTACCAGGAGATTGCCACGTCGGGCTATGCCCTCCTCGCAATGACAGACTTAAGAGAATCCTTTCCAAAAAACAAGCCCGGGGCGGAAGCTGAAGTGATAAAATAATGGTAGACACGAAAGTGCCTACCATTATTTTTATGCTATTATAGAGTTGGGGGTGGAACTATGGCAGGAAAATACGTTGTACGCAGTAAAGAAGAAAAGTTATCTATTGTA
>SVLL01000003.1 GCA_015067935.1 Oscillospiraceae bacterium | reverse complement strand
TATTTCAACTACGAGCGGCCCGTCCGTAAATTAAAAGGAAAACCACCAGTCCTGTTTAGAACAGAACTGGTGGCATAGGGAATTTTGTGTCTACTAACTATTGACTACTTCAGCGTATGCCGTGGGCTTTTGCATCAGTATTGCGGAATATATTTGAGCTGACCGGTGACCTTCTTATCCTTGTCGAACACCACTTCCACCTTTTCGGTGCGGATGGTGGGGAACTGGCAGATGGCCTTGTGACCGATGGTAGTACCCCGGTACACAGTTACGGGAATGCCGTAATAATAGGGATATGCCTTGATTTCGAAGCTCTCGATCTCGCAGTTGGGATCGATTTCCTCGGACAGAACCACATGGTTGACCAGCTGGTGAGGCATCTCGAAGGTCAGCTTCTTTGCCTCGGCTGTCACCTTGCAATCCAGAGAAGCATCAAAATTCTTCCGCAGCTGGGCACCGAATTTCAGCAACGCTGCCGCATCCTCATCCGGCAGCAGACCTCTGCGGTCAGGGCCGATGTTGATCAGGAAATTGGCACCGCGACCCACGCTGTAGTAGTAAAGGCCCATCAGCTCGTCCACCGACTTAACCGTATCCACATCGTTTTCGCTGTAGAACCAGTTGGTCAGGCGCATACGGAAATCGCACTCCGTGGGCAGAAACAGCGGCTCATCCAGCAGATCCTGAATATCCTTGTTGATGGAGAAATCCAACGCGCCTACGGTGAGCTTATTGGGGCTGTGGGCCACACCGGATTCGTTGCCCACCCACTTGGTGTCCGGATCCCACATATTGAAGATCAGGATTTCCGGCTGGCACTCCCGAATCGCCGCCACAATGCGCTTGGTATCGTACTGGTGGTTCTCGCTGCCGTTGCCGTCAAACCACAGATAGTCGATTTTGCCGTAACCCGTCAGCAGCTCCCGGATCTGGTTGATGAAGTAGTCATCATACTCGGTGGAAACCATCTCCTTGGAACCAAACTGGGCAGGAGAGTAGTAAAGACCCACTTTGAGGCCATACTTCCGGCAGGCATCCACATATTCCCGGACCACATCGCCCTTGCCGTCCTTCCACGGGGTATTCTTTACGGAATACTCGGTGTAGGCAGAGGGCCAGTTGGCAAAGCCGTCGTGATGCTTGCACACCAAAATGGCGTACTTTGCGCCGGCTTCGTAAATGGTCTTGATCCACTGGTCGCAGTCCAGCTGGGTAGGATTGAAGGTAGAAAGGGGCATTTCCTTCATATCCCAGTCCTTGTGCCCTTCGTTGAAGGTGCGGATGCCGAAATGCAGAAACACACCAAACTCCCAGTTCAGAAATTCCAGCTGCTCTTTTTTCATATTTGCCATTGTTTATTCCTCCGTATTTTTCGGTTTTCTTACTTTTTTCAGCTTATACAGCTCCTCCGTCGCCATTCGGGTTTTGGCAACAGATGCCCCATCCTTGGGGAAGCAATAGTACAGCGCATCCGCATTGCCGATGCAGATCACATCCGCAATGGAATACCAGTAGTAATCCGCATACAAGCCATAGCAAGCCAGCGGTCCTTGGGCATATTCCAGCTTGCCGTCGCAACCCGTCAGGCGGAAGCCCTCATCGCAGTGGGTGAGCTTGCCCTCCCCTACCATATAGATGGCCTTATAATCCACCATCATGCCGATGTCTACATCGGATTCCAGCCGGTAAGTGCCGTTTTCCAGTTCTTTACGGACCTCCTGCCGCTCCCAAGCGTACCAATCCGGGATGTGGGGATATTCCGTATCTCCCTCGGTTGCTTTCAGCTGACCCAGCTCGTCCATTTCCCAAACTTTTCCGCAATGGGCGCATGTGAGAGTCGTGCCCTTGCCGGACATTCTCCCTTCTGCACCGCAATGGGGGCACTTGTAGAGAATCCGCTCCAAGCCCTCGGCCCGGTTGGGATCGGTAATTTTTACGCCGTTGTCTCTCTGCCATGCAAAGCCATCGAAAGTAAAGACCTTGTCCAGCAGTTCGTCCAGCTCGCGGACGGTTTTCTCCTTGATCTCCTCGGCGGTAGCCAAACAGCTCACATGCGCGGTCACCTTCACCTTGCGCTTGCGCAGGCAGTTATACAGAGGCTGACGGGTGAATGCGCCCTCGGTGCGGACCATCACCACGGGTACACCCAGCTTTTTCAGCAGAACGCCCATCTTTCGGGGCAAAGCGGTTGCGGTGCCGTCAAAGGAATAGCTGGCCTCCGGGTACATCAAAACAGAAGTCTTCTTTTCCTTCAGCATATATTCCATATCCCGAATCAGGGTCACATCGCTGACGAATTTCTGGGTGGGGATGCACCCCAGCAGACGGATCAGCCACGGCATACCCACAAAGCCGTCCGTGGTGCAGACGATAGCGTATTTTCTGGGATAGAAAATCCGGGAAACGATCATCAAATCCAAAAAGCAGGAGTGGTTCATCAGAATCAGGCAGGGCTGTTTTTTGACCTTTTCCATTCCCTCGGTTGTATAAGAAAAATTGGTTGCCAGCAGGTCCGGCAGGGAGGCCACACGCACTACGCTCTGAAGCAAGAAATTGGGGCGCAGGGGCTTAAAGTGCTTGGGACGGGGCAGAGCCATCACGGTATCATAGGACTTTTTTCGGGTAGGGATCTTCATAAGGTCACATCCTGTCCATAATTTTTTCATCATTTTAACACACCGGCAGGGTTTTTTCAAGAAATGTCTTCCTTTTTGCAAGAAATTGGTATATAATACAAATAATTTAACTTAGGAGGTCTCGCTATGCACCACAAGGTTGTCACCGTTATCCAAAAAATCCTGCATATTCTGGAATTTGTCATTTCCGTGCTGACCCTCATTGTGCTGGTGGGTATGCTGGGCTTGGAGATTTACAGGATGTGCACCGTACCCGGGGAGTATTTCGCCTCCTTGGACCACTATTTACATAGCATTCTGACCATCGTGGTGGGTCTGGAGTTTGTGCGGATGCTCATTGACCTGACCCCTGCAAATACGCTGGAAGTGCTGATCGTGGCCATCTCCCGGCATGTTATTCTGAATCACAACGATCCTCTGGGCAATGTAGCCTGCGTGCTGTGTATCGCAGGACTCTTTGCCACCCGCCGTTTCCTCATCCCCAAGAAGGAAATGAAAGTGGAAATGTCTGAAGTGGAATAAACAAAACCCGACAGATTTCGCTTGAAGTAGTCAATAGTTAGTAGACGCAAAATTTATTATGCCACCAGTTCTGCACAGAACTGGTGGTTTTCCGTGATCCTTGTGACAACTTTTGACTTGCCAACCTTGGTGATTAGCCAACTGCTAGCGCGGCCATTCCTAATCGGCCGCTTCCGAAGATTCAGTTTTGAAAAGTACCATAATACAGATTACCACCATAGTCTGCTATAAAGACAAAGCGCCAACTGCTACAAAGGTAACAGTTGGCGCTTTTCTTTTTTAAAGAATATGAATAATCACACTTCTCCGCTTTTCACCAGACAAATGACACTTTCCACATGGTGTAACAACGAATATTGACTCTCATAAATATCTGTGATATTATAATTAAAAAGAAGAAAGGTGGATAATAATGGAAATTATTCTATCTGTGCTTATCGGCGGTTTGGCGATTGTTGCCCTATTTTGGTCAAAAATCTTTTATAACCGGGACACTTCCGAGGTTAGGCTTCCCCGCTCACTACGACGAGATGCTAAAATTATTGATATTTCCAGTGAAAAAGTTGGTCTCAAGGGTGACTATAAATTTAAAACTTGTATCACATTTGATGACGGATTTAAATACTACTCGTATGATACAGAGAGAGAAGATCATCTTCTTTACTACACAATTTCGTTATCAAAACATACTACTGAAGCAGTGATTGTTAGGGCAAAGCGATCTCACGAATGCGCATGTGATGCAGCAGGAATACCCAACCAGTTTGTATGTGGAAATTGCGGACATCAGGGACCTTATGCAGGAAACTGCCCTATGTGCGGAAGCAACTTAAAAAGATATACAAATTGATTTTATTAAGATAAATATTCTTAAACATCCACCGCTACAATTGGTGAAGTGATAAAATAATGGTAGGCACTTTCGTGTCTACCATTATTTTATCACTTCAGATGCGGCTGCATCCGGGGGGAAATATTACTTGATTCTGTGTTTTTCCAAAAAGTCTGCCAGTTCTTCCATTGCTTCGCGCATCACCTTTTCGCCGGGAAGCATTACGATTCTGAACCGCAGATCCTCGTGCCAGTCAAAGCCCCGTCCGGGAATGACCAGAATGTGCTTTTCGTGGAGCAGGCGCATTGCGAAATCCTGAGCATTTTCAAAGTCAAACTGCTCCTTATCCAATGCTGGGAACAGATAGAACGCCGCCCGATTGGGTACCAGCGACACGCCCTTGACCTTGGACAGCACCTCAATGGTGGCCTTACGCTGATCGTACAGCCGTCCGCCGGGCACCAGCATCGCCTTGGTGCTTTCCTCATCGGCCAATGCCGCAGGCACTGCCAGCTGGGTCACCGCATTGCCGCACAGACGCATTGCCGCCAGCTGCATCACTGCGCCTTTGACCTCATCCAACTCCTTGCCGCCGGAGAAAACCATCCAGCCGCAGCGGAAGCCACAGATGATGTGGGACTTACTCAGGCCGTTAAAGGTCACGCAGGGTACATCCGGTGCCAGTGCTGCCAGAGAATAGTTGGGCAGATCATCCATCACCAGACGGTCATAGATCTCATCGGACAACAGTACCAGATTGTACTTTCTGGCCAAGTCCGCAATCTTCAGCAGGGTCTCCTTTGAATACACCGCACCGGTGGGGTTGTTGGGATTGATGACCAGAATGGCCTTGGTGGCCACATTGATCTTAGACTCCATATCCTTCAGATCCGGATTCCATCCGTTTTCCGGATCGCAGCGGTAGAATACGGGGATAGAACCGCAGGTGTACGCATTGTTGCTCCACAGGCTGTAGCAGGGCGCAGGCATCAGAATTTCGTCCGCGCTGCCCATCAGGGCGGTCATCAGCATACTGGCCATCTCGCTGACGCCGTTGCCGATAAAAATATCGTCCATGGTAATGCCCTGCAAACCTCTGCTCTGATGATACCGCAGAATGGTCTCCCGGGCGGCAGGCATACCCTTCACATCGCAGTAGGGTACGGCCTCATCCAGATGCTCCGTCACTGCCTTGCGGACGCTGTCAGGCAGAGTGAAACCGAAGCTTGCCGGGTTGCCGGTGTTCAGCTTCAGCACCTTGGTACCGGCAGCCTGCATACGCAGGGCTTCTTCATAAAGAGGGCCACGGATATCAGAGTGAATTTTACGGACTCGTTCAGATTTTCTGATCATACAATCACATCCTTCGTTCATTTTCCGCTATTATAGCATAATGTGCAGGGCGTTGCAAGGTTTTTATCACAAAATAAGCGGTATCACCTGGGTGATACCGCCTGTTATATTTACTTGTCCTTTTTCAGCTTTTCCAATGCGGTTTTGAATTTATCAAAGCCGAACATCGCCCCATAGGCCACGAACAGCCCCAATATAAAAGCCGCCGCCACATAGTACCACAAAATTTCCAGTCCCGTAATGGCCGCCCACGCAAAAAATGCCGCCATCGTCACAAGAACCGAAACCACCGTTGCCACGAAGGTGGTGGGAATCTTGGGAAACAGCTTTTTTACCACCTCAACGATGATGTTCACCCCAAACACCAGACAGCCCATTACGAAAAGAATCGTTGCGCCATACTCCGCAATTACGGAGCAATCCATAGTATCCCTCCTTACAGCCCAAGCCGGGCCAACAAAAAAGTAATCACCGCTCCGCAGACCGCCCAGATGATCTTATCCACTAAGCCATCCACGCGCTTGCGGGGCTTTTCCTCTAAAGCAGTCACCTTTCCGTCCAGCTTCTCCACAGTTTCCGCTACCTGCTCCTGCTTGCTTACCATTACTTCCATGGATGTGGCCAGCCGGTTGATGGCCTCGGTAGATTCCTCTAGTTTTTCCAGACGATGGGTATTGGCTTTGCATCTTTGCTCCACTTGTGTCAACCGACGCTCGTGCTCCAGATCCACGGAAAAATCCTCCTTAACGCAGCCCCAGCAGCGTTTCCCAGGTCTTGCGGCCGCAGGAACCGTCCGGCTCTAATTTGTGATCTGCCTGCCATGCTTTCAATGCCCGCTCTGTCGCGCCGCCAAAAGAACCATCCACCGCGAGCTCTGCGCCATAGCTGTTCAGCAGCCGCTGCAAGGCTTCCACCGTATCCCCTTTCGCGCCTTTTTTCAGCACCGGAATACCGATCTGCAGGATTTTGGGCGTTTCATAGGTCACATAGGGACAGTAGCCCCATGTCTTCCACGGACGGCTTTCCAACTGGGTCTTTACAACGCCATACCTGCGTCCTCTTGCCTCAATTACCTCACCTGCACCGATATATACGCCCAAATGCCCCGGGTAAAATACCAACAGCCCCGGCACCTCCGGCATCGTGGCCATCTCCCCCTTGGTCTTGCAGGCGGTGTAAATGGCATTGGCGGACTGATCCTGCGCCGGATTATAAACCGGGCTTGCATCCTCCGGGTCATCGCACCATAAATACCCCTTCACCAGCCCTGCACAATCGTGAACCTTTTCCGTCTGACCGGCATATTCCCAATTGTAATAATTGGGATACTGCCGTTTCTTCTGCTCGTAAAGCTCCCGATTCGCTGCCTGACCGAAGGTTCCGTACCAGTAGGGTCTTCCCAACTGCGCTTTGGCATAGGCGATCAAACCCAATGCTGTTTTTTCCATTTTCGCCACTCCTTTTCTGCGCTGCCGCGCTATACTACAATATGCAAGCCGGATATATTAAGCCAATGTCCAGCCCTTTCCGGTGGCAATCGCCTTGTCGCTTTCTGTCAGCTTTGCCAGATTGGTTGCGCCTAAAGTTAGCTTCCAGGTGCCGCTGAGTCCGTTTTTATTTCCCAGCGCATTGAGCACGCTGAGAATACTCTCCCGGGTCAGCTTGGGGCATCCGGACAAATCCATTCCCGTGCTGGAAATTATCCCCTCAATCTGAAGATTCTCCAGTGCGCTGCAGTTGCTGAACCAAGCGGTCCAAACGGGCTGTCCTGCAGGAACGATCAGCTTTTCAATGGTTTTCAGAGCTGTGCATTGATTGAAAATATGGGTATGGCTGCTGCTGGGCGTTACCGCGCTCAGGTCTATGACGCCCAGCTCTGTAATATTAGCCGCCAAGCCGAACAGATTCATCAGCAGCTGATTGTCGCCGAATATCATCTGCACATTGCACGCCTCCAGACGGGCTTTCAGGCTGCCGGAGAAGCCGCTATAGGCAAACATCTGATACCCCTTTTCCACGACGATGTCATACTGTGGCCAGAAGGTCTCCTCGTTCCAGCCGGGCCCGGCAAAGGCAAAATTGTAATCCGTCCGGGCACCCTCCGCCTGATACTGGTCCCAGAAACGCTGGCGATAGACCATTTCCCCGTCTTCCATACCTTCGGTATGTCCCTCACCATAGCCACTATGGTATCCCTGCGCATAGCCCTTCTCATAGACCTTATCCATAGCAGCAGGCATTTCTTCAGGGGTATAAGCTGCATTTTCTCCGGAAAGATCCCGAATCGCCTTGGCAATATTTTTGTAATACTTATCGTCCGTTGTGACAATTGCCATCAGTATTTCACCCCATCTCCGCTGGGCAATGCCGCCACCACAGCCTCCACAAAGGGCTCTTCCGTCACATAGGACATCAGCCATTTGCGCAGATTGACATACTTCCCGTCCGCCATTTTTTGTCCGACCTGCGGCAATACACGCAGCTCAATGGGAAAAGAGGAAATCTGAGCGCCGTCACTGAAAATCGTCACCTGCGCCTTGGTCACGCCGGGCACAGCGCACATCATTTCCGGGATGTGGATCGTCAAGGTCGCCCCGGCGAGGATATATGCCGGCTCCCCGTTGGGAAGGGTGTCGAAAATGCCCCCGGAGCCATCGGCGCAGGTGTAGCGAATGAACACATCCCCATCGGGCGGCAGGACCCAAGGTTCCTCTCCACAGTAAAACTGCAGCTCCAATGCCCTGCAGTTATCCCCCTGCAAAGCGGTCAGATGGATAGGGGAAGCCTGATAGTTGATGTTTGTGGTCACTTTCTTTGTAAAAAGCATAGTTTTTCCCTCCTGATCAAATGTAAGTGCACTTCAACCATAGAGAAAAACAGTTGCTCCGGTTGCCCATTTTCGTGCAAAAATGGAAAAAATACGATGATTTCAACCAACAGTTTGACTTTTTAAAGAGGGCTGTGCTATACTAATGGCGTTTTTGCGAGCAAGGAGATACACTATGAATAAGATGCAGAATTTTACCGAGGGAAAGATCTTTTCACCTCTGATTCGGTTTGCCATACCCGTTTTGCTGGCACTTTTCCTGCAGGCTATGTATGGTGCGGTCGATCTTTTGATCGTCGGACAGTTTAGCGGTGACAGTGCCGATATTTTTGTATCTGCCGTATCCACGGGCAGCCAGATTATGATGACCCTAACGGTGGTCATCACCGGTCTTGCCATGGGTCTTACCGTGTATGTAGGCGAAAAAATCGGCGCAGGAAGACGGGAAGAAGCCGGTGAGATCATCGGCAGCGGCATTACTCTGTTCGCCGTCATTTCCCTGATTATCACGGTTTTGATGGTGCTTTTCTCCACCGCCCTGACGGAGCTGATGCACGCCCCGGCAGAAGCCTTTGACGCAACCGCTTGGTATGTGACAATCTGCTCGGCGGGAACGCTGTTTATTGTCGCCTATAATCTGGTAGGCAGCATTTTCCGGGGAATCGGTGATTCTAAAATCCCCCTTATTACCGTTGCCATTGCCTGCGTGCTGAATATTGCAGGAGATCTTTTACTGGTGGCTGTTTTCCGGATGGGCTCCACCGGTGCCGCCCTTGCAACGGTGTTTGCACAGGCGGCGAGCGTGCTGCTTTCCCTGCTGATCATCCGCAAGCGCACACTTCCCTTTGCTTTTTCCCGGAAGCACCTGCGCCCCAAGGGGCTGCATATCAAAGCGATGCTGCGTCTGGGCACGCCCATTGCACTGCAGGATTTGCTGGTCAGCATATCCTTTCTCGTCATCCTTGCCATTGTAAACGATCTGGGCCTGAACGAATCGGCGGGCATCGGTGTAGCAGAAAAGGTGTGCGCATTCATTATGCTGATCCCGTCGGCCTTTATGCAGGCGATGTCCGCCTTCGTGGCGCAAAATGTGGGTGCCCTGAAGCACGACCGGGCGCGCAAGGCCTTGTGGTACGGCATTGCTTCTTCTCTCGTCGTGGGCGTGGTCGTGGGCTATTTTTCCTTCTTCCACGGAGATATTCTGGCAGGCATCTTCACCCGGGATGCGGTCATTATCGCGCCGGCAGCGGAGTACCTGAAAGCATACGCCATTGACTGCGTGCTTACCGCGTTTCTGTTTTGCTTTATGGGCTATTTCAACGGCTGCGGAAACACAACTTTTGTGATGATTCAGGGCATCATCGGCGGTATTTTTGTGCGGCTGCCCGTGTCTTGGGCGATGCGGAAAATCGAGCCGGTGGAGCTGTTTCGCATTGGCTTGGCAACGCCCATTTCCTCGGCGGTGCAGATTGTTCTGTGCGTTGGCTTTTTTGTGATTGCCCACCTGCTGCGCCAAAGAAAACGGGAGGGCCTTACCCTTTGAAAATACCGTACAGAGTGATATAGAATATACAAACAGATAAAGACGGCACCCGTAACGGGTGCCGTCTTCTCATTATAAGATGCCATTGGGCTGCGATTCATTATTTTCTGCACAGGCAAACAACCGTCTCCACATGGGCGCATCTTGGGAACAAATCCGCTGCAATTGCATCCTGTACCCCATAGCCCCGCTCTTTCAGCAGTGCCACATCCCGGGCAAGAGTCGCCGGGTCGCAGGATACATACACGATCCGTCGGGGGCTAAAGCGCGCCAACGCCTCGATGGTGTCGGCATTCAACCCCTTTCGGGGCGGATCAACGACCACCACATCCGCCTTCACGCCCTGCTTTTCCAGCTCCAAGGCCGCCTGACCGGCATCGCCGCAGAAAAATGTGGCATTTTCAATGCCGTTTCGTGCCGCATTTTCCTTGGCATCTTCCACCGCCTGAGGCACGACCTCCACACCGATGACCTTGCCTGCCGCCTTTGCCATTGCCAGCGTGATGGTACCCACACCGCAGTAAAGGTCCAGCACCGTGTCATTCTTTGTGATCTGCGCCCGTTCGATGGCCGCCTCATACAGCCGCTGGGCCTGATGGTGATTCACCTGATAGAACGACCGGGGCGACAGCCGGAACTTCAGACCGCACAAGGTATCCTCGATATAGCCCGGGCCGTAGAGGGTGATAAATTCATCTCCCAGTACCGTGTTGCCCACCTTCGTATTCACCGACACCACCAGCGTGACAAAGCCGGGAATTTTCTTCAGCCGCTGGATCAGCACCTCCGGCTTGGGCAGACGCCGCCCGTTCAGCACCAGACACACCAAAATCTCCCCGGACACCGCCCCACGGCGCACATAGATATGCCGCAGCAGACCCTTGTGGTTTTTTTCGTCGTAGGGCATCACCCGATATTGGTTTGCATAATCTATAACAATATCCTTGACCGCATCGCTTTCCTCGGGCAGAATCAGGCACCGCCCATTCTCCACCACCTCGTGGCTGCCCGCCCGGAAAAAGCCGGCAATGGCTTTTCCCCTTTTCACGGAAACGGGATATTGGGCCTTGTTTCGATACCCCTCGCAGGTGGGAGCTGCCAGAATCGGCACTGTTTCCAGGTTTTCGCCGCCGATGCGGTTCAGGCAGGTGCGCACACGCTCTGCCTTCATCCGGTTTTCCTCTTCATAGTCCATGTGATGAAAGGCACAGCCGCCGCAGAGCTTTGCCACGGGACACGCCCGGTTGATCCGATGCTCCGACCGCTCCAGAATTTCCACGATTTTGCCTGCGGCCCAAGTTTTGGCAGCCTTTTCAATGCGGACACGGCAAATTTCCCCCACGATGGCATTGGGGATAAACACCGCACACCCCTCGATTTTGGCAACACCCTGCCCCTCGGAGGTGTAGTCCACAATTTCCGCTTCGTAAATCTTATTTTTCTCCAGCATTGCAATTTCTCCTTGCTGTGTTTGCTTTATTATAAACCAAACCCGCCCATCTTGCAACCCTAACCGTTTTGTGATAAGATAACTTTGCCGATATTGCGGCACCCAGGGCTTCTCCTTGAGGAGAAGGCTTTGTCACAAATCGCAAAGAGGACCGATTCTATGACCTATCAAAACTGCAATTTATGCCCACGGGAATGCTCTATTGACCGCACTGCAGGTCAGCTGGGCTTTTGCCGCTGCCCGGATACCGCTTTGGTTGCCAAAACGATGATTCACCGTTGGGAGGAGCCTGCCCTTGCAGGTGACGGCGGCAGCGGTGCCATTTTCTTTGGCGGCTGCACCCTTGGATGCAAATTCTGCCAGAACGGTGCTATCAGCCACTCCCCTGCCGGCCAGACGATGGACAGCAAGGCATTACGCGGAGAAATGGAAAAGCTGATCGCTCAGGGAGCGGAAAATATCGATTTGGTGACCCCCACCCAATTTCTTCCCACCCTCCTGCCGGCTCTGGAAGAACCGCTTCCGGTGCCTGTTATTTACAATTGCGGCGGCTACGAAAAGGTGGATACTATTCGGGCATTATCGGGAAAAATCGACATTTATTTGCCCGACCTGAAATACTCCGACAACGCCCTTGCCCGTTCCCTTTCCGGCATTTCCGACTATTTTGAAACCGCCACTGCTGCCATCCGGGAGATGTTCCGTCAGGTAGGACCGGTGCAATGGCAGGGAGATAAGGTGGTAAAGGGTGTCATCATCCGCCACCTGATTTTGCCGGGCTATGTGGAAAACTCCCTGAAGATTCTGGATTGGATTGGTGAAACCTTCGCTCCTGGGCAGGTTTTGGTAAGCCTGATGCGCCAGTATACCCCTATGGGTGGTCTGTCGGCCCCAATGGACCGGAAAATCACCGAGGAGGAATATGATGCCGTCCTCAGCTGGATGTACCTGAACGACTTGGAGGGCTTTACCCAAGAAGAGGATTCTGCCGACAGGGCATTTATCCCCGATTTTTAATTACTCTGTCTGCAGAGACCAATCTCCGGACGGTCCGTCTGAAAAATTGACCTCGCCGGGAAATTTGAGGAAGCTGCAAAGCGAACGGCCGTATGGGCTTTTGTCCCCCTTCGTTGCCGTCTGTTCAGTACCTCCTTGCGAAAATTGCTGTAAAGATGTATAATGAAAGGGGAAACCTGATTTTGCCCAATGTGACCGAAGGCATTGCTCACTGCGGTGCCTCTGGCTGAAAAATGATAAAGGAAGCGCGAAAATGAGAATCCTGATCACTACAGATCTGTACACCACCAACACCAACGGCGTGGTGACTTCTGTGAAAAATTTGATGGAAGAGCTGACGAAAAAGGGTCACGAGGTCCGCGTGCTGACCGTTTCCGAAAAGCTCAAAAGTCATAAAGATGACAATATTTACTATATAAAATCCGTGCCGCTGGGCGCGATCTACCCGGATGTGCGGATGCCGATTTCCTTCCATCGCCATCGTTTTATCCGGGAGCTGATTGCCTGGAAGCCGGATTTGATCCACAGCCAGTGCGAGTTTTTCAGCTATCAGTTTGCCGGCTTCATCTCCCACAAGACCGGCGCGCCCATTGTGCATACCTACCATACCCTCTATGAGCAGTATGTGACCTACATATTCCCCAGCCAGCGAATCGGTGCTTTCTTTGTGGGTAAGCTGTCCAAGTATCGCCTGCGCAAGGCCGATGCCGTCGTCGCGCCCACCCAAAAGGTGGAATCGGTGCTGAGAAATTACGGTCTGCGCAATCCCATTCATGTGGTGCCCAGCGGAATTGCGCTGGAACAGCACAAGGAGCGGATCTCCGAAGAGGAGCGGAAGGCAAGGCGCAGGGCGTTGGGCATTCCCGAGGATCACACAGTGCTGCTGAATCTGGGCAGATTGGGCACGGAAAAGAATCTCACCGAGCTGCTGGAGCTGTTTGCCGTCGCGCTTTCCCATAAGCGTACCCTGACGCTGCTGCTTGTGGGTGACGGTCCGGCAAGAAAGGATCTGGAGGAGCTGGCACAGAAGCTTGCCATTGCCGATCGGGTCATCTTTACCGGTATGGTTGCCCCCGAGGAGGTCCACAAGTATTATCAGCTGGGAGATATTTTCGTCAGCGCATCTACCAGCGAAACCCAAGGTCTGACCTACATTGAAGCAGCCGCCAACGGACTTCCCCTTCTTTGCAGACGGGATCCCTGTCTGGATGGGGTGCTGGTGGAAGGTCAAAACGGGTATGAGTATGAAGCGGATCAGGAGTTCTGTGATCTGCTGGATACGATTTTGCAGACCCCGGGCTGGTGCCACGCCGCAGGAGTGGAGAGCGCGAAGATTGCGGAGAACTTTGATAAGGGCAACTTCGCAGCAAAAATCGAAGACATATACGAAACCGTCACACAGTGAGATAACCGCCTGTGCAGCAAAAACTGCGCAGGCGGATTTTTTGCGATTTAACATTTCGCAAACATTTCCGAAAACAATCGGAAACCTCGGCACGGTACAATGCTCCCGTAAAAAACAAGGAAAGAGGTAATCACTATGACAAGAAACGATCAGGAATTTCTGGTGCAGAAGATCCGCACCCAGTACACAGAAAAGGAAACCACAGAGCTGGATGCCCTGAAGGCACTGGATGCCAAGGTCAAGAAGCCCGCAAATATCTTTGCATACACCTATGGCTCCCTCAGTGCCCTCATTATGGGCACCGGTATGAGTCTTGTAATGACACAGCTCGGCGAGATCCTCGGCATTGCCGACGCAATGGTGCCCGGTATCGTTATCGGCGTTGTGGGGTTGGGCATGGCACTTTCCACCTATCCCCTCTTCAAGAAGCTGCTGAACGCCCGGAAGAAGAAGTATGCAGCGGAAATCCTGAAGCTCAGCGATCAGCTTTTGAAATAATCGGCTTTTGCAGCTGCACCGTTTCCGTTTGGAAGCGGTGCGGTTTTCGCTTTCTCCCGAAAAAACTGAAACAAAACTTTAACATCTTGATGTTATGATGTATAATTGTAAAGGGAGGGATTTCGATGTTTCATATTTTAGTAGTGGAAGACGATCAGGATCTGAACCGCACTGTTTGCGCGTTTCTCAATTCCAGCGGTTATCAGACAACCGGCTGTCTGAATGCAAACGATGCCTATGATGCCATGTACGGTACCATGTTTGATCTGATCATTTCCGACATTATGATGCCCGGTATCGATGGCTTTGAATTCGCCAAAACAGTGCGCAGCCTGAATGAGAACATTCCCATTTTGTTTATGACCGCCCGGGATGACTTTGCCTCTAAACAACGGGGTTACCGCATCGGAGTGGATGATTATATGGTCAAGCCTATTGATCCGGACGAGCTGTTTTTGCGTATCGGTGCATTGCTGCGCCGGGCGAAAATCGCCACCTCCCGAAAGCTGGAGGTGGGCAGCTTCCGTATGGATATGGATGAGCACATTGCTATGCTGGGGGATACGGAGGTCAGCCTGACCAACCGGGAGTTTAACATTCTGTACAAGCTGCTTTCTTACCCGAAAAAGACCTTCACCCGTCAGCAGCTGATGGATGAGTTTTGGGACGCGGATACCGATACCGCACCCAGAGCGGTGGATGTGTATATGACCAAGCTGCGCAGCAAGCTGTCGGAATGTGAGGAATTTGAAATCAAGACCGTTCACGGCTTGGGCTACAAGGCGGTGCTCAAATGAAAAAGCTGACAGTAAAGCAGATTTTGAAGGCAATCAATAACTATGCGATCTTCTTTTTGGTGGTGGCTTTCGCGGTTACCTGCTGTATGCTGCTGTTTGTGTCCACTCTGGCGGAAACGATGGGAATCGTTTTTAACGAAGAAAACATTGCTTCCGCAGCAAAGGTGACTTTTTTGAATGTCCTTTTGCTGACCTTCCTGTTTGGCACGATTGATTATGTGCGACGGAAAATGATGGTGGACCGCCCTGTGAAAATCATCACCGGGGCCGCGGAAAAAATTATGCAGGGCGATTTTTCCGTCCGTATTGCGCCCATGCGGGGCAGCGGCATGGAGGGGTTTAATCAAATCGGTACGGCTATCAACAAAATGGCGGAGGAGCTATCCGGTACGGAAACCCTGCGCACGGATTTCATTGCCAATGTGTCCCACGAGCTGAAAACGCCGCTGGCGGTGATGGGCAATTATGCCACAATGCTCCAGCGTCCGGGGCTTTCGGAGGAGGAAAAGAATCAGTATGCCAAGGCTATTTCCGAGGCAGAGCGTCGGTTGGCGCAGCTGATTACCAACATCCTGAAGCTGAACAAGCTGGAAAATCAGCAGATTTTCCCCCGAACAGAGGAATATGACCTGAGCCGGCAGCTGTGCGAGGCGTTGCTGCAGTTTGAAGACGCTTGGGAACAGAAGGAATTGCAGATCGAAACGGACATTGCAGACGATGTGTACATCCGCTCTGACGAGGAGCTGCTCAGCCTTGTGTGGAGCAATCTGTTTTCCAACGCGGTGAAATTCACACCGGCAGGGGGCACAATTCGCGTCAAGCTGCATACAGAGGGCAACAGCATTGTGGTATCTGTCAGCGACACCGGCTGCGGCATCAAGCCGGAAACCGGCAAGCATATTTTTGAAAAATTCTATCAGGGAGATACCTCCCACGCCACCCAAGGCAACGGACTTGGTTTGGCCTTGGTGAAGCGGGTGATGGACATTTTGAACGGAGAAATTGCAGTGCAGAGTGTATGGGGCAAAGGCAGCACCTTTACGGTAAGACTCAAGAGGTAGGGCGATGGATTGGAAAAAGCTCGGCAAGAAGCTGCTGTTTCCGCCCGTCTGGCTGATGCTGATTCTGGTGGTTATCAGTGCAGCAGCACTTATTCTTATCTTCGTCAAAGGGCTGGAAAAGACCATTCCTGCCTATATTGTCTATGTTCTGGCGTTTTACACCTTGACCGTTGTGACGGTTTTTTGTGCGACGGTACTTCCCAAACAGTACGGTACCATTAAACGGAAGATTTATGACAATCCTTTGGGTAATCGCTATATGACGGACAAGGTGTTTCGTACAGAGGTAGCCTTGTATCTGTCGCTGAGCGTCAATCTTTTATATGTGGGTATCAATGTGTGGAACTGGCATAATCTCCGCAGCTACTGGTTTATGGTACTGGCGGTGTACTATGCCATTATGGCGGTGATGCGTTTTCTGCTGGTGCGCTATGTGCAGCGCAATGAAATTGGTACCTGTGTTCTCAGGGAGTGGAAACGCGCACGGATCTGTGCATATATTCTGCTTACGGTGAATCTGTCCCTCAGCGGTGCGGTGCTGATGATCCTTTACCACAGCAAGGGCTATGACTATCCCGGTGTGATGATCTATGTGATGGCACTTTATACCTTTTATTCCACCACCCACGCCATTTTGGAGATCGTGAAATACCGCACAATGGCAAGCCCCGTTATGTCCACGGTGAAAATCGTTTCGCTTTCTGCGGCATTGGTGTCTATGCTGAACTTGGAAACGGCAATGTTTGCCCAGTTCGGTGGGGATATGCCGCAGCAGGAGCAGAATTTGATGATCATCCTCACCGGCGCAGGAATCAGCGCAGCTGTTGTGACCTTGTCGGTGATGCTCATCGTAAAAGCAACCAAAGAAATCAGGAGAGAGAAGTATGGAGAATAAAGAAGACTTCAGCTATACATATTCCGCCGCCCAGCAGCAGGAGGTGGCGGAGATCCGGAAAAAATACCTCCCCCGGGAGGAGAACAAAATGGAGCGGCTTCGCAAACTCCATGCAATTCCCACGCAGAAAGCGCAGGCAGCCTCTTTGACACTGGGTGTCATCGGTGCACTGATCATGGGCACCGGTATGAGCATGGTGATGACGGACATCGGGGCTATATTGGGCAATTGGTCTATGGTGATTGCCGTCATTGTCGGCATTGTGGGGATGGTGATAGCGGCACTGGCCTATCCCCTTTACAACCGGGTCCTGCGTTCTTGGCGGGAGAAGATCGCGCCGGAGATCCTGCGGCTAACTGATGAACTGCTTCAGGGATAAGCCTTTCGGATAATTTGACATTTTTTCCGATTTGTACTACAATCAGCGGTGAAGGGAGCGGATGGCTATGTGGACCATTATGGACCTGATCCGAAATTTTTTCACTCATAAGGACTTTTTACCCGGTGCAGACCGGATGCCCGGCACACTTTTTACACCCTTACATTTTATGGTGGCTGCTTTTTGGGCGGCATTGATCGTGTTGCTATGCCTTTTCCTGCGCAAAAAGGAAGAGCGCACACTGCGCCGGGTATTTGCCGGGCTTTGGATCAGTGTGCTGGTGCTGGAGGTCGTTAAGATCACTTGGGAGACCTGCTGCGGCGCAACGGTTCGCTTTGAGTGGGGCGGTATTCTTCCGCTGTATCCCTGCAGTATTTTTATGTATGCTATGCCCTTTGCGATATGGGGCAAGGGAAATGTCCGCTATGCCGCCTGCGGCTATGTGTGCAGTCTGGGACTTCTGGGCGGTGTGATCAACTTTGTGTACCCGGCCAATGTGCTGAATAACTATTCCTGCATCTCCTTTGCCGGCTTCCATACACTGTTTTATCACAGCGTGCTGGTGCTGTGCGCAGGGCTGATGCTGACATCCGGCTATCACAGCTACAAGGGCGTGACCAAAGCCCGTCAACTGCTGCTGCCGGCAGTGCCGGCTCTGGCAGTATCGGTGCTGGCCAATCTGGTGAATTTTTCTCCGGTCAATTCGGACTATATGTTTTTCAAGCTCAATTCCTTTTTCTTTGCGCCCATTGGCGCAGCCACTCCGGACTGGCTTTCGGTGATTCTGGTCTACGGCATCTATCTGCTGATCCACGCGCTGCCCTATTTACCCTCTTGGTTTGCCTTCGTAAGAAAGGGCAGAAAACAGTAATTCTGATACAAACGGTTTTGATTGACAAAAGGGCTTGCCGTCTGCATTACACAGACAGCAAGCCCAATTATTATTTATACGAAGCAGTGCAGTGGTTTTCTCACTCAATGTGGGTATGATTGTTGATATGGTCGATGCAGTAGCAATGGTAGCCGTTGCAGCGGGAGCAATAGCGAAATTCCAGACCGGGATCTGTCTTGTCGGTGCGGCCGCAGACAGTGCATTTATGCAGGTAATCCTCTTTGGTGGGGGCAGTGCGGTAAGGGCCGGTCTGCTGTTGGAATTTGACCACCTTGGGACCCTTGCTCTTTTTTCTGCGCTGCAGCTTTGCCCGCCAGGAGAGGGGCAGCAGGTTGGACAGCTGATCACCAAAGAAAAGGAAGTAGTTGCCCAGACCCATCAGGGGGAACAGACAGTGGGGGAAGAGCAGCACCGGATAGCACATATTAAACACATCAATGCCGACCAAAAGAAGATACACCAGTGCCATCACCCAAGCCTTGATGGGGATAATGAAGAAAAACATAAATTGGGCCTCGGGGTAGGAAGTGGCGAAGGCCAGCACCAAACTCAGGTGCAGGAAATAGGCCATACTGCCATAGAATGCAGTAAACAACTCCGCAGGCACCAACATACCCTCAACCAAAATTGCCTCAGTGGGGCAGAACAGCATAGCAAACACATCCATCAGCACCACGCCGGACAGATAGAACAGATTGAATTTAAAGGTTCCGATATTTGCTTCCACATTCCTGCCGAGCATATAGAAGAAATAGAGGAACACCAGTTCCAAAAAGCCGCCGTTGGACTGGGTAAATACATAGGTCACCAGCCGCCAGACCTGCCCCTCAAGAATTCTGGCCTTATCAAAGCACAGAAGATCGTAGAGTAAAAAACCGCCGTTGATCATAGACATCACGGTGACAATGGCGTTGCCGATGGCAATATACAGCATCAGGTTTTGGATACCCTTGTCCCGATGCCGCAGGAAAAACCGGTTGATCCGGGTAGAAAAGTTACTCATAACGCGCCTCCTGAGATAATCTAACGCTATTGTATCACATCTGCAGGAAAAGTCTACCACAGAATTGTAAACAATAAAAGGGAAAAAGGAAGAAAATACTTGACAAATCCATAAAATTCAGTATAATAACCTACGAACTGCATACAAGCCTTATCAAGAGTGGTGGAGGGAACGGCCCGATGAAACCCGGCAACCTGTTAATTCAAGGTGCCAAATCCGGCGGCAAAACGAGAGATGAGGATTCGATATTACGCACATCGGGTCCGTCGGTGTGCGGTTTTTTTATGTCATTGCAAATTGCGGCGAAGCCGCCGTGCCTCCCTCAGAGGGGGCCAAGAGCAATGACGGAAGAATATGAGAAAAACGAGAAAGGAAAAACAAAATGGAAAAAAGATTATTTACTTCTGAATGCGTAACCAACGGCCATCCCGATAAGGTGGCTGACTCCATCTCCGATGCCATTCTGGACGCTTGTCTGGCCCAGGACCCCAACTCCCGTGTGGCCTGCGAAACCATGGTCACCACCAATTTCTGCCTGATCTGCGGTGAGATCACCACCAAGGCAGAGGTGGATTATGCCGCCGTTGCCCGGAAGGCGATCCGGGAGATCGGCTATGTGTATGAAGGCGACGGCTTCGATGCCGACACCGTGGAGATCCAGTGCCGCATCCACACCCAGTCCGCTGACATTGCCCTCGGCACCAACGATGAGGTTGGCGGCGCAGGCGATCAGGGTATGATGTTCGGCGGTGCCTGTACCCAGACCCCTGAGCTGATGCCCCTGCCCGTGGCCCTGAGCCGTGCATTGTCTAACCGTCTGACCGCGTGCATCCATTCCAACGATCTGCTCCGCGCCGACGGTAAAACACAGGTTTCCGTAGAGTACGATGAAGCCGGCAATGTGCTGGGCATCGACACTGTGGTAGTGTCCGTGATGCACAGCAAGGATTTTGAAATCAGCGAGCTGCGCCGTTACATCAAAGAGGGCGTGATCGCTCCCGTACTGGCAGACTACGGCTTTGACATCAACAAGGTTTCCAATATCCATATTAACCCCACCGGCAATTTCGTTATCGGTGGTCCCAACGGCGATACCGGTCTGACCGGCCGCAAGATCATCGTGGATACATACGGCGGCTATTTCTCCCACGGTGGCGGTGCATTCTCCGGTAAGGATCCCACCAAGGTGGACCGCAGCGGTGCGTACATTGCCCGGTATATGGCCAAGAATCTGGTGGCTGCCGGTCTGGCAACCCAAGTGCAGGTGCAGCTGGCTTACGCCATCGGTGTGGCACAGCCTGTTTCTGTCCGGGTGGACAGCTACGGCACCGGTGTGATCTCCGATGAGAAAATGACGGAATTGCTGCGCAAGACCGTGGATCTGACCCCTGCGGGCATCATTCGCAAGCTGCAGCTGCGCCGTCCCATCTATGCGTCCACTGCTGCCATTGGCCACTTTGGCGTGGAGGGCCGTCCTTGGGAGGAAACTGATCTGGCACCTGTTTTGAAGGAACTGGCCGGAATTTAACCAAATAGGTCCAAAACGACGGTGCGGGTCTGAAGTCCGCACCGTCGTTTCCCTTTGTCTTTCTTCTGTAACTCCTGCCAATGGCGGATACAGATGCCCCTTTTTTATTATGCCACCAGCCACTTATGCTTCTTCACGCTGTACAGAGGGATGAACGGCAGCAGGATCGGCACAGTTTTCACATACTTCTGATATTCCGGATCGCTTCCGTAGTTCTTATCCTGACGGATTTCCAAGCGGCGGGCACCGCTGAACATCACAAAAATGATGCCGATGTAGCCCACAGCCACGATAATCCACTGCCAGCCGGAAACGGCGGAAATGCCCGAGATCAGCACGCCGGTCCAAAAAATCATCTCGCCCAAATAGTTGGGGCAGCGGACGATTCGGTACAGACCGGTGTCCACAAACCGACGGGGATTGACCTTCTTGGCATTGTTCTTCTGAATATCTGCAGCAGTTTCCAAAGTGACACCCAGCAGCATGATCACAGCACCTACAAAGACCAGCGCATTGTCCTGCACAGCATTTTCCAGACGGTAGAACACACCGGAAATCTGGGTGACATACAATGCGGCGCAGGTGATCCAAATGGCAATCTTTACGCCAAAGGGAACCGTGCTGCCTTCCTTGATTTCCCCCTTCATATTCTTCTTATAGGAGCTGCTTCCCAGCTCACGAACAGCAAGATAGCCGCCCAGACGCAGACCGTAGAGGATAAACAGCACGCAGCAAATGACGGTGCCCAATGTCAGATTCTGACCGTACAGAATCAGCATTGCCACGCCCTCAGCGGCAATGGAAAAGCCATAGCCCAAGGAGATAAACCAAACATAATTCTTAAAACCGATGGCACTGACCAGCATACAAATGCCGAACAGCAGCCAGAAATTCGAGGGTAATACCATAGCAAAAACTCCTGACCTTACTTTTTATTCTTTTCCTTTGCCCGCTTGTCGTTGATGATCTGCATCTCCTTTGCGGTGACCAGCTCGCAGTTGTTCTCCCTTGCCCATTCCACGCAGCCCTTCAGCACCAGCGGCAGGAACACCCGGGGTACATTGAGGATCATTTCCAATGCATCATCGGTGAATTTGACCTTATCATCGGCCCGGTCGGCGGCATAACGAACAGATTCCAGAGATTGCTTGCGGATGGGCAGCAGCTCGGCACGCATCCGGGTCTTGCGGTGGAACCAGAAATTCTTGCTGTCACGGTAACCGTAGTCCACGGGCAGAGACGGGAAATCCTTGGCCTTCACGCCGTTGATGATGGCATCGGCGTACTGCTTCTTCATCAGGATTTTGTCCACCTTCAAAATGAAGTGGGCACCGAATTTACTGGTAATGCCGTTGAAATCGTGATAGGGCCCTTCATAGCCGTTGAGCTGACCGGGCTGGTCATTTTGGGCGTTGTCCAGCTCCCGTACCCATGTGCATTCGATGACCTGAATGGCATCGGTCAGCACCATAGGGCGAGACCCCTCTGCCTGACCGGGTTCCAGCTTAAACTTGCAGTTCGGCATCTTGTCCTCGGGCTTGTCGCCGGGCCAGGAGAGCTTGACACACTCCTTGAAGGTCTTTGGCTTGTCATCCACGAAGTTAATGGCGCATTTGCCGCTGCGCAGAATGTTCTGTGCGGTATTGGAGCTGTTGCGGCAGGACAGCAGCATGGCATAATAATCCTTGCCTGCCACATAGTAGGGCTGCACCAGAGAGTAGGGACCCAAGGTAGTGGTGCCGTCCTCACACAAGGTGGAAATTACCACCGTGGGCATAGGGAAGAACAATGAGGTCTGATAGAAATTGTCTACCACGCGCAAATTTTCAAAGCTGGACATAAGTATCTCTCCTTAAAATAGTTTTTTCAGCATTTCATAGATTTCATCAAAGGCTTTCCCGGCCATGGACCAGGTCAGCAGACTTTCCGCAATAAACTGGGCAGCAAACTCGCCGAGGCAGAATTTTTGCAGCGGCTGTGCCAGCTGAGAACGGAGCAGGGTGTGGTACTGCCCCACCGCGCGGGCGAAGCCGGCAGTGGCCGTTTCGTCACAAAAAACGGAGCGATGACGGTCTGCAAATTCCACAAGCCGGCAATACATGCTCTGCAGCACCGGTTGGGGCGTTTCCGCACATTTCGCCACGCAGGTGATGGCATCCACACATTTTTTCCAATCCTCCAGCAGATAGGTAGCGATCAGCATTTCCTTGGAGGGGAAATAGTTATACACCGTTCCCACGCCCACGCCGCAGCCCTTGGCAATGCTGCGGATGGTTACCGCACCGTAACCCTTTTCCTGAATCTGTTTTTTGGCTTCCTCCATCAGAAGGATATCCAAATCTTTTATAATCTTCGGCATAAAATCTCCTTTTTGTGAACGCGTTCACTTAAATACAGTATACCTGTTTCCTCCTGAAATGTCAAGGACCACAGGCACGCAAAGAGCGACACCCCATTTGTCAGACAAATGTGACAAACGGGGTGTTATTTCATTCCCAAAGGGGCTTGATTTTTTGATTGTAAATTCGGACAAACAGCAAAACCGTCACGATTGCGCTGACGACCTCCGCAATGGGGTATGCCCACCAAACCCGGGTCACTTCACCGCTCAGGCTCAGCAAATATGCTGCAGGCAGGAGCACCAAAAGCTGTCTGCAGAGGGATACGATGGTGGAATAAATGCCATTGCCCAATGCCTGAAAGCTGGCACTGACGGAAATACCGATGGCAGCCAGCGGGAACGCCCAGCTGATGGTCCGCAGAGCCTGCCGACCGATGCGCAAAAACTCGTCGGTGGGATTGAACATCCCCATCAGCAGATCCGGCAGGAGCTGGAAGGCCAGAAGACCCAGCACCATGATCGCCATTGCCGTTACCGCCGCACGCTTCAGCGTTCCCATGATCCGCTTGGGATTCCGGGCACCGAAATTGTACGCCATAATGGAAATGGTGGCATTGTTGATGCCGAACAGCGGCATAAAGAAGAAGCTCTGGAGCTTGAAATAGATGCCGAACACACTGGTGGCAGTTTCGCTGAAGCCCTGCAGAATCTGATTCATAGAGAAGTTCATCACAGAGCCGATGGCCACCATCACAACCGAGGGAACACCCACGGTCAGAATGGGCATCAGGGTTTCCTTCTTCAGCTTCAGATAACGGATGCCGAACTGCACATCCGGATTGCTCTTAAAATTGAAGATCACAGCCAAAATGGCCGCCAACCATTGACCGATCACTGTTGCGACAGCTGCACCGGCCATGCCCATTGCCGGGATACCCAGCGGCTCAAAGCCGAAAATAAACACCGGGTCCAGCAGAATATTCGCCACAGCACCGGAGCCCTGCGTGATCAGGGTATAGCCGGTCCGACCGGAGGCCTGCAGCAGCCGCTCGCCAAGCACCTCCACAAAGATGCCCAGAGAAAATACGGAGCAAATGCTCAGATACTCCGTGCCGCCGTTGACGGTGGCTTCCACATTGGACTGAATTTCAAAAAACGGACGGGTGGCAAACATACCGAACAGCATAAATACCACTGTTACAATACTCACCAGCACGATGCCGTTTCCGGCGGAGCGGTTGGCATTTTCCTGATTGCCCTCACCCAGAGATTTGGAGAGCACCGAGTTCACACCTACGCCGATACCGGTAGCAAAGCCGATCATAATATTCTGAACAGGGAACGCAAGGCTCAGAGCCGTCACTTCGCTGTCTGTTTCGGAAATACGGGAGACATAAATACTGTCCACCACATTGTAAAGGGCCTGCACGACCATCGCCAGCACCATGGGGATTGCCATATTGGCCAGCAGTTTGCTCAGCGGCATTGTGCCCATTTTGTTTTCACTTAACGCATTGCTTGGTTTTTCCATTTCGATTCCTTTCACTATAATAACATTCAAACCAAGTCATTATACTCTATTTTAGCCGCTTTTTCAAGAGGTTTCCCATAGGATAAATGTAGGGGACGGGTTTCCCGTCCCACAGGCGGGGCGACCCCGCCCCTACAATAAAACAAAAGTCCGCTGCGTTGCCGCAGCGGACTTTTATTATGTGCTTACAGATACTGCTTGATCTCCTCGGAGGCCAGAGCCACATCGTCGGAGATGGTGATGGTGATGTTCATATTGTTGGCAGCGGCGAACTTTGCGCACCATGCCACGAACTCCTCACCGTTGGCACGGTCAGTGCCGATGGTCTTGTACAGATTGTCAATGTAGACATTGGTAATATCGAAATTGCCTGCGTGCAGACCGCTCAGGAAGCCCTTCAGCATATCGCTGTTGGAAATGGCATACTCCTCAGAGTCAACCAGACGGACACGGTAGTTCACATCATAGGTCAGCTTCTTGCCGTACTCGATGCAAACCACATCACCGCTGGCCTGCTTCACAGCCTCGTTGATAGATTCGATCAATTTCTTGGTCTTACCGGAACCCTTCAGGCCCATAATTACTTTAATCATAGGAATCGTCCTCCTTTGCTCAGCCTATTATTTTAGCTGTATCATTATTTTAACAGTTGCCGCCGGATTTTGCAAGAGTTATTTATAAATATTCCGGCAATTTTTTATAAAAAATCAATAACCGGGCTTACCCAGCAGCTGGAACATATTCTTCTTATAGAATTCCACACCCGGCTGATTGAAGGGATTGACTCCCAGCATATAGGCGGACACGCCGCAGCACAGCTCGAAGAAATAGAACATTTCGCCCATCTTCTCATCATTCAGGGCACCCATATCCATGGTAATTACCGGCACGCCGCCATCCACATGGGCAGCCAGAGTGCCCAGATAAGCCTGCTCATCCACGAAGTCCAGCTGCTTGCCGGCCAGATAGTTCAATCCGTCCAGGTTCTTGGCATCGCTGCCCACCACAGCTACCTGCTCCGGCGCATCGAAACGAATCATCGTTTCAAAAATGTTGCGCTCGCCCTGCTGGATCATCTGACCCAGAGAGTGCAGATCGGCGGTAAACTCAACGGAAACAGGGAAAATGCCCTTGCCGTCCTTGCCCTCGGACTCACCGAACAGCTGCTGCCACCAGCCGCCCATCATCTTGTAGCCGGGCTCCCAAGAAGCCATAATTTCGGTCTTCTTGCCGTTGCGGTACAGCAGATTACGGACACCGGCATACAGCCAAACGGGGTTTTCAAAGGAACGCAGACGGTTGTATTCCACCTTGGCTTCATAAGCACCCTTCATCACCTGACGGATGTCAATACCTGCAACTGCCATTGGCAGCAGACCCACAGCGGTCAGCACAGAGTAACGGCCGCCGGCTGCAGGAGGAATGACAAAGGTCTCCCAGCCCTCTTCGGTGGCCATCTGACGCAGTGCACCCTTTGCAGGGTCAGTGATGGCATAGATGCGCTTGGCAGCACCGGCGGTGCCGTACTTGCGCTCCAGCATCCACTTCAGAGCCCGGAATGCGATGGCAGGCTCGGTGGTAGTGCCGGACTTGGAGATAACAGCCAGAGAGAAATCCTTGCCTTCCAGCAATCTCTGCAGCTCGTTCCATGCCCGGGTGGACAGGGTGTTGCCGGCAAAATAGATCTGGGGATTGCCTTTGCCCTTGCCGATATTGTGATTACAGCCCTGCAGCAGCTCAATGGCCGCACGGGGGCCCAGATAGCTGCCGCCAATGCCCACAACCACGAAAACATCGCTGTTGGCGCGAATCTGATTGGCAGCGGCCTGAATGCGCTTCATCTCTTCGGTTTCCTTTTCTACGGGCAGGTCCAGCCAGCCGAGAAAATCGTTGCCTGCACCGGTACCTTCGGTCAGAGTACGGTGAGCCTGAGCAACCTCCTGCTCTACGGCCAGCAGGTCCGGCAGGGACAGCTGACCCCATACATTGGAAATGTCTACTTTAATCATAAGAGTAAAATCCTTTCGTCATTGATTTCTTCCTATATGTTACTCCAAATCCACGCCAAACGCAAGAGGGTACACGAAAAGTTTTGAAGAAAATCATAACCACCAGCCGTGCCGGTGGTATGCACAGGCCCCCTTGTGTAAAGGGGGCTGTCACCGCACAGCGGTGACTGGGGGATTGTCACTACGAGTACAACCCCTCCGTCACGGCTTAGCGCCGTGACACCTCCCCTTACACAGGGGAGGCTTTCCGCTGCGGCGGGACTAGGCATAGCGAAAGCTTTTTGGAACCCCCAACCGTGCTGGGGGTTTTCTTTGACAAGTAAAAAAGCAGCCATCCCTTTCGGAATGGCTGCTTCCTCTTATTCGCTTGTCAGGCTGCGCCCTTCGGCTTTTCCTTTTCGGATCTGACGAATACCGCCTGTTTCCTTGATGCGTTCCCTGTGGGTCCACACGCACCGTTCAAAACGCTCAATATTCCCATCATAGCGCAGGTCCATTGTAAACGGCTCGTCCGGCTCCAGCGTGTTCCACACGCCCCACGGAAAGAATTCCTCCACCGTAAAGGTCCAAGGGGCATTGTAGATGGATGTGTCCGTTCCCGACACATTCTGCTGGGCGGAAAATTCCTCCAGCCGATCCAATGTCAGACCCCCGGCAACGAGTACCGGGCGGACGGGTTCTTCCCACGCATTTGCCCGGGCAACTCCGTGAAATACCGCCTTCACCGGCACCCGGAACAAATCGCTCTGCCGCACAAAGCTGCATTTTCCTTGGGAGCACACGCCCCCGCCGACTTCCAGCAATGCGCAGGCCTCCAGTGCCTTTTTCTGACAGGCGTAGCCGCCCCCTTCCCGTGGGCCTAAGATTTCCACCAGCACCGTTGTGAGCTGTTTCTCCGTATCCAAAGATTCCAGACTCACCGCCGCCACCGGTCCGGTCACCCGTGTGATTTTCCCGGCAGGATACGCCGGCTGTGTCCGGATGCCGCCGCTGCCAAGCAGCTGCACAACCTTATCCACAATCATTTGCCCCATTGGTCATACTCCCCTCTCTCCTCGCACAGGCAGCGGTCATAAATGGCTTCATCCCCCAGCCACACCCGCTCCACCTGCCGCACGATATACCATCTGCTGCCGTAGGACACCTCCTGCCCCTCCGACACGCTGTAAGCAGGCAGCAGCAACCGGCAATGTCCCGGCGGAATCTGCCCCAATGGAGCATAATTGGGCAGCAGATGCTTCCGGGCGGTGGTTGCGGAGTAATGGACGAAGCCCCGGGTTTCTGCGATACTTTCCCCGGTGTTGATCTCCACACGCGTCCCGTACTTGCGGAAGATCCGGTCTACCAGCTTTCGCAATGCTCATACCCCCATAAATGAAAATGCAGTTTTTAAGTACGGGCGCATAATCATCTCCGCCTGATACCGCAAACAGCAAGCGGCTGAATCGGTGCTGCCCCGTCGCAGGGTGACATCTCCGGTGCGAATCTGCTCAAGATTGGCCATATCGTCGGTCTCAGACAGCGCAGCCAGAGCCATCAGGCTGGCACCTGCGATGAAATCCGCCCGACAATCCTCCGGACTGATCCCATCCCGGAGCAGCCGCCGCAGTGCATTTTCCGCACTGCGGCACAGCATTTTCAGAAGCTCCTGATTCACATCCGTGGAATCCTGGGACAGTACAAGGGCTTGGGCATAGATCTGTTCCGTCAGGCTCATACATTCAGAATGGCCGCTGCGCCGTCGCAGATCTTGCCGAAACCGGAAATGGAGGTGATGGCGGCACGCTCCAGCTGACGGTCAATGAGCTTATCGTACTCCACCAGCACATCGCCGGCACGCACCAGCTCCAGCGCGTAACGCTTGTCCAGACCGATGATCATCCCGTCAGCAACTGCGTTGGTGCGGTGCAGCTGTGCGCCCAGAGGGGTGGTCAGCTTGCCGGTGCCCTGGAAATTCAGACCGGTCATGGGATTCTGCAGCTCAGGCACCTTCAGCAGCTTGGTCATAGTACCGCTGGAGCAGAGGATGGTGTTCATGGTGTAGGGATCAAACTTGCTCCAGAACTCCACCAGCTGATCGTAGCCCAAACTGCCCTTGGTGCCGGAAATAGGACTTGTACCCACCGTGTACTGGACAGCTGCATTGTCGTTGCCGTCACCGCTGAGGATCACATCCACCGCGTCCTCCAACTGCTGGTGCTGAATATACGCACCGATCTGGCGCAGCATCACACTGAACAGATCCAGCTTCTGGAAGCGCAGAGCCTCGTAAGAAGCCACCAGCATTCTGCCCCGCTTGGTCAGATTCACCAGATGCTCCTTGGTGGTGATCTCAGTGGTGGGGATTTCTGTGCCCTCAGCCACAGCCTTCAGTTCCTTGTCATCCTCAGTGGGAGTGGAGTAGATGGAACGATAGTCCAGAGAATCGATCACCGTAGTGGTTGCCACGATGTCGGGCAGAATATCATTCTCCTCCATACCCTGACGGACCGTGCGTGCGATGTACTCTGGAAACAGAACTGCGGAATCCATCGTGCGGAAAAACTTCTCCACGGGAGAAGAGCCGGCACCCTTGACCCGGATGCCGAAACGCTTCAGCTGACGCTGAAAAGCATCGGTGCCCTCCAGAGCAGTGCCGCGGTAGTTTTCGCTGGGGTCCAAGGACTCCAGCACCTGGGTAAAGCTCATGCCCTCCTGACGGTACATGCCCTTTTCCAGTTTCAGATTGTCGTAACCCATTTTTGTTTCCTCCTAGATTAAAATATATGGTCACCGGTTTTCCGGTAGTCCCTAGATCAAAAAGCCGCTTTCCACATCATTTTCGTGACTGCGGCCAAACAGCTGGGTCTGCACGGGGTAGTATTCCCCCACACGCTTTTCCAGCGCAGCTTTCAGGTGCAGCAGCTCTTCCGCACCAACCTTTTTGGCGATGGTACGGGCCACCGGTTCTTCAATGCCCATATCCAGCGCAAGGACCAGCCGCACCACCTCATCCTGCAGCTGCTTTTCATACTGCCGACCCAGCTGCGCCTGCGCAAACAACGCCCGGTATTCTCCCTGCGCACCGAATTCATCTGCCAGCTCCTTCAGACAGCGGTTGCCGCCACCGAGGCCCTTGATGACCCCTGCCTCCCGCTGGGCAGGTACTGCCACAAAGGAAAACTCGTAGGCATCCATCGGCTCACCCAGGATCACGCAGCAGAGCATTCCATCGTAATGCTCCCCCTTCTGATGTCCACAAGCACCGTACTCGCTGCCGCAGACAGAGCAAACCGCCCGGCCCATGGCACAGCCCACAGAGATCTCCTTCTTGATACCGGCCTCAATATCCGCGATGATTTCTTCCGCATTGCCGCCCCGACGGATATATGCCCACGCCTTGATGTAGCTGACGCCATCCTCGCAGACCACCTGCGTTTCAAAGATTCTCGCCACCTGACCGCTTGTGCTCCACTTGTGATCCACGATTCCCGTCTTGCCCACAAACAGCTTGGCGAGGATGGGCAGTGCCGCTGTGTCAAACCGCTCCATATCTCTGTCGATCTGATCGTCGCACAGCCGTACGGAGAACACATACACCTGCTCCGCTGTCAATTCCGCCTTGGCCTGGGCGTTGATGGCCTCCAGCTGGGCAGCGGTTGCATTGCCGGTAGATGCCACCTTGGTTTCCTTTTGAATTTTCATTTGCTTCCTCCTTCATTGGCTTGCGCCAAATATTTTTTCGCCTGCGCCTTGTAAAGCTCCGCCCGTGCTTCTTCCGTAATGTCCTGCAGAGAAATATCGTTCCAAAGAATCTCCACCCGGTCATCCAGCCCTTCCAAGGCAAGATAGGTCTTGCAGATTTTCCGCACCACCGGCTCTACCGTCCGACGCAGTGCCCACAGTTCTGAAGTCAGAATGTCCGCCTGCTGGGTACTCATTCGCTCGGTGGTGCTCCAGTTCAGGCCCAGTAGGAAGGGCGGCAGGCCTGTCTTGGCCACCAGCTGTTCCAGAATCTGCCGCACCGGCACCTGAGAATCCAGAATAGGTGCTTCGCCGCCGATAACCTTGATCTCCACATCACCCACAGCCACAAAATCCCGGATCGTGCCATTCTTGGCATCCTCCATGGCGCGGCTCCATTCCCGGGCAACCTGATTGCCCCGCTCCTGCACCATTGCCGGGTCCATATTCTCCCCGTTTTTGCAGATGACGCTGTAGCGCACATTCCCGGCCCGCTCCCAATTTGCGCCAATTGCCGCATAGATTTTCATCAGAATGTCTGCCAAAAAGGGCATCCCACGGAACAGGCTCACGCCATAAGGATGGGCCGCCTCCGGATTCAGGGTTGTGAACAGCAGCAGATGCTGATAGGGCAGCACGCCCATACGCCCCCTGCTGTCAGGACCCCAAAGCTCCACATCCAAGGGATTCTCCCCCTCCACCACCTGAAGTTGCGTCACATCCCCCCAGCACACCGCCTTCAGCTTTCCCCGATGGACGACCATCTCCCCCACCGAGCGACCGTAGACCAGCAGGCTGTCCACGAACCCGGACAGGAAGCTGTCAACACCCCTTTGCCCACGCCCACAGGGCATATCCCGGAGGAATTTTTCCAAATGCTCCTGACTCTCCTTGCTGCGGCATTCCACCGCAAACCCACCGGAAAGCCGTACCAGCTTCCCCACTGCCGCATCCAGTACCGGAATTGCCTCCCGGAGCTGACGGTATATCATCTCCTCTCCCGTACCCAGCGGCACAAACCCCTTCAGTGCCCCGAAGGGATGGCTTTGACCGCTTCGCAGCTGACAGGCCGCCGCTGCCAAGGGCTTTTCCTTTTGTTTTCGTTTCATAACTTACTCCTTTCTTATTTCCGCCGTTCCACAGTTGCCACCGCAAAACCGACAGATTTTTTCCCAAGTACCGTCGCGGCAAAGTACCGCATTTCGTCGAGGGCGTGATCGTGTTCTTTTTTCACCCGATCCCGGGCTTCACTTTCCAGATCCCACACATAGGCATCCATTTCCCGCAGGATGTCATTGCACCCCTCGCAAATGACGATTTTCCCGGTCTTCAAATAATCAGCTGTGAGCCGAATACCGGACAGCACTTCATTCTCCGCCTTCTGCACCCGCCACCCGCGGCGGCGCAGCACCTCCATAAAGCTAGCGGCTGACGGGTC
The DNA here is from genome assembly GCA_015067935.1 of Oscillospiraceae bacterium. Lineage (GTDB taxonomy): Bacteria > Bacillota > Clostridia > Oscillospirales > Oscillospiraceae > Faecousia. Next base: position 28,247 of record SVLL01000003.1, on the reverse strand, counting down.
CACAATTACCCCGTCGATGGGTCTGTCCCCTGCCAGCTTTGCCAAGGCGTCAGCATACTCCTCATCGGTCATCTGCCGGTGTTTGACCCGGGAATCAAAGTAAAATTCCTTCACCCGATACCACACACCCTTTTGCAGTCCCCACAATCCCATAGAGGTGGGATTGACCGTGCCGTAATCGCAGGAAATGTACCACTTTTCAAAATTCCCCGTCGGCACAGGCTTCACCATTTCCAGCCCAAAGAAGTCATACACCCGTCCCTCCGCCTGCGCCCATTGCCCCAGCACAAACCGCCGATGAAACACCCCGGAGTACAGCCGCTCATACCGCGCTCTGATGGCCTTGGTCAGGGACGGATTGTCCTCCATCAGAAAATGCAGGCGCAGACAGTTCCGCTTCTCCGCCTCTAAAATCCAGTCCTTGTAAAACCAGTGATTGGGCCCTGCCGGATTGCAGTTGAACCACAGCCGGCTCCCGGCCACGGAGCATCGGGCACAGGCCTGCTCCACGAAGGATTTGGGCATCAATGCCACCTCGTCCAGCAAAACCCCTGCAAAGGTAATACCCTGAATCAGGCTGGCCGAGCTCTCATCCCGTCCGCCGAAGATGTAAAACTGATTGGTATTCCCCTGAAAGGTCACCGTCACTAAGTTCTCCGTCCGTTTTTCCTTCCAGCTTGCGCCCAGTCCTGCCAATCGGGGCAGAATTTCGGACAAAACATTGCGCCGCAGGGATGAAATGGTCTTGCCGCACACGCCAAACCGCATCCCGTCAAAGCAGGTCATCGCCCACAGAAAAAAAGAAAGTCCCATTGCCAGCGTCTTTCCGGAACGCACCGCTCCGTCGCAGACGATAGCCTCCCGGCTGTAGTGGACATTTCCCGGCACCCACCAGGTCAGCACTGTTTTTTGTTTTGGTGAAAAGGCCCGGTAACTCATCCCGGCTCCCCACTTTCCTGCATTGCCTGCAAAAAGCTCTCCAGATCCGTCCCCTCGTTCTCCGCCAAAACCGCCAGCTGCTCCAAGGCCTTCAGCCGATCCACCAGCTTGACCTCCAGCGTGCCCTTGTCGTTGCGCTTTAATTCTGTCAGAAGACTCAGGTCCAGCCCGTCGGGCTGTGTATGCTCCCCCAGCACCAGCTTCACGCAATCGTTTGCCTTTCCGAATGCCAGCTCCGCCAACCGGCGGGCCACATCCGAACGCGTAACAGTGCCGGTCTGAATGCGCTTTTGAAGCTCCTTTTCACCCTTTTTGACCTTCATATCCACCCTTCCTTTCACACAAGCAGGCAGAAAAAAAGAAAGTTGCATCCGAAGATGCAACTTTCCGAAAAAGTCCTATATAAAGCCACAGCAGGCTTATTTCATAAACTTCTCAATCGCCTGACACAGATCCTCAATCGCTTCCTGATCCCCGGCCTCCACCGCATCCACCATACAGTGGCGCATGTGATCCTGCAAAATCACCTTTCCGGTGTTCTCAATGGCAGAGCGTACTGCCGCTAATTGCACCAGCACCTCGGAGCAATCGTGCCCGTCCTCCACCATCTTCTTCACCTTTTCCAGATGCCCGATGGCCCGAGCCAGCCGATTGATGACTGCCTTCTGATTTTCGTGGACATGGCCGTGATGATGGGCAATGCCGTGGGCGTGCATATAGGCGTGATCGTGTTCATGGTCGTGATGATGTTCGCCCATTTTTTGCGCCTCCTTCGTCTTTTTTTCGCATTATACCCCAAAAAACGCCCTTGCGCAAGCCCACCGGGGGGATATTTGTAAAATGTTTTGACGAAAAGCTTCTTTTCTGCTATAATATTAAGCTGAAATTTATGATTTGACCCCCACGGGAGGAAACTGATATGAGAATGAGAAAAATGCGCAATTTAGAGCCCAGAATGGAGAAGTGCGCCGCCTACCGCATCGACGATGCCGCCGCCCATAAAGGCACTTGGCGACAGCTGAAGCCGGACTGTACTGCCCTTTGGGTGGAGGTTGGCTGCGGCAAGGGCAAATTCACCGCAGAAACCGCTGCTGCCAATCCGGATGTACTGCTGATTGCCGTGGAGCGTTGCCGGGAAGCGGTCGTTGTCGCTATGGAAAAGGCCAAAGCCATGGGTCTTACCAATGTGTTCTATATCGATATGGATGTGGAAAAAATCGAAGAGATCTTTGCCGGCAGCGAAATCGACCGGCTGTTCATCAACTTCCCCGACCCGTGGCCCCGGAAGAAGAACGCCAAACGCCGCCTGACTTACCGGACCTTTTTGGATAAATACTGCAGGGTGGTCAAGGAAAACGGAGAAATCCATTATAAGACCGACAACGCCCCCCTGTTTGAATTTTCCGTAGAGGAATTTGCCGCCTGCGGTCTGGAGGTCAAGAATCTGACCCGGAATCTCCACGAAAACGGCATTGTGGGCATTATGACCGGCTACGAAGAAAAATTCCACGCCCTCGGCACACCCATCAACCGGTGCGAGGTTGTCTGCAAGCCCTTCAAACTCCCCCCTGTGGAAAAGAAAACCGCCAACGAAGAGGAATAACCCTATGACCACCTATCACGCAGGAGAATGCGATGTAGCCGTCATCGGTGCCGGTCACGCCGGCATTGAGGCCGCGCTGGCCGCGGCAAGGCTCGGCTGCAGCACCATACTCTTTACAATCAATATGGATGCGGTGGCGAATCTCCCCTGCAATCCGGCCATCGGCGGCACCGGCAAGGGTCACCTTGTCCGGGAGCTGGACGCGCTGGGCGGTGAGATGGGCGTAGCCGCCGATAAAGCCTGCATCCAGTACCGGATGCTGAACCGGGGCAAAGGCCCTGCCGTTCACTCCCTCCGGGCGCAGGCGGACCGCCGGAAGTACCAGCAGGTGATGAAGCACACGCTGGAGCTGCAGGAGAATCTGCAGCTGAAGCAGGCACAAATCACCGCCGTACTCACCGAAAACGGTGCCGTCACCGGCGTGCGCACCCAACTGGGCGCAGAATACACCGCCAAAGCGGTGGTGATCGCCACCGGCACTTACTTGGACAGCACCGTCATCACCGGTGAAGCCGTCATTCCCTCCGGGCCGGACGGAATGCACCCTTCCGTGGGCCTTGCGGACAATCTCCGCGCGCTGGGGCTTCCCCTGCGCCGTTTCAAAACCGGCACACCGCCCCGCATTAACCGCCGCAGCGTTGATTTTTCCAAAATGGAGCTCCAGCCCGGGGATGACATTCCCGAACCTTTCTCCTTCCGAACGGAAAAACCCGTCAACAACTCCGCGGTGTGCTACCTGACCTACACCAACGAGCGCACCCATGAAATCATCCGCGCCAATTTCCACCGCAGCCCTATGTTTGACGGAACGATTTCCGGTATCGGACCTCGCTACTGCCCCAGCATCGAAACCAAAATCGACCGCTTCGCAGACAAGCCCCGGCACCAGCTGTTCATCGAACCCTGCGGTCTGGACACGGAAGAATTGTACATTCAGGGCTTCTCCTCCAGCTTGCCGGAGGATGTGCAGATTGCAATGATGCGCACGATTGAAGGCCTTGAAAACGCGGAAATGATGCGCCCGGCCTACGCCATCGAATACGAATGCATCGACCCCACCGCGCTGCTGCCCACCTTGGAAACCAAGGCAGTATCGGGGCTTTACGGTGCCGGCCAGTTCAACGGCTCGTCGGGCTATGAGGAGGCTGCCGTTCAGGGTCTTGTGGCAGGCATCAATGCCGCCCTGAAGATCCGGAACAAGCCCCCCTTTGTGCTGACCCGGGAGAGCAGCTACATCGGCACGCTGATCGACGATCTGGTGACCAAGGGAACGGAAGAACCCTACCGGATTATGACCAGCCGCTCGGAATACCGCCTGCTCCACCGGCAGGATAATGCGGACCAGCGGCTGACCCATCTGGGTGCGGCCATCGGTCTTGTTCCGCCGGAGCGTCTGGCGCAGGTGGAGGCAAAATACGAGGCGGTGAATCAGGAGATCCGCCGTTTGGAGTCCAGCGGCATCCCCGCAAGCGAAAAGCTGAACGAAATGCTTGCCGCCCGGGATTCCGCCCCGGTGGCAAACTCCGCCCGATTGGCTGATTTGCTCCGCCGCCCGCAGGTGACTTATGCCGACCTTGCCCCCTTTGATGCCCAGCGTCCGATGCTTTCCCAAGCCATAACCGACGAGGTAGAAATTCAGATCAAATATGCCGGCTATCTCCAGCGGCAGCAAAAGCAGGTGGAGGAATTCCGCAAGGAGGAGACCCGTCTGCTGCCGGAAAATATCGATTACGAATCCATCACCGGCCTGCGCTTGGAGGCCCGGCAGAAATTGCAGCAGATCCGTCCCTTGTCCATCGGTCAGGCCGGACGCATCTCCGGTGTCAGCCCCTCGGACATTGCGGTTCTGCTCATCTGGCTGGAACAGAATCAATAAAAAACGGACACGCCCCCCGCGTGTCCGTTTTTTATTCTTCCATTTCCTTTGCGATCATTCGCATTGCAACAGCAAACACGCGATTTTATACACTCTTGCGAAAAAAATTTTTTACAGTTTGTCTTGTATCAGCAGGTCCCGCTTACGGAAGCCGTTTGCGTCACGCCGTTGATGATAACTGTCACTTCCAGTGTGTATGTCTGCCCCTTGGTCAAGCCGCTGTAGGTCTTCTCCATTTGAATGCTTTTTCCTTCTGATATATAAATTATTTATCGATTCTTTCTACGGTTTCTGCCAACGCAACCAGCGTTTCAGGTTCCTCAAACGCCTGAATGATGAGCAGGACTTCCGTCTCCGGATCCTGCCAGATGATGTAGTTTGCTCTTTTCCCATCCGGTGAGGTATATATTTCTGCCTGTACGCCATTCACCTTATAACCAGGATGATATTCGTGGTTATCAGTCCACAAATAAATACCGCCTGCTGGGTGTGAATAACAGGATATAAGTACCAGTAGTTTTTGGTCTTTCCTCACATAACTATGCCACCTGTTATAGGTCCCCTCCATCACACCATCTTCCTCATACCCCTCCGGCACAGCTGGCAAGCGGTACTCCACAGCCGGAAGGTCCTCTTTCGTATTTGTGCTTTCATTTTTATAAAAGATTGTACCGGAAGATGTAAACTTTATCCAATCAAGTGTCCCCGCCCGGACCTCCGGACTTGCCGCCAGCAATGCACCGAATAATACAGTAATTGTAATAACCAAAATAGCTGCAACGCGCATAATATGATGCCTGACGGGATGATCCGCTCTCTTGATTATTTTTTTCATTCTCTTTTCAAATGCTTTGGAAAAAGTGTGGGGCATTTCCTCTTCGGGATATTGGGATAAGCGAAAACGCACCACATCCGCAGTTGCTTCCTTTAAGATTTCATCGCTTAACATAGGATTCCTTCCTCCTTACATAGTTCTCGTAATTTTGCCTTGGCTCTCTGCTCGATCTGAAGCGCATTGCGATAGGTAATTCCCATCATTTCAGCGATTTCATACAGGTCATACCCGTATTGGTATTTCAGAATAAGCAGGTTCTGTTGCCGCTCCGGCAGCTTCAGGATGCACTTGGAAACCAGATTGCTGCCATCATATTCCACGCACATTTTCTCTGCCCACGCGGTGTATTCCACACTTGGGTGTGCCCGCTTTCTTCTGTAAATATCAATTGCTGCGTTTCTAACAATAGTAACGAGCCAGCCCTTCGTTTTTATACACACCGGCTCACCAATATTTTCAATATTTTCCGCAGCCCTCATAAAAGCAAGTTGTACCGCATCCTCCGCATCATGTATATTGTTCAAAATCGCGTAAGCAACCCGAAACATATACTGCCGGTATTCCAGATAAAGGGTTTCAAATTTTGATTTTTCTTCCTGCGTCTCTATCGCCTGCAAATAGACCAGCATTCTGTCTTTCCTCCGGGGTTTTTTTCTATTATATGAGTTGTCCGCACACCCGTCAACAATGCGGACATTCATATCTCTACAATATGTAACGAACAACAAGGCCAAATTTATACACCCAAAGCAAAAATTTTTTTAAAAAATTTTTGCTCTTCCTGCAAATCCCCTATGCCGACGGCATTCTGATAAAAAAACACCCCCGAGGTTTCCCTCGGGGGTGTCTTGTTACAGATTAGTCAGCAACATAAGGCAGCAGAGCGATCTGACGAGCGCGCTTGATAGCGGTAGTCAGGTCACGCTGGTGAGCTGCGCAGGTGCCGGTGGTACGGCGGGGCAGGATCTTTCGCATTTCTTTATTTCCCCAATTCCTTTGCAATCACCCGAAGTGCCACACCAATAGATGCAAAAATCACTGGTATCATAGCAACGATATACAGAATCAAATCCCGCACATCATTTAAATAAGATGCCGCTGTCAAATCAACAAAAATCAGTACTGCTACGATCAGCGTCACTACCGCTATATATAGAAAGATCTTGCTTACTCTTTTAAGGTTCTCCATTGTCAGACCTCCTTATTATGGGCTTGCTGTATACTCAAGTTCAATTTTTGCTATACGCGATTTTGGATAACCTTCCACGCCCTCCAATTCTGCTTACATTGAAATAGCGAAGAATAACTCCCATTCCCTTATAATAATTATACTTTGTTTGCTCAGTGCTGTCAATATACACAAAGCTACAATATATTTTGAGATATTGTTAAATTTTCACTTTTTAACATTTTCTCTTAATGCGATTCTATACACCTTTTAAATGTATCCTCCCGGAAACAAGACACCCCCGAGGTTTCCCTCGGGGGTGTCTTGTTACAGATTAGTCAGCAACATAAGGCAGCAGAGCGATCTGACGGGCGCGCTTGATAGCGGTAGTCAGGTCACGCTGGTGAGCTGCGCAGGTGCCGGTGGTACGGCGGGGCAGGATCTTGCCACGCTCGGACAGGTAACGGCGGATCTTTGCAGTATCCTTATAATCGATGCTGGTCACCTTATCCACGCAGAATGCGCAAACCTTCTTGCGCTTGCGGGGGCGAACACGCTGTTCGTTAGCCATAACGATTACCTCCTTGTAAGTTTGAAGAAAAGTTCATAACGGACTGCCGATGAATACAGATTGTTGCTTGGTTGGCGAGGAATTTCGCATTGGATCCAGTCAACAAACCGAAGGAATACTTTGTGTATTTCAAGGTTTGGTGGCGCAGAGCCGGGGTGAAAGAACCACCGACCAACAGCAAGATGTATTCGAGTCAGTCCCAATTAGAAGGGCAGCTGGGCGTCGTCGTCATCCAGCATCGCAAAATCGGATGCGGGAGCAGCAGCGGGAGCGGAGTAGCCGCCGAAGCTGCCGGCAGGAGCAGCTGTGAAGCCGCCTGCATTGTCGCCATTGCGCTTGCTGTCACCGAAGTAGACATTGTCTGCCACGATTTCAGCGGTGCGACGATTGTTGCCGTCCTTATCTTTCCAGCTGCGGATCTGCAGCCGGCCGGAAACCACAGCCATACTGCCCTTAGCGAAATACTTGGAGACAAATTCTCCGGTCTGACGCCAAGCGACACAGTCAATGAAGTCGGTTTCCTTCTCGCCGTTCTCGTTTTTGCCGAAATCACGATCGACAGCAACGGTAAAGCTGGCAACGGCAACGCCGCTGCCGGTACGGCGAAGTTCGGGGTCACGGGTCAGACGACCCATGATAACAATGTGGTTGAGCATACTCTTAGCCCTCCACGACGGTGGTCAGGCAACGCATGACGCCTTCGGTGATCTTCATCACACGCTCCATTTCAGCAGGGAACGCAGGATTGGACTCGAAGTTCATCAGAACATAGTAACCCTCGGGCAGATCGTTGATGGGGTATGCAAGACGACGCTTGCCCCACTCATCGATGTTGGTCAGGGTACCCTCCGCCTCCACCATTGCCTTGAACTTTTCCACAAGTGCTGCGATGCCCTCTTCGCCCTGAGCGGGGTCGATGATGTAGAGCACCTCATACTTACCGGTGATCTTAGCCATGTTGATTGCACCTCCTTTTGGACTTTTGGCCCCGGGTCGCGCCCGGAGCAAGGATTATCTGCATACGCAGACTGGTGTATTATAACGCTTTGTGCTCCATTTGTCAAGAATTTTTTGGAAAAACTCCCCCAATTTTGTGACTTTTCAAAAGGAATTCCGCACAGAAAGTATCTGCGCGGAATTCCTTGTTTATTTTTCCAATTACCATACCTGATCGGCATACGGCGTATCCTTAAGACCTTCTGCCTGAAGCCGGGCAACCATTTTATCTAGCTTGGCACCGAAGAACCGTTTGAACAGCTGGCTGCCGCCAAACCACCTGACAAAACAGGGACTGACGGCATAGTAAAGCCTGATAAATGCCCGTCCGGACCATGTGGAAGCAAGCTTTTGGTCCCGATAGCGACGCAGCACCCAGACCTGGGGGCAGTCATAGGACCCATATACCGCTGTTGCCACATAGCAGCCGCCTTGCTGCACCGTGGTAAAACCGCTTTCTGAAAATGTAGGACCTTCATAATCCAGCTCTATTTCCTTGATTTCTTGCTCCAGAGTTCGTATTTTAGCGATGTATTCATTTCGCTCCGTCGGTCCGTAGAATAAAGACTGCCGTTCTCCTTGAGCCACAATGATCATATTGAGAATATCCGCATTAATGGCTGCTCGGGCTTTTTTCCAGGAAAGCACCTTGGCAGGAATGCACTCCCTGCTTTGCGACATTCGTGTCACCGCTTGGGAAAACAAATGGTCTGCGATCAGCAGCAGCTTCACTGCCGCCTTGCCGTCTTCTGTGGAAAAATAGGGAAAATCCTCAGCCAGTTCCCGTGCCTGTTCCACCAAATCTGCCCCCTGATCAGCCAACGCCATTGCGTACCGATAATAGGTTTTTTTGTCATCCAACGGAAACACTGCTTTTCTTATACACGCCATTTTCTGCAGCGACTCAAACTTAATATAAACCTGCACCAGCAGGCACAGATACCCTTGATAAAAGCGGGTATTTGCAGCACTTGTTTCGGTATCGGCAACCTTCTGCACATAGTAGGGCATAAAATGGAAAAACCATGCATACACATATTCACAAACCTGCAAATACATAGTTTCGATTTTTGCCTGATCCTCCGGCTCTAAATAACCGATGAGCCGGAAAATATATTTTTCAAGAAGCTCTATATCCTTTTTTCCACGTTCACTTGGCTGAAGAATATTGTTTTCGTCGGTGTAGCCATGCAGAGTTTCCAGATTAACGGTATGTATCACACAACGGATGGTCTGCAGTGCCAGCATTTCCTGCTGTTGGGGATTCAGTCCTGCTTCCAGCAGTCTTTTCTGACAAAATGTGAATGCTTCTGCAATCTCAAAATTTTCAAGCATTGCATCGATTTTTTGTAAGATCTCCTCCATGTGCGTCCTCCTTCAACGCCTGCTTATGCCCATCTCATCTTGGCAAGCATGGAGTAGTTTTTGTCCACATCGGAGGCAAACAGGGAAATCATTAAAAGTGCGTGGGCATAGGCAACAGAGCCGCCGTAAACCAGTTGTGTTTGTGCAATGGCTTCTCCCTGCTCGTTCGTATAAAACCGTGCGATCGTGCTTTGCTGATTTGCCTGATTGCAGGCCAGCAGACCGTTTGCCTGCTTTTCCTTAAAATTAATAAGCTTTTGGCATCGCACATCAATCAGTGTCAAGCCGTCTGCAGCAATCAGAAGTGTGCAGGGAACAGCGTCCATTGCTTTTCCGGGCATATATACCTCCAGGTATGCACCGCCCAAGTCGGTATAACGAAAATTCTTTTGTCTAAACAAAGACATCAGTTGTTCTTTAACCATATTTGCAGACATAAAATATACCTCTCTTTTCTCTTAAGTAAATTTGAAGGGAATCAGTATTCGGCCATATAGCCGCATTTGTTGCACATATAGGTAACTTTCTTTTTGCCCAGAGCACCGGCAGCAATACCAATCGGACCCAGCAGAAGTGCACCAGTAACGGCTTTGCCGCCGCTGAAGCCGCCCTTGCGTTCGGAAACAGCACGCAAATAACCCACATAGCACTTGGGGCAAGGTTTGAAATTCATATCAGCCATCGTAAAACCTCCTTTCCGCGAGTTCACTCTCCCTCTGTTAGTTCTCCTAATTCTGTCTTTTAGGGAGAAACAATCGCTCCTAGCTCCTACTTTAGCGAATTATTCGCTAAAAGTCAATAGCGAATAATTTTCTAGGGTATAATATTTAAAAACATTTCAAGGCGGTGTTATTATGCCTCTGTACCCCCGCATACGCAATTTACGGGAGGATAAAGACCTTTCGCAGACACAGATGGGACAAATTCTTTCTTGCAGCCAACGGGTTTATAGCAATTACGAGCGGGGGGATATTGACATTCCGACGACCACGCTGATAAAAATTGCAGATTTTCATAATGTTTCTGTGGATTATCTGCTGGGCAGGACCTCAAAACCTGCCATAAACAAATAAGACAGCACCATGCAGTACGGTCAGGTGCTGTTTTTTGTTGCATAATAGTTGCATAATAATTGACTTTTTATGACTTCAGAGGTAAAATATAGACATCATATGAACAAAAGGAGAACAAAATCCCTATGAGAAAGCTATCCCTTCCCGTCCGGATCCTTCTTGCCTTCATTTCCTTCCTGCTGGGTGTGGCACTGTTTGCCAGCGTTGTTGTCACCGCACTGATTGCTGACATCCAGATCGTCACCTCTGAGGATACGATCCAGAGCTTGGTGCAGGAGCTGATTTCCGCCCCGGCACATATTCGGGTCAACGCACCTGCCGGACCCGGTGAAGGTGGGATGCGGATCGCCCCCCGGGTGCGCAGCTACCAGAGAGTGTACCGCTCCGAGGCCGAGAATGTGGCTGATGACCTGACCAAGCAGCTGATCGATATGTTCTACGACCAGGTAGCCGAGCAGCTGGGTGAGGAATTCCCCGTTTCCAAGGAAGAATTCACTCAGATGATCCAGGACTCCACCGTGAAGGACTACATTTCCGAAAAGACCGCCGGTCTGCTGACCGACTACATCAACGACACCGTCACCACCACCTTTGAGCCGGAAGAGATCGTCCAGCTGATTGAGGAAAACTCCACGCTGATCGAATCCATCACCGGCCAGCCCATCCCCGAGGATATTGCCGAGCAGGTGGGCAAGGTTTTCGATGAGAACGAGATCATCCAGAAGGTGGAGGTTGAGGGTCTTGCCGGCTTCATCGAGGACGAAAATTTCCAGATCCCCGGTCTGGAAAACATTGTAGGCGGTGAAAACACCGTCGGCATCCGGGACATTCTGAACACCGTCCGTGATTTCGCCTCCCGTCAGAACCTGATTCTGGGCATCGTCATCTGCGTGGTGCTGATAGCTGCCATTCTGCTTGTCAATGCCGCCCAGCTGCCCAAGGGCTTCCGCCGGGCCGGCTATCCCCTGATGTGGGCCGGCATCCCGGTGATCGTAAACATTCTGGCCATTTTCGTGCCGGATATGTGGACCGCCCTGCCCGGTCTGGATGTGGCGCGCAAGCTCTTCCAGCAGACCGCCATCGTCAATATCATTGTCTTCGGCACCGGCTTTGTGCTGGTTCTGGTGGGCATCATCCTGGCGATTGTCCTGAAGGTCCGCAGCAAGATCATCGAGCACCGCGAGGACGAGGAAGACCGCAGCGACGAACCCGTGGAAACTGAAGCACAGGTCTTTGATGTGAACGCAAGCGAAATCATTGCCAAGGCCGCCCCCGCAGCAGCAATTTTTGCTGCAGAGGCAGAAACCCCCGTGGCTGAGGAGCCTGTTGCTGAAGAGCCTGTGGCTGAGCAGCCCGTTGCAGAAGAACCTGCCGCCGAGGAGGCTACTCCCACTGAAGAAACACCTGCCGGAGAGGTTGTGACGGCCGAATGAGCCGCATTAACAACAGAAACAAACCGTTTTTCGAAACGCTGTTCAGCCCCATTATTTTTACCATAATCCAGATTCGGGAGATCTGCATTTTCGTCAGAGATTTCAGTGAAATCATTGCAAATCCCTATTCTCTGGTTTGGGAGATTTTCTGCCAGATTCTCTTTCTTCTGATAACCATTTTCGCTTGGCACAGATACCTCGCCGCGAAAAAGAATAAGGGCGAAGAAACCCCCTCCGAATAATTCCATACATACGAACACCCCACGCCATCGGCGTGGGGTGGTTCTCTTTTACTGATACATACTCAGCCCGGGGGCATCCCCGGCCAGCTGATTGGCACGATACAGGATGATCGCCACCTCACCCCGGGTCAGGGTGACCGTACCGTTCACCGGAATACCGTTGTCATTCATTGCCATCACCGCGGAAGCCGCCCAATCGGGCACTTCCTTGTCCACCGGCTTGGCAGACGCGGAAACGGACAAATCCATAGCATTTTGCAGCATCACCGCCGCCTCCGCCCCGGAAATAGGCTGATCGATCCCCAGCGCACCGGTTTCACTCAGGGGCAGCTTTGCGGTCAGTCCGGAGCGCATTGCCGCTGCCAGATAGGGCTTCAGCCACCCGGGCACCTGATCGGTGTAGCCGGTAAATTCCGCCTTTTCCTCCACGGGAATTCCCAGAGCCTTCACCATCATCGCCAGAAAGTCACCCTTACTGACCGTCTTTTCCGCCCGGAAGCATTGGCTGCCGCCGATCTGCTCACCCACGAACAGGCCGGTATTTTTCAGCCATTCCGCCTCGAAGCGGTAGCTTTCTCCCACCGTATCCGTATACTGGGCAGAATCTCCGGGCTTGAGAATACTCACCGTCACCGTTGCCTCCCGGGATACATTGCCGGCAGGATCGGTTGCGGTAAAGGTGAAGGAATCCACACCCACCTTGTTTTTCTTGGGCGTGTACACGAAAGAGCCGTCTGCGTGCACCTCCACAGTACCCCGCTTGGGCTGACGCATCACAGAATAGGTCAGGGCCTTCCCTTCCGGGTCGCTAACCTTCAAAACACCCTGATTGGGCAAATTCTTGTAGGTTTCTACCGTGAAATCCTCGGCAACGGGAGCCTGATCCGTCTTGCCCCGGACGGTAATAACGGCTGTGGCAGGGGCAGCCACCCGGTTTTCATAAATGGGCAGATATGTGACCACCGCCTCTTTGTTTTCCTGGGTAGGAAGGGGCGAAAAGGTCATTTGCGCTACCTGCTCGGCAGTGAGAATATCCCCGGGACGAATGACCCGGGTGCCCAGCATCACCGTACCGGTCTCAGGGTCCGGCAGAGCGGTAATGCAGATGCCCGTAATGGGCTCATCCTGAGAAAGATCCTCCGGACGAAAGCAATAGGTGCTGTCGCAATCGGTCTCCAGCGCGGTGACACCGCCCACCAGACAGAGGGTACACAGCACTGCGGCAATGCAACGCAAAAAGAGTTTGGAACGCATAACTTAACCTCCTTGTTTTTGTGTTCGCAGGTATTGTTTGCCAAGAAGGGGGATTTTATGCATCCGGGGAAAAAACGGGAAAAGCCTTGCGAAATAAGGCATTTTATGGTATGCTGAAGAAAAAGGAGGAATTGCCGTGAAGAAAATGAAATGGCTTTGTCTTGTCCTTGCGGTGGTACTGCTTTTCACCGGCTGCAGCGGCAAGAGCTTTGATGATTTGTGGAAAGAGCTGACCACCTTGCAGGTCACGCCCTTCAGCGAAATGGAATACACCCGTCCCGACCCTGCCAAAATGGAAGAGGAGCTTACCAAATGCTGTTCTCTGGCAGAAACCGAGAACAAGGTTTCCACGGTGGTGGATCAGGTATGGGTCGTCTATAACCTCTATAATAATTTCTATACCAATTACAATCTGGCAAGCATTTTCTATTTCAAGGATCTGACCGATGCCAAATGGGAGGAAGAATATAACTTCTGCCTGCAAGCCTCCGCCACCTTTGACGCAATGCTGGAAGAAATGTTCTACACCCTTGCCGCCTGCCCTCTGCGGGACAAGCTGGAAAAAGACCCCTCCTTCGGGGAAGGCTTTTTCGACAGTTACGAAGGCGAATCCATCTGGGACGAAACCTTTTTGGACCTGATGGAGCAGGAAGCCGCACTGGAAGAAAAATACTATCAGCTCTGCTCCGACGCGCAGGCAGTGGAGCACTACTCCGAGGAGTATTTCACCCTCTACGGCACCCAGATGGCCGACCTTTATGTGAAGCTGGTGGGCGTGCGTCAGCAAATCGCCGAATACGCCGGCTATCCGGACTACCCCAGCTTTGCCTACGATTTCTACCACAAGCGGGACTATACTCCCCAGCAGGCGGAAGCCTATCTGGCGGATATCGGCAAGGAGCTTGTGCCCCTATACAGAACCGCCTTAAATACGGAGCTGACCTTGAAATTCAGCAACCAGAGCCAGACCTTCGCCTATCTGGAGGGCAGTGTGCAGGCGATGGGCGGCACTGCCGACTATGCCTTCACCGCTATGAAGGATGCCGGGCTGTACGACATTACAGCCAGCGACAAAAAGTATAACGGCTCTTTCGAGGTCTATCTGGTCGATTATACCTCCCCTTACATTTTCCTTAATCCCTCGGGCTATGAATCCGACAAGCTGACCTTCGCCCACGAATTCGGTCACTTCTGCAGCGACTATGCCGCCCACGGCAGCTATGCCGGCGTGGATGTGGCAGAGGTTTTCTCGCAGGGTATGGAATACCTGACCCTTTGCTACGGCCCGGAGGCCGGAACACTGACCCGGTGGAAGATGCTGGACAGTCTGAGTGTTTTTGTGGAGCAGGCCGCCTACGCCCTCTTTGAGCATCAGGTGTACGACCTGAAGGGCAGCAGGCTGACAACGGAAAATGTGCAGAAGCTGTACGAACAGATCGGCACGCAGTTTGGCTTCGACGCTTGGGATTGGGACCCCCGGGATTTTGTGGCAATCGGTCATTTCTTCACCGAGCCTATGTATGTGGTCAGCTATGTGACCAGTAACGATGCCGCGCTGCAGCTTTACCAGCTGGAGCAGAACGAAAAGGGCAGCGGTCTTGCCCTGTGGGAGGACAATCTGGCCACGGAGGAAGCCTTCTTCCTTGCCTTTGTGGAAAGTGCCGGCTTGAAGAGTCCCTTCACCCCCGGCCGCGCAGCGGAAATCCGCAAAACCCTTGAGCAATCCCTTGCGGCCTGACAGAGGTGAGCGTATGCACGAGCGAATCCGAAATTTGCGCGAGGACCGGGATCTGAAACAAGAAGATCTTGCCAAAGTACTGAACTGTACCCAAGCCTGCTACTCCCACTACGAAAGTGGCAAGCGGGACATTCCAACTGAGGTTCTTGTAAAGCTTGCAAAATTCTACAGCGTTAGTGTAGATTACTTGCTTGGTCTTACCAAACAGCGCAATCCCTATCCATAATAGCAACGCCCCCAAGGAAACCCTTGGGGGTGTGTTCTATTTAACAATACTGCAAAATGATCTCAGCGGTAATCTTCAGCCCCACAGGAATGGACGCAATCTCTGCCCATTCCTCCCGGGTGTGCACGCCGCCGCCCATATAGTTGCCCACGCAGACAGACGGAATACCCAGTGACATAGGAATATTGGCATCGGTAGAGCCGGACTCTTTCGCGCAGGGAATACCGGTATGCTTTTCGCAGACCTTCACAACATTTTCAACCATTTCATTGAAAATCCCCTCGTCCACCTCTTCACCGCAAGGGCGAATGCCGATGACATCAACCGTGATTCTCACTTCAGGATCCTGCTTTGCCTTTTCCACCGTCTGTTCAAAAAATTCCTTCATCTTTGCCAGACACTTGTAGGAATCGGAGCGATATTCATACATAAAGGACGCATTCTGGGCAATGGTATTGACGGAAGTGCCGCCCTCGATAATACCCACATTCCAGGTGGTCTTGCTGTCCCCGTCCACGGGAATCTCGCACTTGCTCAAAGCGCAAATCAGCTCTGCCGCGGCACAGATGGCATTGCGGTTTCCGAAATTGCTGAAGGAGTGACCGCCCTTGGTCTCCAAAGTCAGCCTGTAGCGATGAGAACCCACACAGCGACTGTACAGATGGTCATACATTCCGTCGAAGGTGTAGAACCGCTCCACACGACCGGCATACGCCTCCATAACCTTCTTGACGCCCTTCAGGTTGCCCAAACCCTCCTCGCAGGAATTGGCCACAAACACAATGCCCTTGTCAGACTGCAGATTATTCTCCACAATATACTTGACAACCATCAGCATCATCACAAGGCACAGCGTATCATCACCCACACCGGGAGAATAGACATTCTTGCCATCGTTACTGTAGGGCATCGGCTCGGTCATATCGGGAAAAACCGTGTCCGTGTGGGCCATAAAGACCACCAATTCTTTCTTCCCCTCACAGCACCAAGGGAACACCACATTCAGCGCATCGTCAATGTACACGCCCTTTGCGCCGATGCTTTCCAGCCAATTCTTGCAGAAGGCCGCTCTTTTTTCCTCGTGATGAGAAGGCGCAGGAATCTTGCAGAGGGTCTCCAACAGCTCCATCGTTTCGTCAAAGGAATCTTCCAAATACCTCAAAACATCCTGATTCAGTTCCATCATATCTTCTCCTAAACCATGTTGTTGCCAAAGGCTTTCCCCATTTACCAGCTGCACTTGATAATACCGTCTTCCAGCGTCATCTTCACGCCGTAAGGCTCGGACAGCCGTGCCAGCCGCCGGGCAATCTTCTCCTGCTCGCCCACCACCGGCAAACCGGACACGCTCTTGTTTTCCTGCTTGCGGCAGACTACGGGCAGCAGCTCAAGCTTGGTAAGTTCACCGTTTTCCATCTCCCAGTAAGGCACGACCGCCTCGGTCATCACCGGATCCTCCATCAGTCCCCGGCTGAAATTGGCAGATCGCTTGGCAAGCAATGCGTGGACAGTTTCATCGGAGGTCAAACCCTGCTTGGCATAGAAATCCTCCGGGGCCACCGGCACACTGTACAGCTGCAGAATAAAATCACCCAGCGAGTAGAAAATGGGCCGATTTTTGTAGACCTCCACGGGCCGCAGCAGATGGGGTCCGTGACCGATGACGGCGTGGGCACCCACATCAATGCAGAAATGGGCAAATTCCTCCAGAAAATCCGGGGGCAGCTCATTGGAGCCGGGTCCCATCTCGTGATGATGGACAGAAATCAAAATATAATTTGCCTGCAGCTGGGCTTCAAAGATTGCCTTCTTCACCCGTTCCAGATCCTCTTCGTTGCACTTGCCGACCCGTCCGGCCTTTTCCCCCAGCTGGAACCGAAGGTTGCCCATCTGGCAGATCCCCTCCGGGAAGGGCTTGCTGTAGCCCTGAGCAATATGGATTTTCTCCTCGAAATTGATGCCGGTTTTTTCGGTGATCTCCTGAATCTTGGCAAAATCCTCCGCCTCCACCATCAGCGTTTCGCTGTGGCGCAGACCGTTGATGCCGGGTCTGCCGGGGAACCGACGGGACTGCTTGCCGGCCATCATGCAGGCCTCAAAATAGGTGTTGATGGAAATCAACGCCACACGCCCGTTAGGAGTATCCAGATAACGGGGTGCTGC
Organism: Oscillospiraceae bacterium; assembly: GCA_015067935.1. Lineage (GTDB taxonomy): Bacteria > Bacillota > Clostridia > Oscillospirales > Oscillospiraceae > Faecousia. Next base: position 10,765 of record SVLL01000003.1, on the reverse strand, counting down.
GGCCTCATCCAGATTCCGACCCACGCCGGCGTTCACCACGCCGCACGCATCGATCACATCCAAGGTCTTGAGCATACCCTCATAGGAGAAATCCATGGTGTGGTTGTTGTTGAAGCTGGTCATATTAAAGCCGTATTCCAGCAAATCCTCGAAGCCCTCGGGATTGGTGCGCACATAAGTACCGCCGGAAAACTGGGAGGCATAGCACTCGCCCTCGTAATTCAGCGTAGTCTCCAGATTGAAAAACCTTGCATCGCCCCGGGCGATATAGTCCCGGACGGGGGCAAAACCCTCATAGTTTTGGGGAATCCTCTGCTGAAGCAGAGCATCACCTGCTGCTGTAAATTTCATAAAAATAACCTCCCGTTATTCTTTGATTCTGCTGATCATAAATACGGCACTGAGAATCAAAACCACGCCCACCACCAGTGGCACCGTCAGCGGCTCGTTAAAGAATACTACGCTGTAAATAATAGCCGCCATAGGCTCAATCAAGGCCAGCACGCAAGCCGTTCCGGCAGGAACAACCTTTAAGGAAACCGTATAGAGCAAATAGGGAATTGCACAAGTAAGCAGTCCTATGCCCAAAATCAGCGGTATCAAGGTCAGCGGAGACTGACCGATCAGCTCCACCATATTCGGAATATCTGCGCAGGAGCCGGCCACCAGACCCATGGTAATATAGCAGTAAGTCATCGCCGTCATCGGATCATATCCGTGCTTCATTTCCAGTTTTGCCACGATGTTGTAGCCTGCGTATGCCACGCCTGCCAAAACCGCAAAGAAAACGCCCCAAAAGTTAAATTCCATACCTCCTGCAATGCCGGAAACCAATGCCATACCTACCAACATCACGATAACGGCTGCTATTTTCATCGGTGTCAGCTTTTCCTTTAAAAACAGTACCGAGTACAGCAATACATAAATCGGTGCCGCATACATCAGCACTACCGCGGTTGCGATCGTTGTATAGCCCATAGCAGTATAATAAAAGAACGCTGCCAGAAACATAAACGCACCGCTGAGGATAAAGAGAAGAATGCCTTTAAAGGATATCTTCAGACTTTTTCTGTTCGTAAGGAGCAGAAATACAGTCAGTGTTATGGCAGAAACAATTCCTCGCATAGCCGTCATCTGTATGGATGTGAAGCCATAGGGGCCCAGCAAACGCACAAAAATACCTGATGTGGCGAACATAAAGCTGGAAATGATGATTAGGGCCAACGCCCGACTTTTCTTCATTTTTTCATACCTTCTTCCGGCGGCCCCATACTCCGCCATTTTATATCCACAGTTTACCACACCGCAAAACGAATTGCAAGAACCAATGCAATTGGCGCAGCAGATCCCTCATTGCAGGAGCGAACATTGTTCGTCCGATTTTTCGTATTCGTGCGAAAAATACCGTAATGGGTCGTTATCATTTACAAAGCGTCAACCCATACATCAAAAAAGACCTGTTTCGAAATGTAGTACAGATTTCCCACGGGAGAAGTCTGCCCTTTTCAAGGCAGGTTTTTCGTATCCCCGGGAGCTGTCACTACAATTTCAGGAGGTACATTATGAGTTACTATTCCAACCCCACCGCCAACGCCGCCATCGGCACCATCGACCGCCAGATCCGACAAATGGAAAAGCGCGCCAAACGCCTGAAGGAGCGCAAGGCCGCAGGCCGCCTTACCCCTGCGCAGGAAGCTGCCGCCTATCGGCAGTTTACGGGCATCTTCCGCCCCATTCTGGAACGAGCTCTCAACCCCAAAACAGACACATCCCCGGCTTCCGCCGGGGATGAAACTTTATTTACTTCTTCACGCAGCCGTCTGCCAGCAGGATGTCCTCCGATGCCTTCATCGAAATGGTAGCATTCTCCGAGGAAAGCCCCGCCTTATAAATGGCATCATAGTTTTCTTCCTTGTTCACATCGGTAAACACACAGGTGACCTTTAAGTAGTTCCCTGCACGATTAAACCGCATGGAGCAGCACGCAAGCAGATCCAGATAGTCCAACTCCACCCGGAGCGCACGCTTCAGCTCCCAGATTTGGTCTTCCGTATACCCTTCAACGGGGATGTAGGAGGTCTCCGCCCAAGAGGTGACTACATCGATCTTGCACACATAATCCGCGCAGAAGACATTGCCTTCCTCATCCACACTGGCATAGCTGAAAATATTGTCGCCAAACACGGGGCTGGCATGGACGATGCCTGCATCCTCCAGAATCTTATTGTACTGTGCGGTGTTGCTTTCCGCATAATCGATGGCAGATGCCAGTACATCCTCAAAGCTGCCGCAGCCGGCAAGGCCCATCACAATGGCAGCACACAGCAAAATGGCAAGAAGCTTTTTCATCTCTTTCTCTCCTTTTCTTACACGGGCTCATCCCAAGTCAGCTGACCGCTGATGCGGCCGCGCTGCTCGTAGAGGTCACCGAAATAGCCGGTGTATTCCACATAATAATTGCTGTTGGGGAACAGATACCGGTGCAGATCGATCAAATAATCGTCGGTCATACTGGCAATATAGTCCACCACGATCTGATTGGGTTCGCCCTTGCCGTAGCGCACCTCACGGGGATAGCTGGTCTGATTCACATAGTCCACATGGTGGAGCAGGATGGGCGAGCTTTGCTTATCCTGAATCAGATCCTCCAACAGCTGCTCATAGATCTCCTGCATCATCGGCTTGACCACCCGGTTCAGGATGGGACGGCCCGGCTCTGTGGCATAGATCATAGCATAATTTTCCTTCTTAAAGGTCTGCACTGCCTGAAAATGCTCCGCGTCCATCTTGATATAGGGATGTCCGTAGCTGTTTTCAATGATATTCACCACAAGGTTATTGATGATTTCGGAGTTAATGCCGCCGATGATGGAATCGGAAAACTGGCGGTTGTCCACCATCTTGATGCTGGCAGCGTCCTGGCGGTCCTTGCCCAGATACGCAATAATGTCGGAAATACGCACCACATTGCCTTCCAGCGTATTGGGCTGGATCTTGTTGGCATAGCCCTTGATGGTGTACGCTTTTTCCAGCTCCGCCTCAAATTCCTCAAAGCTTTTCAGGGGAACGGGGTGATACTCCGCCAGCTCAATTTCACCGTTGTGACCGGCAATGCCGGACAGGGTCTGCAATGTCAGGTTGAGCGGAAAAATCTTGTCCAGCACCCGAGCGGAGTGGATGTTATGATTGAAAAACCGTCCGGTATGGCTGTTGTAGAGTTCATTCAGATACACCTCACCGCAGTGGGCGAAGGGAGTGTGCCCGATATCGTGGCCCAGCGCAATGGCTTCAATCAGGTCAAGGTTCAGATTCAGAGCCCGACCGATGGTCCGGGCGATCCGGGACACCAGCTGCACATGCAGCGATCTGCGGGTAATGTCGTCATTTTTCGTCAGGGAAAACACCTGCGTCTTATCGGTGTAGCGGTTGTAGTAGGGACTGTACAGAATCCGGTCAATGTCCTTTGCGAAATTGGGACGCCAAACGGGAGCGGGCTTATTGTGATGCCGGCGAATCGCCGAAGTATCGTGGCAGGAATGATCTGCAAAGCTGCGCGCATTCTTTTCCTGCTCCATCCGTGCGGACAGTTCATTGGAAAGCTGTTCTTTTGCCATAAAAAGTCCTCCTTTTTTCCTTATCATACCATATTACGGTAAAAATGCAAGCGAATCCGGTATTTTACGCCCAGGTCAGCTTTTTGATATGCCGTACAAAACGCTCACAAGCCCAGGACGCCCGTTTGGGATCATAGCTGACACCAATGGTGCGCTTCAGACCGGGCTTCAGGCGCAGGGCCTTTACGCCCTCCGGCAGGTGATGGATACTCAGGTTGGGCAAAATGGTAATGCCCAGTTTTTCCTTGACCATAAAAATCAGCGAATTATCTTCCACCGATTTCACCTCAATAATATCACCGAAGCGGCTGTAATCCAGATACTTTTCCAGCAGCATCTCCGAGGACTTAATAAAGGTGCATCTGTAAAGCTCCTCCACGCTGATCTCCTCTTGATTTGCAAATTCGTTTTCCGGAACAACCGCCACATATGCATCCTCCAGAAGGGGGATCCACAGTTCATCCCCTACCTGCTCATCTGCCAGGATCACATCCACAATGCCCTGTTTCAGCCATTCCTGCATATAGTCATCCACAGTGATGGTCGTTTTCACGAATGGGTACTCTTGCTTGAAGTTTTGCAAAATCCCCGGCAAGACATGCAGTGCAATGCTCGAATAGGTACCGATGCGCAAAATATGCTTATGCTGGGCCGCCAAGGCGGCGGCATTTTGCAGGAGTGCCTCCTGGGCATTGGCAAGGCTGAGAAAGCTATCGTACATTTTGTTCCCTTCCTCTGTCAGGCGCACTCCCTTATTGGTCCGTATGAAGAGCTTTATGCCCAATTCCGTCTCCAGCGCATCTGCCATATGGGACACAGCGGAGGGCGTGTAAGAGAAATCCTTTGCCACTGCAGTAAAGTTCCTGTATTTGGCTACCAACAAAAAAAGCTTCACTTTCTGCGCGTCCAAGCCTTTTCTTCCTTTCTATTGTGAATTATTTTCATAGCAAGAGTATAAATCCGATTTTTACAATTGTCAACCTTTGTGTTAAAATTCCAACAAAACACAGAAAGAGGTGCCCTATGGAAAAACAAAGTCCCCTTTTATATGAGTTGAAATGTATTCTGATGATGCTTTGCGCCGTCACCATCTCCTATGTCTCGCTGTATGTCTTCGTTCTGCCCTCAAATTTTTCCCCCAGTGGGGTGGATGGCATCAGTACGATTCTGTACGAAATCACCGGAATCAATATCGGTTGGTTCAAGCTGGCCATCAATCTCCCCCTTATGGTGCTGGCGTGGATTTTCCTGAAAAAGCGATATGTCTTTTATGTCATTGCGTTCATTCTGTTTGACTCCTTCGGTGTCATCGTCCTGGAAAATCTGGATTTCTACACCTTCATTCCGGAAGGTCTTACCGCCGGCGAACAGATTGGCTACCGGCTGATTGCAGCCGTATTCTCCGGTGTATCTCTGGGCATCTGCACCGGTATGATGCTGAAAATCGGCTGCTCTACCGGGGGCATCGACATTGTGGCATGCCTTGTAAATCAAAAAAAGCCGAATTTCAATGTAGAGCGCATCATCAGCATTATCTGCTACACAGTGATTCTCTGCTCCTATTTCGTTTATTGGGATCTGACCAGCATTTTGCTTTCCATTATCCAGATTTTTGTGTTCGAATGGACCACCTCTTCCCTGCTGCGGAAGGAGCGTTATGCGGTTGAGGTCAAAATCATCACCAAAACGCCGGAGGTAATCCGGGATGAAATTCTCGTTAAGTATCAGCACAGTGCTACCATTCTGGAGGCGACCGGTATGTATTCCGGTGATGCCTATTCCATGGTTGTGACCGTGCTCAACAGCAGAAATATGGGTGAGTTTATGTCCACCATGAAAAAGCACCCGGACACCTTCATCTATTTCTCCGATGGCGTAAAGGTGCAGGGCACTTATCACTTCGGCAGCAATATCGGCGGTCGGATCGATGCCTATTAACCGTATATAAAAAGCCGGAAAATCCCGGCCTTCAGCGTGCCAAACAACCCCCAAACCGTCAAAGGAAAGCTTGACAGTTTGGGGGTCGCACTATTTAAAAACGCATTTTCCCTTTTATCCGCGCATCCACGCAAAAATCATAAATACAACCGGGATCGTCAGGCACGCCAGAATGTGAGAAACCACCGCCATACCGGATGCCACCTTGGTGTCCTTTCCAAGAGCACCGGGGATAATGATCGTATTTAAGCCCAAGGGCATGGCGAGGGAACAAATCGCGCAGGTGGCAAAGGTTTCCGGCAGCGGACACAACGCCATAATCCCCAGAAAAACGGCAGGAAACACAACCAGCCGCAATGCTGTAACCATATACACACCCTTGATCCGCAAAATCGAACCCAGATCAAACTGAGCGATGGTCATACCGGTCAGCAGCATCGCCATAGGCGACATACAGCTGCCTGCAGCCGAAACCGCACCGCTGATAAACTCCGGCACCGGAATCTTCAGCAGGCCGATCACCATACCCAAAAGCATGCATACAAACATAGGATTTGCAAAGTTTTTCAGTCTTTTCTTCCAGCCGGGCTTACTTTCGCTGTCGCCCATCAGCAGTACCGGAACGCCCCAGAGATAAATCATCGTCCAAAGGGGCAATGTGAATATCAGATACTCCAAAAAAACCTCCGGGAACAGGGCACTGACCACCGCATTGCCCATAAAGCCGAAGTTGGAGAAGCACAAACCGTATGTATAAATATTTCTTTCATACTGATCCTTACTGCAAAAGCGCACGCATACAAGGCTCACACCCGTAGCGATCACCGCCAGCAAAAGGCTGCCTAACAGCAAGCCCCATGCGGAGGAGAGCTTCTCCACAGTGAAATTGCCCATAAAGGTCCCCAAAACCAATGCCGGAATGAACACGCAGTTTTCCAGCTTGGACAGAACCGTTTGGGAATTATCCGGAACAAATTTTCCTTTTGCGAGAATGTATCCCAAAAGGATGAATAAAAACAGAAAGGCCGTCTGGCTGAGGGTCGCGGTGAAAATACCCATAGCTACCTCCTATCACCATTTTTTGTATTGCTTGCATTATAAACACTTTTCCTGCAAAAAGCAAGAAAAAGCGGCGGGAGCAAGCCCCCGCCTATTATAGCAATGCCACATTTTGCGAATCAATAAACCGCCCGTCCTGCAGGGGCATATTCCGGCCGCGCCGGTCAATCCCAGCTACCGGCCCATTCGGTCAATGCATCCGTAAGCGGAATGATTGTTTTATCGTTAATACCCGGAGCTTTCACAAACAGTATTTTTGTGCCGGGGGCATTTTTTGTGGCGTAACCCACGCCCGGCCGCAGTACGAAAAAGTCTCCTGCATCAAATTGATATTCCTGCGGTTCCTCGCCTAAAACCAACACCTTGATGCTCCCCTGCAGCACATAGCCGTGTTCCGTTGCTATGGGATGCTTATGAGGCGTATCCGCCGTAAACGCCTGATAATAAGAAATTCCGATTTCAATATCATCGTCAATATGTTCCAGATGCTCCTGCGGATACTGAAGATGACCGGTCAAATACTGCCTATACTTCTTCTCCAGTGCCTGATTTATGTTCGCGCCGCGGATAAATTCCAAAGATTCCATTTGCCCCCTCCTTCTGCTTCTTCAGTTCCTCCCATTCCTGCATCCATTGCACATGGTGCTGCCGAATCAGTTCTCCCGACTGTCGGGCATCTCGTGTATAGTTGTAGCGTTCCACGAAGAAATTGTAGTTTTGAGGATCATCCCGCTTAAAAATCATCATACAGCGGCGGTCCATATTGGAAGTTAGGCCTTCGGAATACAGATCCACCTTGATATAACTGTATTCTTCAAATTCTGTTTTATACTCCACATGGAACAGAGCATAGGGCAGCATATTCTCTGTCACCATAAAGTTGAAGCGATTATCCTCATAGGCCTTGGTAAAAACGGGATTGTTTTGTATCAGATGGGTAATACTGCCGTAAGAGCTGTAAAAAATATCCTCCGGGCAGATTTCCTGCGAACTGTTTCCCAGCTTTTTTCGGGTAATGGCATCCCACATAGCGGTGCTGCCGGGAGCGTTGATGATAATCTCCATATTAAAATCCGGATCCTTTAAAAGCCAACCAAACAGTTTTGCCATCAGATGCTTATCAAAAGCACGCATATCCACCTTATTCTGCTCAGGTGTAAAGATAATGCTGGCAGCATAGCAGGACATGCGAATCGAGCGAATGCGGTTCTCGCCTTCATATTCTCTGTTTTCCTTCAGGGCAGCGATGAGATCCCAACCAAAACGATCTGCCAACGGTGCCAGTTCCTTCTCAATCTGCTCACGCTTCATCATGCAGACATTATTGGCAGTAAAAATCTGCTGCCGCCAATCCAAAACTCCGGACAGCTTGTCGCGCTCGATGTTCTTACGCCAGAGCTTCTCCATCTGATTCCGAAAAGTAGCAGACTCCACAGAATCAAAATGGAAATCGCGGATTCTGTGCTGGGTGTTTATTTGCACCGGTAGATATGCCGGCCACTGGAAGCCTTTTTCCGCGACCATCAAAATCTTTTTGTCCGGATCAGTCAGGGCAATCTCCAGCTCCTTATATACCCAACCATAGGGTCTATCCGAAGCATTTTCTGTATCCGGAGCAAATGTATTTTCTGTCAAAACGCAAAGATAGTAAGGTGCCTGCAGAATTTCTTGCCGTAGCTGTTCTTGAAAATGGCCCTGATGCATCGATTCGGTGTACAAAAAGGGGCGCATTCCTTTCGCATCAAAGAAATCATAGATGCGTCCGGCCAGTGCCCAGTCTTTGTGCCGATAGCTGATAAAAACGCCGTGCTTATTCATACTAGCCTCCTTATGATGCGATTTTTTCTTTATTATAGCATAAGATGACAAAAAAGCAAGAAAAAGCGGCAGTATTCCCATCAAAAGTAAAAAACGGAAACCTTTTTGAGGTTTCCGTTTTTGTATTGCCTAATTTGGGAAATCGGGGTGTGTTCCGCTGAGAATCTGTTGGGTCATCTGCCGGGTCTGCTCCACCCAAGCCGGGAATTTTTCGCTCAATCCCCGGATGTGCTCCGCGGTCTTTTCCCCATTGCCCATCGCCGCATACAGAATTGCTGCTGTGGCATCCGCGCCGGGTTGAGCCGGATACTTTTGCGCCTCCTGCCAAGCCTTTTCCGCCGCAGGATATTGATGGAGCATCGTCAGACAGGAGGTCAAATTGGTATAAGCCGCGCCCAGAATGACTTCATCCCGGTCCTTTTCATCCATCTCCAGCAAGCAGGAAATGGCGGTTTTATAATAATCCCTCGCCTTTTCAAACTGTGCCGCACCGTGCGCCGCCTTTGCCAGCTTTAAGTATGGCAGATAAAACCGATGCCCGATTTCTCCCGCCTTTTCATACCACTGCAGCATCTGCTCCCTCGCGCCGCCCATTTCAAAGCAAAGCCCCACAAAAAACGCCCAAGCGGCTTTGTCCTCGTCATAGATGCAGTATGGCTGCAGCTCCTTGAGCAGCTCCATTCCCCTTTTTACATCCCGACGGCTGATATGATTCAGCGCATTGATCAGCAAAATACGAACCTGCGGATTCTCCGTAAATGCCGGCTCCAGAATGGGACCGAACGCCTGTCGATGAATTTCCCAGCTCTGCCGCAGGGCAAATTCCGCACTTTCATAGTCAATGGGTTGACTTTCCATATACGCACCACCTTTTTGTTTAATGACCAAGATATGCGCCGCTGTTTTGCGGGCGAGCGGCAAGGATTTCACACCTGCCCCACGATGGGTCTGGCCTATTATGTCAGCGCAACAGCCGTTTCCAGACTTTGCCGCTCCTTGCGGTAAGCATTGGGTGTCTTGCCGCAGCTACGGCGGAATATTTTTGTAAAATAGGAATTGCTGTTGAACCCACAGCGAAGTGCAATTTCCGTAATGGAAAGATTTGTTGTCTCCAGTAGCTTTTTGGCCATACGGACTCTGTATTCGATCAGGTAATCCATTGGAGATTGCCGAATGGATTCCCGGAAACAGCGCAAGCATTCCCGTGTGCTGATGGATGCGGAATCGGCAATTTCCTCCAATGTGATTCTGTCCGCATAGTTTTCCTGAATAAAGGCCATCATCGTCAGAATACGGTCCGGGTTTTTGGCCGCAGAGCGATATATGCTGCTGTCCGCTTCCTGAATAACGCTTAACAGAAACAGCCAGATCTCACCGAGCAGGCTGCGTGTTTGGAATTCCACATCCGGCTGGGATTGCAGCTGGGAGAGCTGCCGCAGTTTTCCCAAAAGCTTGCGCTGGGCATCTGTTTCCCCGCGGATGCACAGCATATCTATCTCTTTGTTTTGGATCACGGGATTCAGGTACTTGGTTTCAAATACACTTTTAAAATGCCCGCCTAAGAAAATGGGATGGAACAAATGAGACTCCAGAATACAGCTTTCTATATTCTCCACTGTGGTTAAAGTATTGCTGTTTGTAAAGTAAGCTTCACCTTTTTCAAGGGTCAGCGTCCGTGAGGTAGTGGATATCTTAACACGCCCTTCCGCCACATAGCCAAATTCCAGAGCCTCATGCCAGTGCCACGGCACCGCAGTCTCACTCATATCCGTATGATGAAACGCATAGGGATATTCGTTGTAAAGACCTTCAACCTCTTCCATCATATTCCGTTTGATTTGCAATTTCACGGCGCAACTATCCTTCCATAAAAACAATAATCTTGGCGATATTATTATATAATCAGTCGGTATTTTTATTTCAATATTCGTATTTCGCGCTATAATAATTATAGCAAAGGAAATCCGTTAAGTAAAGCCGCTTTTCAAAAAAAGGAGGATATGAAATGGCTATTGTTTATTTATTGCTCTTTGGAAGCATCGTGTTCGGCTTGGGCATTCTTGAAAACAGTTTTCTCACTTGATTGTCACCCGATAAATATCCCTTACGCCAAAAGCCCACACCAAACGGTGTGGGCTTAATCTATGCCGCTGCATCCAGCATATTCTCGATCAAAATTCCGTACCCCATCGTAGGATCGTTCACCAGCACATAAGTAAATTGATGATACCTACACCTCAAAGTCCTCAACACTCAGCTAAATATAGCGGAAAAAGCCCATATTTCGGTAGATTTGAGAGCGAATTGACCTGTTCAGTTCGCTCTCTTTCTATTTC
>SVLL01000058.1 GCA_015067935.1 Oscillospiraceae bacterium | reverse complement strand
GCGCCGCCGTCCCGCAGAGCCTTCACAGCAGGGCTGTCCGGATGCATACCGGGGGTGCGGAAAGCGATCTGCGCGGTCATTTCCTCATAGAAATGCTCGCCCAGATACAGCTTGCAGCCCATTCTTTCCAGCTCCAGCACCTCGGCATCCAGCTTTTCCCGTTCTACCCGGTCACCGCCGGAAACACGGCAGCCAAACTCCAGCAGCAGGCGCACCAAGGGGCGGTTGCTCACGCCCAAGCCCAGCACCGCGATTTCTTTTCCTCTTAAGTTTTCAAAATAGGTTTCAAACAGCATCGGCATACTCTGCGCTCCATTTCCGTTGTCTTTCTTATAGTATATATTGTTCCCGGGAATTTTGCAAGACATTTGACAATTCCCTTTCTATCGGTTACAATATTTTTGCGACCGGGTCGGACAGCCGCGGGCCCATGCCGAAAGGCAGGGCGTGAGGAAAGTCCGGGCTTCATAGGGCGAGGATAACGGGTAATGCCCGCCGGGGGTGACCCCAGGACAAGTGCAACAGAGATATACCGCCGAAGGTGCGCTCCGTGCACCTTCGGCAAGGGTGAAAAGGTGGGGTAAGAGCCCACCCGGCCCATGGAAACATGGGTTTTACGATGTAAACTCTATCCCGAAGCAACACCGTGGAGGAACATACGGTTTGCCCGACCGTTCCGAGGAGGTGGCTGGATCCTGCGAGCAATTGCAGGACTAGATAGATGGCTGTCAAGACAGAACCCGGCTTACAGACCCGATCGCATATAAAAAGCACCGCTCTTGTGAGCGGTGCTTTTCTATACTCTCTTTTGGGTGAAGGATTGATTACACAATACCCTGCGCGGTCATGGCGTTGGCGACCTTCAGGAAGCCGGCAATGTTTGCACCGGCCACATAGTTGCCCTCCATACCGTACTCCCGAGCGGCATTGTCCACGCTGTGGAAAATATTCACCATAATGCCCTTCAGCTTGCTGTCAACTTCCTCGAAGCTCCAGCTCAAACGCTCGGAATTCTGGCTCATCTCCAGTGCAGAGGTAGCGACACCGCCGGCATTGGCAGCCTTACCGGGGCAGAACAGCACACCGCTTTGCTGCAGATACTCGGTCGCATCTGCAGTAGTGGGCATATTTGCACCCTCGCAGACAGCGATACAACCGTTGGCAACCAGCAGCTTGGCATCCTCCAGATGCAGCTCATTCTGGGTTGCGCAAGGCAGAGCCACATCACACTTAACGCTCCAAACGCCCTTGCCGGAGGTGTAGACCGCGCCGGGACGGGCAGCGGCATACTCGGTCAGACGGGCACGACGGACTTCCTTAACTTCCTTCAGCAGTGCCACATCGATTCCTTCGGGATCGTAGATCCAGCCGGCGGAGTCAGAGCAAGTAACGGGCTTTGCACCCAGCTGCCACGCCTTTTCGATGGCATAGGTGGCCACATTGCCGGCACCGGAGACAGCAACCGTCTTACCTGCCAACTGGTGACCGTTGCACTTCAGCAGCTCCTCGGTCAAATACAGCAGACCGTAACCGGTTGCTTCCTTACGCGCCAAGCTGCCGCCATAGGACAGGCCCTTTCCGGTAAGCACACCCTCGTACACACCGCGAATGCGCTTGTACTGCCCGTACATATAACCGATTTCCCGGGCACCTACGCCGATATCACCGGCAGGAACATCCACATCCGCGCCGATATACTTATACAGCTCAGTCATAAAGCTCTGGCAGAAGGCCATAATTTCCCGGTCGGACTTGCCCTTGGGATCAAAGTCGGAACCACCCTTGCCGCCGCCGATGGGCAGACCGGTGAGGGAGTTCTTGAAAATCTGCTCGAAGCCAAGGAACTTGATTACGCTCTGGTTCACAGAGGGATGGAAACGGATGCCGCCCTTATAGGGGCCGATTGCGTTGTTGTACTGGACGCGGTAGGCATTGTTCACCTGCACCTGACCCTTGTCATCCACCCAAGCGACCCGGAACTGGATCATCCGATCAGGGGTGGTCAGACGCTCCAGAAGAGCATCCCGACGGTAAGCTTCTTCATTTCGCTCGATAGCAGCACGCAGGGAATCCAGAACCTCCTTCACTGCCTGATGGAACTCAGGCTGGGCAGGATTCTGGGCAACGACTCTTTCATATACTTCATCAACATAGCTCATTTGGTGTATTCCTCCTTTAAAATTGCAAAAGCATTTAGACTAAGGACATTTTAACACACAGCGCGGACAATTGCAAGAAAAAATGAAATTTTCAAGCTGAAAAATTGCATAAAAATAAGAGGGCAAAACGCCCCCTTATTCGTCTATTTTTCACCGCACACCAGATACATCCTGTCATCGGAGATCTTTTTTGTCACCTTCAGGTAACGGGAGAATATCTCCGCCAGCGCATCCTCATGCATCAGTCCAACGGACACCTTGCTGGCTTTCCCCTCGTGGTGGTGATCGATCCGGGCCCGGCTCATCCCGTGAGCCACGGTCAATGTCCCCCCCGGATTCAGCAAGCCGGTCAGCTTTTCGATCAACCGCTCCGGGTCGGGGAAATGGGGAAAGGCGTTGTAGACCACGATGCAATCAAATTTCCGGTCAAAAGCCGTTTCCTCCACATCATTGCAGACCACCTGCACCTGAGGAAATTTCTCCCGGGCAATCTTGACCATCTCCGGGGAAATGTCAATACCGGTAACGGACGCCACTTCCCTGTTCAAATAGTAGGGAAACATCACACCGGTGCCGCAGGCCACATCCAGCACGGTCTTGCCGACCTCCACTCCGGCAGCATCCAGAATGATGCCGATGATCTCATCACTCTTGATCATTTCCGCATCCCAGCTTGGGGCGCAGCGGTCAAAAAATTCAACAATATCCTCTTTTTTCACGCATAAGCTCCTATCAGCCAAAGAATGTTTCCGTATTGATCTTCTGATAACCACCAAAGCTGCTGGGGCAGGCAAAAATATCTTCTGCCAACTCAACGCCCAAAAAGACTTTGGTAACTTCATTCGTCTTCGCCGTCAGATCGATGTCAGCAAATTCTTCAGGATACACCGTTTTGGCAATAAACCAAGTATTGATCAAAGCGATTTCGTAATTGGTATAGTATGCGTTATAGGCCATTTCCAGATACACTTCCCCATTCTGCCAAGCCTTGCAGGTATCGAACATAGTGGGATCCTCCGTGTACAGAGGCTTGATATTCTTTACGGCAGCGGCATCCATAATAATGATATCCATCTGCTCTCCCAATTCCACAAACTTCTCTGCTTCAATGGCACCAATTCCCTGAATTCCCAGATTTGTGACCACATTCTTCACTCCGGCAACTTGGAAGGAAATATAATTTTCTGCAGTCATCAGATGGTTGGTTGTGCCCCAGTTGCCCAGTCCACAAATGTAAACGCTGGGCTTGTCCTCATCCGCAATGTTGGCAATACGCTCTGTGATCGCAGCGGTTTCATTTTTGACATAGTCCACCAGCCTGGCAGCCTTCTCCTCTTCCGCAAAAACCTTTCCTAACAGTTCCATGGAGCCTGCAAACAGTTCATCAAACACGCCCTTGCCGCCTGCACCCAAAGTAATAACCGGCACACCCAGCTGCTCCTGCAGAGCATTGGACTTGTCTGCATCCTCAAACTCAGAAATGACAATATCCGGGTCACAAGCCAGTATCTTTTCCGCCTCTGCAGCTTGTGCCATCGGACCGCCCACGCCGCAAGAAGGCAGCTTGTTAAAAACATCCCCGTATGCCAAAACATAGGGCCGGGCAACAGAATCAAACATTTTGGGACGCTCAGCCAAGGTAGTGTTGTCAATATCCTCCACACCTGCAAGCAGCTCCACTTCCCCGATGTAAGAGTACATTCTCAGCGCGCCTGCGCCAATACAGACGACCTTTTTATAGCTCCCGGGAGTCACGGTAACTTTTCTGCCCACCATATCCGTAACAGTGATCGTATCAGGACCATTGGGATCAGTAGTTTCCGTCGATACGCAAGCACACAAGCTTAAAAGCATCACCAACAAAAGTGCTGTAGCAACGATTCTCTTAATCTTCATTATAATAACCTCCTAAAATTACATCTTGATTGTTAATCCGGACGATTTTGACATCAATATCAAAAATGTCCCGGATTACTTCCTCTGTAATTATTTCTCGCCCGCCGGCATATTTGACCATGCCTTCCTTTAGAAAAAAGAACTTGTCGCCAAAATAAAGAGCCTGATTCAAATCGTGCAAAGCCGCCAGAATGCTGATATTTCTCTCTTTTGCCAGCCGCTTTCCCTCTTTCACGATTAGCTGCTCGTTGGCAATATCCAAATTCCCGGTAGGTTCGTCGAACACCATCAGCTTAGGCTCTTGCGCCATTGCCCTTGCAATGGCAATTTTTTGTTTTTCGCCGCCGGACAGTGCCTCTGCATTGCGTTCTGCAAACTCCAGCAACCGCATATCCTTCAGCACCTTTTCCGTAGCTTCGTAGTCCTCCCGACCGGCATTCATACCGAAAAAGGACACTCTGCCCATCAGTACGGAATCAAACACACTCATATTGCCAAAGTGGATATGCTGAGGAACATAGGCTATTTTTCTTGCCCGTTCCCGACGGGGCATTCTCAGTAAGTTTTCTCCGTCAAAGGAAATCGCACCGCTTTCAGGCTTTTCAATGCCCAGAATATTTTTAAACAAAGTGGTTTTTCCCGAGCCGTTTTTTCCCAATAAAATGCCGATTTCGCCTTGTTTTAATTCCAAAGACGCACCATTCAGAACCGGTTTTCCGTGAGGGGTATATTGAAAATGCAGATTCTCGATTTTTAACATCAGTGGCCCCCCTTTTTGCTAAAAATGATGGAAATAAAGAACGGGGCACCCAAAAGGGAAGTAATCGCACCCACCGGTAAGGCTGATCCGCTGCCCATGCTTCTGGACAGTGTATCTGCCAGCAGCAGGAGCAAGCTTCCACATAAGCACGAAACGGGGATGGTAATGCGATGATCCTGACCCAGAATTTTCTTTGTCACATGGGGACAGATAATACCCACAAAGCCAATCACGCCCAAAAATGACACACAGGCTGCCGTAATCATCGATGCCAGCAAAAGAGAGACAAACCGAAGAAGCTCCACATTTACTCCCATAGTCTTTGCCGTTGCATCGCCGCTGAGAAGGGTGTTATATTTCCATGACATCATCATAAAATACACAATACCAATCAGCACGACAACAGCCATAATGGCATCGGTCCGATAGGTTGCCCGACCTAAATCGCCAAAGCTCCAGACCACCGCCGCAGACAGGCCAACATCGGTGGCGTAGAATTGCAGAATGGTTGTCGCCGCTGTCCAAACAGAGCCAATGGCAATACCTGCAAGTACAACAATATTGGGCGAAAAAGATCTAACCTTGCAAAGGCTCAGAATCAGCAGGATGGAAAGGATCGAAAAAGCAAATGCCATCACAGAGGTAGCATAAGGATTTGTGCCCACATCAAAGCTGTTTAGATTATTGCCCGTGGACAGAAAGCCCCCAGCGAACGCGATAATGGACAGATTGGCACCGAACACAGCCGCATTGGATACGCCCAAAGTAGAGGGGGACGCCATTGTATTATTCAATGTCGTCTGCATAATCAATCCGGATACCGACAAACCGGCACCGGCAATCAGGGCAGCCAGCACCCGAGGTACGCGAATTTTCCAAATGATCCGACTTTGCGCGCCGGTTCCACCGCCCAGCAAGGCATTCAACGCCTCCGTAAATGTCATATTGGAAGAGCCGATAAATAGGCATACCACACTAATAATTAAAACAGCAATCAGCAAAAAGACGATCACCAAAGCGTTTCTTTTTTTCCGTTTTTTCATTTCCTGAATAGGATTCATAGAGTTTCTCCAAATCGTTTCTTATTTACGCACAGAATTATATCATCACCCAAACATATTCACAAGCCCCCCTGGGGGATGAAATTTTTGCAAAAAGGCAAAAAAAGACCGCTGCAAACGCAGCGGTCCTTGCTATTACTCCGAATTTTTGGGCGTTTCCACCGGTACCAGACCGGCCACATCGGAAACAGGCAGCGAAAAGGCAATGCCCTTGGCCTTCTTTGCCATATCCATCTGCTGATAAAGCGCGTTGAGGATTTGATCCCGGATGGTCTTTTCCACCACCATCATCAGGATTTCCTTTTCCGCGTGGAGGGTGATACCGAAGAACGCTGCCGCCTCCTCACGGATCACGCCGCGTGCATTGAGGATGGTGCCGCCCCGGGCACCGTTTTCCCGGGCCACTGCCATGGCCTCCTCCGCATAGCCGGAATCTACGATTGCAAAAATAACTTCGTGATTATTGGTTGTCATGGTTGTCCCCCCTCATATAGCGGTTATTGCTTAAAAACTGATAGGTATTCACACCGATCACACTGCTCATAGGCACAGCAAAGGCAAAGCCCTTGCCGTTTTTGATGGTAGTGAATTTTGTTTCCAGCACCTTCATAATTTCATTCATCCGATCTTCCCGGACCACGCTGAGCAGCACTGCCTTGTGGATATTTAGCCCCAGCATATCGATCAATTCCGACTTCGCCGTACCCAAGCCGGGCATCACCAGCTGACAATTGACCTCATACTGGCTCAAAACATCCTGATAAAACTCTGCTTTCGGTCGTTCTACAACCGTAAAAAGGAGCTTCAGCTTTCGAATATCGGAACCGTTTACATTGTTGGCCATCAAAACTCCTCCTTACATAAAGTTGATGATCTGCTGATCGTCCGCGCCCAGAATCCGCTTCATTGCCCGACGCTCACGCACATGCTGGGTGATGACCGCCTTAAAGCCGAGGAGCTGAATGGTGATCAGCGGTGTCATTGCCACCAGTGCAACCACGCCAAAGGCATCCCGCAGCACCGCTTCCGTTCCCTGCAATGCCACGCACACACCGGTGATGAAGGGCAAAATAAAGGTAGAGGTCATCGGACCGCTGGCGACACCGCCGGAGTCAAAGGCGATGCCGGTATATACGGGCGGCACAAACAGAGAAAGTGCCAAAGAGATAAAATAGCCGGGGATAATGTAATAAACCAGAGAAAAATCGAAGATGATCCGAATGACGGACAGCGCAATGGACAAACCAACGCCGATGCACAGACCCATCATCAGGGATTTCTTGGAAATGGAGCCGCTGGTTACTTCCTCCACCTGCGCATTCAGCACATGGATGGCTGGCTCTGCCAGAACCACCAGCACACCCATCACCAGACCCAAGCCGACCAGCAGCACCGGGTGAATAGACGCCAGCTGAATGCCCAGCTTGTAGCCCACGGGCATAAAGCCCACGCTGACACCGGTGAGGAACATCACCAGACCCACATAAGTAAAGACGACACCCACACCGATTTTCAGCAGGCGTTTCTTCGGCAGCTTCAGGAACCACACCTGACAGATACCAAAGAAAAATACGATCATACCCAGCGCAATGGCAACTTCCTTAGCAGTGTGGGCCGCAGTAGTCAAATATGCGCCCAGAATGCTGTCGCCTATAGCGTAATCCGGCACAGTGTACTGCAAATCATTGTTGGTAAATGCGCCCAGCAGCAGCACCGCCAGAATGGGACCAACAGAACACAGGGCTACCATACCGAAGCTGTTTTCCTGAGAACGGCTATCGCCCAAAACGCCGGAAATACCCACGCACAAGGCCATCAAAAACGGCACAGTGATCGGGCCGGTGGTCACGCCACCGGAGTCAAAGGCCAGCGGCAGCAGTCCCATATTGCCATTGGCCGCCAGAAGTAAGGCTGCTGCAAACAGCAGCATATAAAAAAGCATCAAAATATTAGAAAGCTGCTTACGGAACACAATTCGCAGCACAGCAACGACCAAAAACGCACCGACACCGAGACCGACGGCGTAAATCAGCACAGTTCCGTTCATCACAGAGCTGACCTGATTGGCCAGCACAGACAGATCCGGTTCTGCAATGGTGATCAGCAGGCCCAGCACAAAGCAGGCCACCAGCAGAAGACCAAGCTTGCGCTGCTTGGAAAGACCGGAGCCCACATGGGTACCCATAGGGGTCATGGCAAGATCCGCACCCATACTGAACAGACCCAAACCGACAATCAGCATCACTGCACTGATGGTAAAGGTCAGCAATTCCGTTTCCGTCAGGTTGAACCACGGGGTCAATGCCAACAGATACACGATCAGCGTGATCGGCAGGGCTGAAACCAGCGATTCTTTAATTTTTTCGTACAATTCTCTCAAGTTTTTTCACCTTTTTCTCACATTTACCCATATTTTTTATATTATAGCATACCCGTAAGTGAAAAAGCAAGAAAGAAACTGTAAACATATAAAAATCCCCCGAGCCGTGGCTCGGGGGATCAAAATGCTTCTCAGCTATAAGAATTACTCGTAGATCTCGGTAACAACACCGGAACCGACAGTACGGCCGCCTTCACGGATAGCGAAACGCAGGCCCTTCTCGATAGCGATGGGGGTGATCAGCTCAACGTTCATAACGACATTGTCGCCGGGCATGCACATCTCGGTGCCCTCGGGCAGGGTGATGATGCCGGTAACGTCAGTGGTACGGAAGTAGAACTGAGGACGGTAGTTGTTAAAGAAGGGAGTGTGACGGCCGCCTTCTTCCTTGGACAGGACATAAACCTGGCCAGCGAACTTGGTCAGAGGCTTGATGGAGCCGGGCTTGCAGAGAACCTGGCCTCTCTCGATCTCCTTCTTGTCGACACCACGCAGCAGAGCGCCGATGTTATCGCCGGCTTCTGCGTAGTCCAGCAGCTTGTGGAACATTTCGATATCGGTGCAGACGGTTTCCTTCTTCTCATCACGCAGACCGACGATCTCAACCTTGTCGTTCTTGTTGATCTGGCCACGCTCAACACGACCGGTAGCAACGGTGCCACGGCCGGAGATGGTGAAGACGTCCTCAACGGGCATCAGGAAGGGCATATCAGCCTTACGGTCGGGAGTGGGGATATACTCGTCGACAGCGTCCATCAGAGCCTTGATGCAAGCGTACTCAGGAGCGTTGACATCGGTGGACTCGGAGATCAGAGCGTTCAGAGCGGAACCCTGGATAACAGGGATGTCGTCGCCGGGGAACTCGTAGAAGGACAGAGTCTCGCGGATCTCCATCTCAACCAGCTCCAGCAGCTCAGCGTCGTCAACCAGGTCAGCCTTGTTCATGAAGACAACGATTGCGGGCACGCCAACCTGACGAGCCAGCAGCAGGTGCTCCTTGGTCTGAGCCA